>JAMFSV010000107.1 GCA_026225455.1 Burkholderiales bacterium | reverse complement strand
CCTCGTTGAGTGCGACGCCGTGTATCGCCGGTTCGTCGGGCGGTTTGCCGGTGTAGGTCGAGTGATAGATAGGGTCGCGCCGCATGGTGAGGCGCTCGACGGTAAATACCGGAAACCATTCTTGTTCGTTGTAATAGCCGGTGTGGTCGCCGTATGGACCTTCCAACGCATGTTCGTAGGTGGCGGCCACGCCGCGCGTCGGCCGCGCCGGGGTGCCGCTTGGCGTGGCGGCGGCCGCGTGACCTGCGGCTTCCGGATAAATAAACCCTTCTAATATGATCTCGGCGCGCGCCGGGACTTGCAATCCTTCCAGTCCCGGAGTCAGGCATTTCGCCAGCTCGGTCTTGCCGCCGCGCAACAAGCCGGCAAACTGATATTCGGACAGGGTGTCCGGCACCGGCGTGACGGCACCTAATATAGTGGCCGGATCGCAGCCCAAAGCCACCGCAACCGGGTAGGGCTGGCCGGGGTGGGCCAAGGTGAATTCGCGGAAATCGAGGGCGCCGCCTCGATGCGCCAGCCAGCGCATAATGACCTTATTGCGGCCCAGCAGTTGCTGACGGTAGATGCCGAGATTCTGGCGCGGCTTATTGGGTCCGCGCGTAATCGTCAAACCCCAGGTAATCAAAGGGGCTGCATCGCCGGGCCAGCAGGTTTGAATCGGCAGTCGCGTCAGGTCGACATCGTTGCCTTCCCATACAATCTCCTGGCATACCGGGGACGATACCGTTTTAGGCGACATGTCCCACACCGCTTTGGCCAGCGTCAGCAGTTTGCCGGCGTCCTTGAGTCCTTTGGGCGGTTCAGGTTCTTTCAGGGCCGACAATAGCCGGCCGATGTCGCGCAGCGATTCGAGCGCCGCGTGGTGATCGCGGCTTGCATCCGCTCCCGTGCCACCCTCCACACCCATGCCCAAGGCCACGCGCCGGGTCGTGCCGAACAGATTGCCCAGTACCGGCATGGTGTGCCCGGTGGGTTGCTCGAACAGCAGGGCGGGGCCGCCGGCGCGCAGTACGCGGTCGCATAATTCGGTCATTTCCAGTACCGGCGAAACCGGGGTGCTGACGCGGCGCAACTCGCCGAGTTGCTCAAGTTGGCTGGTGAAATCGCGTAAGTCTTTATATTTCATAGGAATTCGGCAAGTGCGCGAGCGGCTCAAGCTGCCTTTGACGCAGGGTGAACCATGGCGCAGCACGGGTGTCAAAACAAGCCGGCAAGTCAGGAAAAGCGCCTGACAAGCAGGATGGGACAAGCTCAATCGGCCTCTATTTTACCCGGCTTGTAACAAAGGGTTAGTTAGGGTCTGAGATTGACAATTCATCTAAACGCTGATTTTGCGTGCTTCTGCGGCCGGTAAACGGTGTTCATAATTACTTTTGGTAATGACTTTTGCGTTTCATAGTGTTGACCAGTACTAAAACCCTGCTAAAATCCGCGAACATTATGCCAAGGGACGGACCATCGCGTTCGGGTCCCTTGATTAAATCGGTGTGCTGCGCGGAGTAGTGCGTTGTTGCTTACGTTGCGCTTCTACTGCGCTTCCGGGGCAATAGACACCGATGTTGTTCCTGCCGAAGACCCGCCCGCAGGCCCAGTCTTTGGCTAGTTATGGCGATCCAGCGGTAAACCGCGGGTCCGTAGCAAAAAGGTCAACGTAACTCCCGGCGTCATGTACTCATTCATGTACGCCGGTTCATTTGGCGGCCTTCTTATCGTATGGCTTGGGTTATGACTTATGCCGCGCGCAGATGTGATGCGTGCAACGCCCAGTCCTACGAGGCCCCGCCCGACGGCAACTGCCGTCCATTCCGGTGTGCGCATGCTGAAGTTGGCGTGCGGCGCACCTGATGGGTTGTTTGTCCGATGTGCCTGGTGTTGTCAGTGCCAGGTAGTCAAGTTAGCGCGGCACCGGCTTACGGCAAAGAACCTGTCATATAGGATGGAGAATCTTAGTATGAATGCTTGGCTACCCTGGCGACCTGAGGCGCGGATTTCGATTTCGCCCGCAGTGCGTCGAGTTCTGCAACATGGTACGCGTGTCAGCAGTCGTTTTTTCAGTTCGATCGGCTTGACTGCAGTTTTGATTGCCCTGGTTTTGTGGGTGCAGCCTGGTTTGCGCGCTGCGCTCGCCGCGCGCCTGATGCCGGTGCTGTCCGCCGCGTCCGCCGCCACCGGTCCCGATGTCAGCCGCTGGTTGTCGTTCGGCGTGATGCGTCCGTTCGGCGCTCCGGCCGTACGTTCCGGATCCGCCTCGGATAACCCTCTGCAGCAAGCCGCCGATAACAACGGCGATGCAGATGCGCAATCGGCCGGCAACGCAATTCCCCTGGTGCCCTGGTCGAAACTCGGCCCGGCCGAAAACATCGTCATGGATGCGCAAGATACCAACGTGATGATGTCGGTGCAGCAACAGAATCGTGTGGCCAATTTTCTCTCGCGCCGTTATCACGTCGCCGAAACGCCGGTTGATGCACTGGTGCATGCGGCCTTCGATACCGGCCACGAAGTCGGCCTCGACCCGCTGTTGCTGCTGGCTGTGATGGCGATCGAGTCGGGTTTTAATCCGTACGCCGAAAGCGGCGTGGGCGCGCAAGGCCTGATGCAGGTGATGTCGAAAGTACATTCGGACAAGTTCAGTTACTTCGGCGGCACCAGTGCGGCGCTTGAGCCCTTGCCCAATATCCGCGTCGGCGCGCTGGTCTTGAAAGACTGTATCGCACGCGGCGGTTCGGTCGCGGCTGGTCTGCGCCTGTACGTCGGCTCTACCTCGGTGGATGACGGCGGTTACGGCGCCAAGGTGATGGCTGAGCGCACCCGTTTGCGCGACGTCGCACGCGGCATGAAGGTTTCCATCACCAACCAGCAAACGGCGATGGTGATGCCCTTGAAGACTGCGCCGTTGCAAACCGGCGCCGCCGCTACCTCGGCCGAAGCCCCTGAAGCTCCGGCTGCGGCCAAACCGGCTACCGTTGCGGCGAATAGCGACGTTTGATTGCTGGACGCTTGACGCGCTCTGACCCGCTTGCACCGCGTTGCATGCGGTGAGTGCCGCCGAAGTGCCCCGAAGTGTGCCCCCCGAGTCATCGACTTGCGGGGCATTTTTTATTGTCCGGCATTTCCCTCGGCTTCGCTGGTGTGGGGCGGAGGGGGTGTTGAGTGGGCCTGGTATCGTTTGATGTATAATGTGGTATCACTTGATACAACGCGAGTCATCGATATGAGTATCGTTTCGCCGGAACAAATCGCATTCGTCATGGCGCTGACGTCGCGACCTACATCGTTTGCCGAGCTGGATGATCAGGTTCGCAGCGGGCTGCCGAAATCTGCCTTGCGCGCGAGTGTCGAACACGTTACGCGAACCGTTGAAGAGCGCCGTATCTTGTTGTTTCGCATCGTTCCGGAAGCCACCTTTAAACGTCGCCGTGATCGGCTTAGTCCTGACGAATCGGAAAAGACCGAGCGCTTGGCGCGGATCTTTGCCACTGCCTTGTATGTGTGGGATTCGGAAACCGATGCGCGGGAGTTCCTCAATACCTCGCACCCGCTGATGGAGGGACGCACCCCGCTGGATGTTTCCATGACCGAACTTGGCGCGCGGCGTGTCGAGGAATTGCTGTGGAAACTGTTTTACGGAATTCCTGCCTGATGCGAATTTACCGTATTGCAGACGGCCGGCATCCGCTGTGGGATGGTACCGGCGCCATGCTGGTGGGCGGGCGCTTCAATAGTTCAGGCCGGCCGGTGATTTATGGCGCCACAAGCTATGCGGGCGCGATGCTCGAAGTGCTGGTCCACGCGCGTATCGGCAAAGTCCCGCATACGCATCTCGTGGTCGAGGCCGAGGTGCCTGAGGGCACTGCGGTGGAGCGTGCCGCGGCGCCAAGCTTGCCCGCCGACTGGGACGCTCCGGATAGTATCAGCGCGCGTACCTATGGTGATGCTTGGCTGGCCGAACGACGGACTGCGATATTGCTGGTGCCGTCCGTGGTTGCGCGTGAAGAGTGGAATGTCTTGGTCAATCCGGCGCACCCCCTGGCCGCGAGCATCGTGGTGGGCGTGCCGCGCCCTGCCGTGTGGGACGAAAGGCTATTTTCCCGTCGCTGATTACGGTTATCGTTTTCTGTCGTTGCGTTCAGCGAATACTCAACGAAAATACTCAACGAATGCTAAACGAATACTCAGCGGATATTAAACAGCCTGGCCAGCCGTTCCACCGCTTGTTCCAGCCGCGGCAGGGCGGTGGCGTAAGACAGCCGGATATATTTGCGCGGCTCGTGCGAGCCGAAATCCCGTCCCGGCACCAGCACCACATCGGCGTCGTGCAGCATGGCCCGGGTCAGCGCCGCGCTGTCGCCGCGCGCCGCATGGTTGATCTGATCGCAATCGGCATAAACATAGAAAGCGCCGTCGGGCATGACCGGGACTTTGAAACCCAGTTCGGCCAGAGCCGGCACGATAAAGTCGCGGCGTTGGCGGAATTCGGCGCGGCGCGCTTCATAAATGGCCAATGTCTCGGGCTTGAAGCAGGCCAGCGCCGCGTGCTGTGCCACCGCCGAGGCGCAGATAAACAGGTTTTGCGTCAATTTCTCAAACGCCGGCACCAGATCCGGCGGCACCACCAGCCAGCCGAGCCGCCAGCCGGTCATGCTGAAATACTTGGAAAAGCTGTTCACCGTGATCACGTCGTCGCCCAGCGACAGGGCGCTGACGGGGCGCTCTGGCCCATAACTCAAGCCCTGATAGATCTCGTCGACCACCACAAAACCGTCACGCGCGCGTACTACCTCCACCAGCCTGGCGAGTTCGTCAGGGGCGATCGAAGTACCGGTCGGGTTTGACGGCGACGCCAGCAGCACACCGCGGGTGCGCGGCCCCCAATGCCGTGCCACCGAGTCGGCGGTTAATTGAAAACGTTCGTCCGGGCCGCTGGCGATCATCACGGGTTTGCCGTCCAGGGCCGTCACAAAATGACGATTGCAGGGGTAGCATGGGTCCGGCATCAGCACTTCGTCGTCGCGGTCGACCAGTGCGGTGCAGGCCAGCAGCAGGGCCGCTGAGGCGCCCGCCGTGACAATCACGCGCGCCGGGTCGATGCTGAGGCCGTAGTGGTCTTGGTAATGACCCGCAATCGCCTCACGCAGAGCGCCGAGGCCCAGCGCTGGGGTGTATTGGGTGACGCCGCGCCGCAAGGCGTCTGCGGCGGCGGCGATCACCGCCTCGGGAGCGGTGAAATCGGGTTCGCCGATACTCATATGAATAATGTCGCGCCCCTCGCGCTCCAATGCCGCCGCTTCCTTGACCATTTCCATCACATAGAACGGTTCGATCGAATTGACGCGTGCGGCGAGCCGGTGCGCCCGCAAGCTGG
>JAMFSV010000106.1 GCA_026225455.1 Burkholderiales bacterium | reverse complement strand
TCGCCCACGCCGCCGGTGGAATGTTTGTCGATCACCGGGCCCGGCAAGTTGAGTGCTTGCCAAGCCAGAACCTGGCCCGAATCGCGTTGCGCCAACGTCATGGCAACCCGCTCGTCAAGGCTCATGTCATTGAAAAAAACCGCCATCGCAAAAGCCGCGACCTGGCCCTCGCTGACACTGCCGTCGGCGATGCCCTGGATGAACTGGCTAATTTCCGCGCGGCTAAGAGCCTGTTTGTCGCGCTTCTTGCGAATAATTTCTTGGGTAAGGAACATGGTGTTGGACTCGAACAGATTAAAGGAACATCCCGGCAATCGCCGCGCTCATCAAGTTGGACAAGGTGGCGGCAGCAACCACACGCAGACCGTACCGCGCCACTTCCGAACGGCGCTCAGGTGCCACCGCGCTGAAACCACCCGCCAAAATGGCAATCGAAGAAAAATTGGCAAAGCCGCACAAAGCAAATGACACGATGGCAAGCGTCTTGGGGTCCATCACATGCAGACCCGCCGCGGCAACCGCTTGAGCACCTTTGAGGTAGGGCGACAGATCGACGTAAGCCACAAACTCGTTGAGTATCATCTTCTCGCCGATAAAGTTACCGGCCAGCGCCGCGTCATGCCAGGGCACGCCGATCAACCATGCCAGCGGCGCGAAGATATAGCCCAGAATACTTTGCAGCGTAATCAGGGGATAACCGAAGATCCCGGCAATGCCGCTGACTGCCGCGTTCAACAAGGCGATCAGGCCGATAAAAGCAATCAGCATGGCACCGACATTGACCGCAATCTTCAGGCCAATGGCGGCACCGGAGGCGGCGGCCTCGATCATGTTGGCCGAACGTTTCTCGTCAAAACTCAGGCTCTCCAACAGCACCCGGCTCGGCTCGGTGGTCGGGAAAATCATTTTCGCAAACAGCAAGCCGCCCGGAATCGCCATAAACGAGGCGGCCAGCAGATATTCCATTTTGACCCCCAGCCCGGCATAACCGGCCAGCACGGAACCCGCCACCGAGGCCATGCCGCTCGCCATCACCGCAAACAGTTCGGCGCCCGTCATATCTTTGACGAACGGTTTGACCAGGGCCGGCATCTCGCTCTGCCCCAGAAAGATGGTGGCTACGGCGGAACAGGCTTCGATGCGGCTCACACCCAAGGTTTTCTCCAGCACGATGCCCAGACCGTTGACAATCCATTTCATCACACCGATGTGATACAGCACGGCAATCAACGCCGTGACAAAGATGATCATCGGCAGAACCCGCAAGGCAAAGACAAAACCGCCGCCACCGAAGACCTGGAACATCTTGTCATCGACCAAGCCGCCGAAGAGGAAAGAGATGCCACGGTTACCCATATCCAGCACATGGTTCATGCCGCGCGCAGCCGCAGCCAAGGCAGCGCTACCGAGCGGCACAAACAGCACCAAGGCTCCGATGGCGATTTGCAGCAGGAACGCCGTGATCAGTGTACGCGGGCGTATCGCGCGCCGATTGGTCGACAAAGCAAAAGCGATCAACAACAGGACAGACATGCCACACAAGCTGCGAACAATATTCACGGTGTCTCACTCGATAAAGAGGGTTGGCAGGCAGGACCTTCGCGCAGCCTGCTGGCAGCGTGGCGAGCTTGAGCCCGCCACGCTTAAATGCTCAATTCGCCGGCACGCCGTTTTTCCATTGCGGCCAATCCTTGACGATGGCGCTCACCAAAGGTGAACCGGCGAGGTACAGGTTATTCACCGCCGGCACAAAACCGCCTTGCGACTGATAGTTAAGCAAGTTGTCGACATTCGAAATCCCTTCGGGCGGGCGATCGAAGTCGGATCCGGCACGCAACACCGCCACCCGGCTGGTATCGGCCAACCCCGCGGCAGCCGCACGCTTGATCACCTCAAAGGTGGCGTTGTCTTCTTGCTGAGTGGTGCAGTAGGTACCTTTGCCGTCGGTCAGCAATTTGGTCCAGTCGCGCGCCCGCTGTCCCAACGCATTACCGGAGACCCAGGTGTCGCCTGCCAGCGTATCGCATTGAATCACTGTCGGCGCTTGATTGGCCGGTGCATTGGTATACTTGGCCCGATAGGTCTTCGCCTCCGCGCTATCGCTTAGCGTCACATTGCGCGACAGCAGATAGGCTTTTTGCAGCAACGCTTCATTCAGTTGAAAGACTTCCGTGCGGTAGTCGAGCGGCGGTTTTTCGTTCTCGCTCTTGGTGTTGATCCCCAGATAACCGGATTTCCAGCCGCCGGGAATTTCACGCGCATCGATTTCCCACTGGATACCGAAATCCACCAGATACCGTGCCCATGCCGCCGAACCGAGTGTGCCCTGGGCCGGGTCGATACCGGCAATGCCCGACACCAGGAAGTAGGTTTTGCGCAAATCGAATTGTTTTGAATACACCAGCGCCGCCATCGAGGCAGCCGCGTTGGTATGGCCCATGCCGGTGGTGATCACACACACGTCATCCCGAGTGCAATGCAGCGCCGGATAGTCGGGCGACAAACCCGGAACGGCGATCGCCTGAGTCTGGCCCAGATGGTCGAGCCAGGTTTTACCTTCCGGCCCAAACATCGAGATGATCAGCACTTTGACCTGCCGGGGCGCCACCGGCGCCGCGGCGGCGCCCTTCACTAACAGACACGCGAGGCCCGTACAGGCGAAGGTACGAAGCATTGTCTTGTTCAACATAAGATCCCTGATCGAGGAAAACCGTTGGAAAAATTCAGTGTAAAAGCGGCGTGCTGCTTAGCGCCAGGGCAACAGCCGCCACGACATCTCGGCGACGGTCTTTGCGTAAAGACAGCAATAACACTCGGCCGAACCACCCAAACTTGTGCCGCGCCGCCCAACAAACGGGCGAGCTGAAAGCCTATTGAAAACTTACGCCCAAAAGTTGATCGTTCGGTCAGCTTTTGAACGGCACCGGAAGCGGGCGCAAGCTACTAAGCACACACCATGCCAAATAACTTGTCCGAATGGTCAGGTTATACGGCATACAGAGTATACGAAAAACCTGATGAAGAAAATCGCTGCCGCATGAGATGGACATATCGCCGCGAAGAAGGCTGGAAGCTAGGGAAAACGTTGATGATTGAGGTAATTACTGATTGATGGATTTTATTGTTCAGGATAGCTGTTTGACGATTTAATTTATTTAATCGATTAAAAATCTTGTTTTATTCAGGATTACTACAGATAAATTTCATATTGCTTGCGGTACGCTCATTTCTCTCCGGATTTAATCATGTGCTGGGTGCGATAGGTGCGGGGCGGATAACATTACTGCGTTTTCTTCATCAGCCCAGCCGCCGCCATCTTGCGATACAGCGTATTACGCGACACCCCCAGCGCGCGCGCCGCCGCCGAGACATTGCCACCGTGCGCCGTCAGTGCCGCCACCACGGCCGACGAAGCCAGATCCTGCAAGCGCAGGCCGGTGAAAGAGGATGCGGCAACTGCCGCTGAGCCGATTGCGGGCAACGACGGAGGCGACAGCGGGGCCGCGGGCACAACCACGGTCGCAGGCCGGGCATGCGCCCCTATCCTTATGTCATCCAGTTCCTGCAGAAAATCACGCGGCAGATGTTTCATGCCGATCGCCGCTTCATCGTCATCCAGCATGGCGCAGGAAGTGCGCAACACATTGGCCAGTTGCCTGAAATTGCCGGGCCACTGATGACAGGCGAAAAGCGCCAGCACCTCGGGGGTTACCCCCACCGGCCGTCCGGTGTAACACTCGGAACGTAATATCTTGTCGACGGTACTGGCCAGATCGGTACGCTCACGTAACGGCGGCAGGTTCACCAGCAAACCATTGATGCGGTAATAAAGATCGTCGCGGAATTCGCCGCGCAGCACCATCTCACGCAAATTGCGATTGCTGGCGCAAATCAAGGCGAAATCCACCGGCACCGCCTTGGTGGCGCCCACCGGCGTTACGGTGCGGTCTTGCAAGACACGCAACAAACGACTTTGCAGGGCAAACGGCATATCGCCGATTTCGTCGAGAAACAAAGTGCCGCCGTCGGCCTGAATAATTTTGCCGGCACCGCCGCCCTTGGCGGCCCCGGTGAATGCGCCCGGCGCATAGCCGAACAATTCGGCTTCGATCAAGGTGGCGGGAATGGAAGCGCAATTCACGGCGACCAAGTCAAAGCTGCTACGCGGCGAATCGCGATGGATTGCGCTGGCCAGAACCTCTTTGCCGGTACCGGTTTCGCCGCCGATCAAAATCGGAATCGGTTTACCGATGACCTTGCGCAAGCGCGAAATCAGGTCGGCAACCTGAAGGTCCCCCGTTTCCAGGTAACGCAACCCCGATAACTTGAGCTCAGGTTTTGCCGGACGATTCACAGATTCACCGATGCCATCGCCCGCATGGACCGCGACCGGAGTGGCGCGGCGGAATTCGACACCGGCAAACACGTTGACGCCGCTATGCAGGCACAGCGAAAACGTCTGGTCGCCGATAGAGCCGCCACGCACCCGGTCGATCAACTCACCGCTGGATAAATTAAACAGCGACGACAAGGTATGCGCGTGCAATGCCGCCAACGGCATGCCGAGCTGGAACTGGGCGCTGCGATTGGCTGAAAGAAAACGGCCATCCACGCCGAAGGCGGCAATGCCCTCCATCAGGGTACCGATAAACTCCGGGCGGCTATGAAAATGAATCCGCAGGGCTTCGGTAAAAGCGCTGCTGAATAAATGATTTTCTATCATCTGCCCGGACATCTTCGCCAGCGCCATAGTGTGCTGGTGATGGCTGCGGCAATCCCCGGTGACGTCAAGCACGCCGAGCAAATGGCCGAAAGGGTCGAGTATCGGCACACTCGAACAGGCTAAAAACTGGTTGGCGCGCAAATAATGCTGGTCGCCGAACACGGTAACTGCATCGCGTTCGGCAATGGCCATACCGATTGCATTGGTGCCCTGCTGCTGCTCGCTCCACAACGCACCCGCACGTAATGCCACTTTATCGGCGCGCCGCAGAAAATCGTCATCGCCCAACGAATGCAGAATCAAGCCATCGGCATCGGTCAATACGATCATGCTGTGGGTGTTGACGATCTGCTCGTAAAGCGTTTCCATCACCGGGAACGCATGACTGCATAACACGCGATTTTGATCGAGTTTGAGCGACAGATCGGCCGCGCGCAACACGCCATAGTCGGGCCGCATGGAGTCGGCCAGACCGAACGTTTCAGAGCGTTGGTGGGATTTTCTGATCAGATCCAGAGACTGGCCGTCACTGGGCATGCCGGCATAAGCACCCAGCTTGGGCCGCGTGCCGGATGGGGAATCTACGCGAATTGCCATGGTCTTCTCCAGTGAATCGTCGCAGGAAGGGTCGGAACAATGCCCTCTGTCGCTTCATGGCCTGAAGAGCCAATGTACCACCAACCGCGCCTGCCAGGCAGGCCCCGGGGATAGAGCAGTTTATAGGCCGGCAACCAGATCGAGAGATCGGGGTACCGTCTTGCCCGTCAGCCCAGCCCTTGCGCAACCGGCAGGCCGGGTTTGATGGCCCGGCCTGCGGTAAAACACGTCCTGCAATAGCTCAGAAGAAACCGAGCGGTTTCTGGCTATAACTCACCAGCAAATTTTTGGTCTGCTGGTAATGATCAAGCATCATCTTGTGGTTCTCGCGTCCGATGCCCGACTGCTTATAACCGCCGAAAGCCGCATGCGCCGGATAGGCATGATAGCAATTGGTCCATACCCGTCCCGCCTGGATCTGCCGGCCAAAGCGATAGGCGCGCGTGCCGTCGCGAGTCCACACACCGGCGCCCAGGCCGTAGGGGGTATCGTTGGCGATCTCCAGCGCTTCGTCTTCATCCTTGAAGGTGGTCACCGACAAAACCGGGCCAAAAATTTCCTCCTGAAAAATACGCATTTTATTGTTGCCGCGAAATACCGTCGGCTGCATGTAATAACCGTTTTTCAACTCGCCGCCCAGCGCATTGCGCGCACCGCCGATCAGGCATTCGGCGCCTTCTTTTTTACCCAGGTCGATATACGAGAGAATCTTGTCGAGTTGCTCCTGCGATGCCTGCGCGCCTATCATTGTTTGTGCATCCAGCGGATGCCCTTGCTTGATGGCCTTGACTCGCTTGAGCGCACGCTCGATAAAGCGGTCGTAGATTTTCTCCTCGACCAGCACGCGCGATGGACAGGTGCAGACTTCGCCTTGATTCAAGGCGAACATGGTGAAACCTTCGAGCACTTTATCGAAATAACTGTCGTCGTGGTCCATCACGTCGGCAAAGAAAATATTGGGACTCTTGCCGCCCAGCTCCAACGTCACCGGAATCAGATTCGGTGTCGCGTATTCCATAATCAAGCGGCCGGTACCGGTCTCGCCCGTAAAAGCGATTTTTGCAATACGTTTGCTGGATGCCAGAGGTTTCCCCGCTTCCAGACCGAAGCCGTTGACCACGTTCAACACGCCGGGCGGCAGTAGATCTTCGATCAATTCAATCATGACCAGTAGCGACGCCGGGGTTTGTTCCGCAGGTTTCAACACCACGCAATTACCTGCGGCCAGCGCCGGGGCGAGCTTCCAGGTTGCCATCAGGATCGGGAAATTCCACGGAATAATCTGCCCGACCACACCCAGCGGCTCGTGAAAATGATACGCGACGGTATCTTCGTCGATTTCGGAAATCGATCCTTCCTGAGCCCGGATACAACCGGCAAAATAACGAAAATGGTCGATGGCCAAAGGAATATCGGCGGCCGTGGTTTCGCGTAGCGGTTTGCCATTGTCTATGGTTTCCGCGACAGCCAGGCGCGACAAATTAACTTCCATACGATCGGCGATCTTGTTCAGGATGTTCGCACGCTCGGCCGGCGTGGTTTTGCCCCAAGCACCTTTGGCCCGATGCGCCGCGTCCAGCGCCAATTCGATATCGGCTTCGCGCGAGCGCGGAATGGAGGTAAACGGCTCGCCGGTAATCGGCGAAACATTGTCAAAGTATTCGCCGCCGACGGGGGCCAGCCATTTGCCCCCGATAAAATTGCCGTATTGCTTCTTGAACGGGAACTCGGTGTTCAGATACTGCATCTCCGAATGATTCATGTGCGTGCTCCTCGCATGTTATTTGGATGTCCGACGCTGATATGCGCAGCCGGCACAGTCAATATGCGAGATGCGTGCCAGCGCAACGGCAGACGCCGAGATGCCATAACGGCGCAGGGTTGCGCCCTGAAGCCATGAGCAAGCCGTGGCATAAAGCGGAACGGATCTGCTCAAGCAAGTGTGCCGTTTTGATACACCAGGATGAGATGCTGTGGCAAAACGTGACAAGCACTTGATCGCTGACCGTCTGTCTCAAATCCCGCTGGTCTGCTCTAAAGCCCCGCGCCGCCGGAAAAAAGGCAAAACAACCGCGACGGCAAGCCCCAGGACAGCCATGCAGAGCGCCAGCCCCACAATGACAAAACCGGTCTGCTTCGGTGCCGAGAACACAGCAACCAATATACCGGCCAGCGGTTGTGTCAGGTTATTCAGCAAAATCACCAGGCCGGTGGTTTTGCCATAATCCTGGCTCGGAATAATCTGCTGCCGGGCACTGCGGATATACACGTTGAACATTTTGTCGAAACCGGTGATCAACAAAAATCCGCCGGCATAACCCCAAGACGACGGGCTCAGTCCGGCGCACAAGCCACCCGCAAAGATCGCCGTAAAAGACAGCAGGCCCAGCGTTTTTCTCGACCAGGGAGCATGGGCCACGGCCAATAAAATGATGACGGTGGCGATAGCGCCCGCGGTTTGCAGCCCGGCGTAGTATTGCCCCGATTGATGATGCAGCCCGGTCACCATCGCGGCCGAGGTGGCCAGCGTGACGCCGATGATCAGGTTTTCACCGGCGGCCAGCACAATCACTTGTTTCAAACCGGGCAAATGCAACACGTGCGCCAGCGCGGTCTTGAGCGGCAAAATCCACGGCCCCGAAGCCGGCTCGGGATGGTTCAAACGAATCCGGCTGGTGCGTTGCCACAGCGCCAACGCCATATCGGCGGCAAGAAACAGGATGGCGGCCGCGACCACCGCCCACTGCCAATGCCACCAGCCCAGCAGCAATGCCGCCAGCATCGGCCCCAACACCATCCCCATTTGATCGGCGAGCTGTGAGTAAGACAGGACTTTCTCAAAGCGCTGCGACTTGAAGATCTGCGGCAACAAGACTTCGCGCGCGACCACCCCCTGGCTGGTCAACACCCCGCAGCAGGCCGACAGCACCACCAGCCAGCCGATACCACCGAACACCGCATAGGCGGCCATGCCGCCCAAACACGCCACGGCGCGATACATCTGGCTGACGCGCATCAATTTGAGCGGGGAAATACGGTCGCACAACGCACCCAAGAGCGGGAAGAACAGATATCTGGGCAGTGTTTCCGCGGTGAAAGCCAGGCCGGACCAGGACACTTTCCGGGTGGTCTGGTAAATCACCAACGGCACCAGAAACAGCAAGATCTGGTCGGCCAGGCGCGCCAGGAAAAGCGAAGCGAAAAAAGTTTGGGAATGAGAACGCACCGGAATTCGCTGGAATGGCTTAAATCGTGGGGATAGCCCCAATTATGGCGTGAGCCGCCTGTCGCATGGATTTTTTTGCTCGCCTTGACAAAACATGAGGGCCCATCATATTATCCAGCAATAGAATATGAGATACCCTCGCATTTCATCGAAATCGGATCATGCACCACCAAAACGTACCGTGGATGCGCCCGGGTTTGCCCGAAACCCGCACCGGTACAGCCCGGCCATTACCTACTTGGCAAAAATCGTGCTTTAAAGCACGGATGTCCAACGGCACTGAGCGGGTCCGGCCATGAGCGACACGGCCCATCCTTCTGCCGGCTCGACCGCCGTCGAGGTTCCGCATCGCCGCATGATTACCATCTCGATCATGCTGGCGACACTGATCCAGACCCTCGACAGCACCATCGCCAACGTCGCTTTGCCGCACATGCAAGGCAGCTTGTCCGCCTCGCAGGATCAAATCACCTGGGTCCTGACCTCGTATATTGTCGCCGCGGCCATTGCCACGCCGGTAACCGGGTGGCTGTGCGATCATTTCGGCAAGAAGCAGGTATTACTCGCCTCGATTTTGGGCTTTACCGCCGCGTCCGCCTTGTGCGGCGTGTCCATTTCCTTACCCATGATCGTCGGCGCGCGCCTGTTGCAAGGATTGTTCGGCGCGGCCTTGGTACCGTTATCGCAAGCCATCCTACTCGACATCAACCCGCGCGAGAAACAGGGGCAAGCGATGGCGATCTGGGGCATGGGGGTGATGATCGGCCCCATCCTAGGACCGACCTTGGGCGGATGGCTCACCGACAGCTACAACTGGCGCTGGGTGTTTTTTATCAACGTGCCGATCGGCGCGTTTGCGTTGTTCGGCGTGTTCACCTATATCAAACCTGAATTTATTCGACAGAACACCAAATTCGATTTCTTCGGTTTCGCCACCCTGAGTATTGCGATCGGCTCGCTACAGGCAATGCTGGATCGCGGCGAACAACTGGATTGGTTTAGTTCGATCGAAATCTGGTGCGAAGCGCTAGCTTGCGGCATTAGTTTTTTGTATTTTTTGGTGCATACGGCAACCGCGCAGGGACGATCGTTCTTCAATCGTCGTCTGCTGGCCGATCGAAATTACCTCACCGGCCTGGTGTTTATTTTTGTGGTGGGCGTTACGCTTTACGCTACCCGCGCCTTGCTGCCGCCTATGCTGCAAAGCCTGATGAATTACCCGGTCGCCACCGCGGGCCTGGTGATCGCGCCCAGCGGCATCGGCACCATGCTCGCCATGCTGGTCGCCGGCAAATTGATGGGCCGGGTCGATCTGCGCGCCCTGCTCTTCCTCGGCCTGGCCATCACCATCTTCTCGCTCTGGCAAATGGCGGGTTATACGATAGTCCTGTCCGAAAGCGATATCATCTGGCCCGGCGTGATCCAGGGCATCGGCCTGGGTCTGGTGTTCGTGCCGCTGAGCACCCTGACCTTTGCCACCTTGGCTCCCGCCATGCGCGCCGAAGGCACCGCCATCTACAGCCTGTCGCGCAACATCGGCAGCAGTATCGGCATCTCGATCGTGCAAACCATC
>JAMFSV010000105.1 GCA_026225455.1 Burkholderiales bacterium | reverse complement strand
GATCGGTTGCGGTTTGATGTCGGCGCCGCAGCGGATCTTGACAACGCGTTCTCCGCGCTGGGCGCCCAGATTGTAGCGGCGCGGCGCTTCCCCGTTGCGCTCGAGCTCGATCCGCGCCGCGCGCGCCGTCTCTTCCTCCTGGGCCAGGGTAAAGCCGGCCAGGCTGTCGGTAACGCTTTCATCGGCCATCATGCTTTTGCCAATTTCAAAAAGGCCGTGCGCTTGTGATCGCTGTCGACCAGCAGCAGGCGCCGAGGCCGGGCCTGATACAGCCGATCGGACAGAGTGCGCAGTGCGCCGTACCTTGTCAACGATCCCGGGAACAACAGCACCACGTCCAGGCCGGCCACCGCGCGGCAATCAAGCGCCGTCGGGAGGTGCGCCGGGTCAATCTCGATCGCGTTGCGCTTGGGCGGCAGCATGCCTACACCCAGCCACAGCACGCCGCCGATGGGAGCAAGGCCGAACTCGTTGCGGATACGAGCAAGGTCGGCAAGGGTCCTCATATTGCACCGCCAGTGCGCTGTTTCAGCCGTCGTTCGGCATCGGCCGACAGCAGCCGCGCCGATACCTGGGCCAGTCGAAGCAAGCGCTCCGCTTCGTCGCAGTCAAGCACGGGCGGCTGAACGGCGTCATGGTCGGCGCTGCCGCCGCCGGCGGATGCCTGTGCCAACGCCAGACACGTTTCGATGCCGCGGCTAATGTCGACGGCCAGCATCAGAAAGTCAGCCGCATCGTCGTGCAGTTCCATCGCAATCGAGCTGGCCGACTCGTTCGCATCTGCCGGCGCTGCCGCCGCGCGCATCGTGGAATCAAAGCCGCGCTCCCAGGCGGCCAGCAGTTCGGGGAAATTCGGTACGGCCTCATACTGCAGCACCGCATCAGTAAGTCGGATCGCGCGGCAGACGGCAGCGCTGATCGAGTTCGGACGCTGTGCGTTTTCGGCCAGCCAATCGGCGGCAGCGCTTTTCCCGCTCTTGAACAGTTTTCCAGCGGTGGCGGCGCTCATGCTGCACCGCCTTTCGACGCCAGCGCCACAATGTTCTCAGCGGCCTCGATCACTGCGAGGCGTTCGTTCGCCCTGGTCATGCCTTCGCCGGAAACGCCGGCGGCGGCCAGCTGCTCGTGCACCTTGGCTTTCTGTGTTCCGGTCATGGCGTTGAGCATGACCTTGATGATGTGGTCGGCGTGATGCAACTCGGCCAGGATCGCCGCTGCGCCGCCGGCGCCCGACATGGCGGCGTTCATACGGCACCTCGGAGCAGCGTGGCCAAGTCGCCGGCCAGTTCGTCAGCGAGGCGGGTCGTCGTATCGAGCGTGATTTCTTGGTCAGCGTCAGGCAGTAAGTGAAGGGCGGACAGCAGATTGGCGACGGCCTTGGCCTGCCAGCGCAAGTGATTGATGGTGTCTTGGCGGGATTGAATGGGGGTGGAAATGCTTGGCATGATGCCTCCAATGTCGGTTGTTGAACCGCGCAACCCGCTGTCAAACGGGAGGAGCGGCAAATGGCGGGGTTGACAGACCGGTGACAAAGGAAACCGGCAGGCCGAAGCCTCCCCACCATCGCCGCTCCATAGGAGACACAATGGTACGGACGAAAAAATACCGCCGGGTGGCGGTTGTCCGCCCTTGTCAGTTCGAGCTGTCAAACTCGTTCCCCTCTTTATCGGGGACGTTTTTAGAATAGACCGTCGAAGGACATGGCGTCAAGCGTTTTCGTCCGGCGCGGATTTTATCAGTGTTCTCGTGATATTGTTAAGGTTATCGCAACTCGAATTGCGTTGCCTACTCCCATGGACCGATATGACCACACTTCCTCCTTTATTCGCATATGCGAAAAGTATGTCAGAGGCAATAATATGCTTGAAGGACCAGCGTCACACCCCAGCGGCCGTCATGCTAACGTACGCCGCTATTGACCAAATGGCGTGGTTCGCAGTGAAGGGGGAACAAAACGGCGCGGATTTCAGAGCATGGGTCGATAAGTACATGTTGGGCCCAAATCCTCTAGGATGCTCTTCGTGTGAGCTATGGGCAGCGAGAAATGCAGTACTGCATACCGGCGGAGCTACGTCCCGAGACCATTCAAAAAATCTACCTCCGCGAAGGATTTACTACACAAGTGGCTCCATCGCCGCCACAACAACCTCAAGCGGCGCAGTTTTTCTCCGGATTGAAGACTTGGTAACTTGTTATATATGCGGAGTGGCGCATTTTTTAAAGTACTTGGAAGGCGCCCCAACTGAACTAAATATCGCAAACGAAAAAGTTGCGCAAACATTCAGTCATTTTCCAACAAAGTGAATAATTGAACCCGCGTGCCGTGCACCAGTCGTGCACCACGCCGCCACGGTGCGTGCATCGTGCTGCCCGCACCGTGCAGACGCCCGAAATATTTCGGCGGTCTCGCGCGACGCCGGGAAATTTTCCGGCGTCTGCACCTTCCTGTGATGGTCTGCAATTTTCGGTCGCAACCTAACTGATAACAAGAATAGCCAAACCATTTGCACGTGAAATACACCGATGCCGTACACTGTCTGAATTGCAATTGGGAAACGCTACGCCGGCGCCCGCCGACCCGTCCAACCCTACGGAGGCGCCATGGAATTCGACTATAAACAAACGCAGGCCGAGGTCACATATAGCCTTGTCCGCGCTGACGAATGGGCCTTCAAAAAAGTAGCTTCCCCAGGTGGCAAAGACATCAGCGCAGGTCTAGAAAATCAACCGTTTGACTCGCATCGAGCGGAAATGACTAACGCTGGATGGGCGTTGGTATCGATGATGGCAACCCCGACTCCAGCGCAGTTGATTGCTTTGAAGGCATCGGAGCGGTCTCGCACATCTAACTATGAGTTGTTTTGGAAGCGCATCAAAGCGTCGCCTAGCCCCCAGGCACTAGGCGACGCGACGGCCGCAACGAAAATCTAGCTGGCGTTCGGCCGCCGCCGGCCACGCACCACGCGGTTGCCCAGTGCATCGCCCGCCGCTTCTCCTCAGGTGTCTCCGCCTTGAGGAGCCGGTCCAGCGCCAAGCCGGCACGGTGCACGGCATAGGCCTTTCGGTTGTCAGAAAATTTGCGGTATGTCATGGCCGTCCTTGATGAACTGATGAAATATACCGCAACGCCTGCGCTGCAACTCGACGTAAATTTGACCTGGGTCAATTTCCAGATAAAGCGCGCTTTACGAGTCCTAGAAGACTCGCAAATTTTCACCATACCCAACACAGCCGCTGAGTTGCGAGGGGCTCAAAATCCCGCGTAGACTCCGAGATTTCTTGCGGTTCCGCAGCGTCAGGTCAACGACCGTTCAACGCCCGTTGGAAACGGATGGGAACCGAATAGAAACCGGCTGGGTTTTCAACCGATGGTATCGCTGGAACCGTTAGATTAAATACGCACGTAGCGTTACACCGGCGGAAGCGCGTCGTAATCGCAATCAAACCAATAACCGCTTATTTTCTCAGTCGAGCGAACGCCTCTGATTGATATCGGCATTCCGCCGAGCGTCGCTGAGGTTGTGGCTTCCATAATTCGCATATGCACTGCCAACGCCGCCTTCTCGGTGCCGGTCACAGAAAATGCCAGCGTACTTGCCCCGGCCGCATGGAGTTGGATGGTATCGATGCCCGCGATCTCATCCAGCCCGTGCAGTACAAAATCTGGCTGGTCCATGTTCACCTCGGCATATTTACAATTGAACCAGTCTCTCTTTTCTGCGGCCTGGCGTCAATGTGAAGTCGTCGTACTGGTCCACGGCTGAGCCATAGTTGCGCGGTCGAGCTGGCCCGTGATGCATCGCTCACTTTTGAGCCGTGCATGTCCTCGGCGCAGCTAGTCCCGATTCGGGACAGGTGTCCTGTTTTGGGACGTGTCCCGCTTTAGGACAGGTAGCACCGAAGTGCGGAAATCCCACTTCGGCAAGGGCGTCCGGAGATTGGACACCCTACAGCGACCGGTGTCCTGAGCCTTGAGGACACTCGTCTCGGCAAATTTGCTGAGACGGTCGACCATTACGACTCCAGATTGTTTCCCGGATTGGAAAACCTCGCGGCGCGTGGCGCTGTTATAGCTGGGCTAAGACTCGCTCAAGCCACAGGACGAAGGAGTGTTCGGCGCTCGTAATGCTGCCGTTGAAATTCCGGGTCCGTCAGTACGCGATACGCAACATCAGGTGGAATGCCGTTGTCAAACATGTATTCCAGCGCACGCCCTATCCCTTCTCGCTTGACGAGTGCTAGCGCGGTCTCGATAACGATAAATTCGGGGAGGTCTGTACGTCGGTCGGCGCTCGTCATGGCAGGGGTGGCGGGTGCCATTTGTGATTGTCAGGCTTACCTTATATCGTTTTGCAAAGATTCTGCGTTCGCCAGCACACGCATATGACAGGCAGTTGAGAACTCGGAAGCCGCACCCCCTCTATTGGCAGGACACCGTGAACTTGTGCCGCGCGACGAAAGGTGCGGGTTACCAATTCGGTAACGGTTACTTAATCGGTAACGGTTACTGGTTCGGTAACCCCTGCGGAACGGTCCGGCAAGCGGCTGAGTAGTGCGCAGCCTTTTGACCTGCTGGCGCTGGTCGATACCCAATCGACTAAAAATTTAGCCGATTGCTGCCGGCGGTCCGCCGCTGGGCACGCGCATGCCGTCCAGGTGCAGCGCGACTTGCAACGGGCCTGTAACGTTACAGGTGCGTTGCGGCGGCGTTTCGGTAACAGCAGGAGGCAACGGCAGCACAAAGGTTCGTGGTCAACACGAACGCCCAGCTGCGCCGCAGATCGCCATCGCTCGATGGTTTTAGGATGGCGCCGCCGGCTTGCATTTATACCCGGTGGGGAGACGCCTGGCACTGGTCGACTGTTCGGGCGCGCAAGGCCAGCCAAGGCCATTCACAGGCAGTGCCCAGGCGATGCTCAGTTCGCGCCGTGGCAGGCGCTGGCATGGTGCTGAGTTTGTGCGGACGAAATTCGTACGCACCCCGCGGCCCAGCGCCGGCGAGGACGGCTCAAAAGTGAGCCACCATCACCGCGCCGCTACATACCGACCTGGCTGGTATGTAAAGCAGCGCCGCGCCCGCATGGGCGAATGCCATTTTCCGGATTTCGCTCACTCGATCTGGTGGAGACGAAATTCGTCGTCACCAGGATGACCAGTGCGATGACCCAGGCGCCACCGAAAGGCTGAGCATATCGGACGTTCCGCGTCCGATATCTCAAGATATTGCCGGGCGGGCGCGGACCTC
>JAMFSV010000104.1 GCA_026225455.1 Burkholderiales bacterium | reverse complement strand
GGGCCGTGAGATTCTGCGCGACTTGAAACTGGCCGGCGCCGAGGTAATGGGTACCGCACTGCGTCGCGCAGGCGATGGCTGCACCTTGCTCGATATCCAGGATGCGGTCGCCGTCGAGCAATTCCTCGACGCATTCCGCCCCGCCGTGGTGGTGATCGCCGCCGGCGAAAAACGCGCTGACGTATGCGAGCACGATCCAGTGCGCGCCCGCGCCTTGAATCTCACCGCCCCGGCTTTTATCGCCCGCCGGGTGGCGGCATATGGCGGCCGTACGCTTTATATTTCGACCGACTATGTGTTCGACGGCAATGCCGCGCCTTACTTTCCGCACAGCGTGCCTGAACCGATCAATGCCTATGGTCTAAGCAAGCGCGAGGGCGAACTGGCGGTGTTGAACGCAGGATCCGGCAGCGCGGTACTGCGTTTGCCGTTATTGTTCGGTCCCACCGGCGATTTATCCGAGTCGGCGGTAACCAGCGTATTGTTGCCCGGAGATGCAGGGGGGGTAAATCGTGGAGCAAATCGCATACCGATACCCGTCGATAACTGGGCGATCCGCTATCCGACGCTGACCTCGGATGTAGCCTCGGTATGCCGTCAAATAATTGAGCAGTGGCTGGAGGGCACGGACTTGAGCGGGATTCATCACTGGTCCGGCAGCGATGCCTATACCAAGTACGCCTTGAGCTGCGAACTGGCCGCGCTGGCGCAGTTGCCTGAGACCGCCTTTATCCCTTCGATGCCCGGTCCGGCCGATGTGCCGCGACCGTATAACTGCCATCTCGATACCTCGTCCTTGACGCGCTTGGGCATTCGCGCGGCGACGCCGTTGCGGCAAGCGCTGGCGGATGTCGTGCAGCCGCACTTGCGGCAGCTTGCCGCTTTATGGGCTTGAACCTTGTAGAGGCTTGAGTTTTACGGGCTGGAGCTTGACCCGGCCAGGCCAGGGTCAAGCTGCATGCTTGACGGCGGCACGGCGGACTTCGCGTGCTGCAAGGTCAATGCCATTGCAATGCTCTGGGCATCGACGCCGGTATCATGCCCAGCCTCGCGCTCAAGCCCCGTTTGCTCCGCAACACGCCATTTCCGCGCCAGCACATTAAGGCCCTCAAGGACGTTTTGCAAATCTTGTCCTTTGACCGTGAGTGAATAGCTGACCTGCGGAGGAATGGTCGGTTGATAGTCGCGATGCACCAGATCGGCGGTTTCCAGCATCCTTAGCCGTTCAGTCAGTACCTTGGCGGAGACATCCGGCATAAAACGTTTAAGCTGGCCGAAACGCAAGACGCCGTTTGAGTACAACAACCAAAGAATATAGGTGGTCCAAGGTCCCATCAGCAGGCGCAATAGAGAGTCCATTGGGCAGGCGGGAGAGCTGTTTTCGCGGCGCATGGCGGAGCTTTTTACCGAATAGAAGGGTGGTTACTTAATGGTAACTACTTTTTAAAAGTAACTCAAGCGAATATAGTGACGGTTCTTGACGACTTCCAGGGCCACGCATGACCTCAGTTGCGATTGTTTATCACCGTGGGTGCGGTCATGGTTACACCCTGGTTATTGCTGCAGGGGGTCACGCTGGAAACGGCGCCAGGCCTGAGCCTGCCAGTTTGAATAAGGGCGCACATGAGGGCAACCATGACTAATGTAAAAACAGCTTCGGCCGGCGGCCGCTACACCGGCCCGGCGATTGCGCTGCACTGGCTGATTGCCGTGCTGATCATCGGCGGCTTCTGGCTGGGCTGGGTGATGACCGATATTCCAGGGCTGACGCCGACCAAGCTGCGTTATTTTGCCTGGCATAAGTGGATCGGTGTAACGGTCTTCGCGCTCGCCTGGTTGCGCGTGATCTGGCGCCTGACACATCCGGCGCCGCCACTGCCGGCCGGTATGCCGGCCTTGCAGCGGCTGGTCTCGAATGCGGTGCACCTGCTGTTGTATGTGCTGATGATCGTGATTCCGGCATCGGGTTATTTGTATAGCGCCGCGGCGGGCATCCAGGTGGTCTACCTCGGCATCTTGCCGTTGCCTACCTTGATCGAACCGGACCAGCAACTTAAAGTGATCTTCCGCTTGACCCATATCTGGCTGAATTACGCTTTGTTGGGTTTGTTCGTCTTGCATCTGCTGGGCGTCGTCAAACACACTCTGATTGACCGCGACGGCTTGCTGGCGAGAATGATTCCCTTTCTTAAGTCATAACTTCAGTTGCCAAGCCAAGCTTGGCGACATATTCCCGGTGCTGCCCGAGGCAGTGTTTTGAACATCGATAAAAGGTAAGACTATGTCCCTCCCTACTTTGAAATCCGCTTGGCGTCCGGCCCTGCGCATGGCCGCAGGCGGCGTGCTGCTGTTGGGGCTGGCGGGTACTGCGCTGGCTCAGGTCGACACCGGCAAGAGCACGATCTCGGCGGTATCCAAGCAAATGAATGTGCCGGTCGACGGCAAATTCAAGAAGTTTACGGCCAGCGTCGATTTCGATCCGGCCAAGCCGGCTGCGGGTAAAGCTCAGTTCAGCGTGGACGTGGCGTCCTACGACCTGGGTGACGAATCGTTCAATAAGGAAGTGCGGGGCAAGGATTGGTTTGACGCTGCCACTTTCCCCAATGCGACCTTTGTTTCAACCGCCATCGCACCGGCCGGTGCGGGGGCGTATAGCGTCAGCGGCAAGCTGACGATCAAGGGCAAGACCAGCGATGTGGTGGTGCCCGTGACGTTCAAGCAAGACGGCGCGAATCAAGTGTTCGACGGAGTACTGCCGATCAAGCGCCTGCAATTCAATATCGGCCAAGGCGAATGGAAAGACACCTCGGTTGTCGCCGATGATGTCCAGCTTAAATTCCATATCGTTTCGGCTGCAAAAAAATAAATTGGTTTTTCAGTTTCATTTTTTTCTTATTTTTCTTATATCGCACAGGAGTTTTTTAATGAAAATTCGTACCTTGGCTTTAACCGCCGCCGCTGTTATTGCAACTTCACTGTCCTTGTCGGCCGTCGCTGCGCCGGTTACGTATAACCTGGATCCGACCCATACCTACCCGAACTTCGAAGCCGACCACTTCGGCGGCTTGTCGGTGTGGCGCGGTAAGCTTACCAAGACCACCGGCACCGTGACGCTGGATCGTGAAGCCAAAACCGGTTCGGTGGATATCGCGATCGACCCGGCATCGGTCGATACCGGCAATCCCGCGCTGGACGGCAAGATTAAAAGCGACGAATTTTTTGACATCGCCAAGTTCCCGGCTGCAACTTACAAGGGCAGCAAAATCGTATTCAAGGGCGATACCCCGGTTGAAGTCATCGGCGACTTGACCCTGCATGGCGTGACCAAGCCGGTAACGCTGAAGATCAAAACCTTCAAGTGCATCATGCACCCGATGTACAAGCGTGAAGTCTGCGGTGCGGATGTCGAGGCCAGCTTCGATCGTGCCGATTTCGGCCTGGACTGGGGCAAGAGCTACGGCTTCAGCATGCTGACCAAGCTGCAGATTCAAGTTGAAGGCATCAAGGCGGATTAATTCCGTTTTCGGGTCATCCTGCTTGAGTGCACCGCGTGCCTGGAGCGGGATGACCTGGAGTTCGAGCTAAAACTTGCTCTACCGAGATCGGCTGGCTGCCCGCACCGCGTGAATAAAGACGGCAGCCAATACAAAAATTCTGGAATCCGTCATGCCGCAAACAACCCCACGCCTGCCGACCCTATTTATCCCTCATGGTGGCGGCCCCTGTTTTTTTATGGACACGCCGGCGGGCATGCCGCATGACATGTGGGACAAAATGGCTGTTTACCTGCGCGGGATTGCATCTACGCTGCCGGTTCGGCCGCGCGCCTTGCTGGTAATTTCCGCGCATTGGGAAATGCCGGTGACCACGGTGAATGCGGCGGCACAGTCACCTTTGTTGTTCGATTACTATGGTTTTCCCGAGCACACCTATCAATTGACCTACCCGGTTGCCGGTTCTCCGGCCCTGGCTGAGCGGGTGCGTGAATTACTCGCAGCGGCCGGCATCGGCAGCGCCGAAGAATCGCAGCGCGGCCTCGACCATGGCGTGTTTGTACCGTTCAAGCTGATCTATCCCGATGCCGATATTCCATTGGTGCAATTATCCTTGGTGCAGGGTTTGGACCCTGCCGCTCATCTGGCCCTGGGCCGGGCGCTGGCGCCGCTACGCGACGAAGGGGTGTTGCTTGTCGGTAGCGGTATGAGTTATCACAACCTGCGCCAATTTTTCCACGATGATGCGCCGGGTAATGCGTTGGCTCAGCAGTTCGACGACTGGCTGGTCGAGAGCGTCACCCATGCCGACCCGGAAGTGCGCGCCCGGCGGCTTGCCCAATGGTCTAGC
This sequence comes from Burkholderiales bacterium, assembly GCA_026225455.1. Lineage (GTDB taxonomy): Bacteria > Pseudomonadota > Gammaproteobacteria > Burkholderiales > Burkholderiaceae > LMUX01. Next base: position 179 of record JAMFSV010000104.1, on the reverse strand, counting down.
GCGCCTGGCGCATTGGCGAGTCACCCGCGCGCCGAACACCTGCTGCCGCTCATGGTCGCGGCCGGCGCCGCTGACGGGGACGGCACCCGCATCTATGCCGAGGACGTTCTCAATACCGCCATTTCCGGCTTCCGTTTCAACTGATGCCACGCTCAAACAGGACGGAGACTGTCATGACG
>JAMFSV010000015.1 GCA_026225455.1 Burkholderiales bacterium | reverse complement strand
GTTTCGCGGTTCACCGTCCGCACGTCAGCGCTTACGAGCTCGATCCATTATGGGTGGTTTCCCATGTGGAGACAGGCATGCGAGTCGGCGGTGGGGATTCGATTGAAGCCGCCGTCCGGGCCGCCGAGGAAAACTGTGCCGGCCGCAGTCCGGAAGAAATTGAACGGGCTTTGGCGAGTGCGCGAGAACGCCGGGCCAGTGCCAATGCCAGCAAACCTGTTGCTCCGGCACGCGGATCCAACGACCATAGCGTGATGCGCTAAGGCTTGGTCCATGATCGCACTCGCCGATTTGCGCCAGACCTACGCGCGCAGTTCATTGAGCCGCTCCGCGGTCGATGCCGATCCGCTGGCCCAGTTCAATAGCTGGCTGGATCAGGCCTTGAGCGCTGAGCTGCCTGAACCCAATGCCATGACGCTTGCCACTGCGGGTGCGGACGGTAAACCATCGGCACGTATCGTTTTGATCAAGGGTGTCGATAGCCGCGGTTTTGTGTTTTTCAGCAATTATGCAAGTCACAAGGGCCGCGACCTGGAAACCAATCCGCATGCCGCTTTATTGTTCCATTGGACCGAATTGGAACGGCAGGTGCGAATTGAAGGGCGCGTTGAAAAACTGCCGGATCTGGAAAGCGATGCCTATTATGCAAGCCGTCCGCTGGACTCGCGGATTGGCGCATGGGCATCCGAGCAGAGCCGCGAGATCAAAGGGCGTGCAACGCTGATTGCCCGGGCGGCGTCATTTGCGGTTCGCTTCGGCCAACATCCGCCACGTCCACCGCATTGGGGCGGTTATGTAGTGATCCCCGAATCGATCGAATTCTGGCAGGGCAGGCCTTCGCGCTTGCACGACCGTATCCGCTACGCCCGGCTGCCGGACGGCACATGGCGAATTGCCAGGTTGGCGCCTTAACCCGCCGGGCTATCTGTTTTAATGAAAGGCGCCGATGCGTTTGAGATTGCTGAAATTCATCCAGACGAAAAAGGCGCGTCCCACCAGATTTTTATCGGGCGCGAAACCCAAATAACGGCTGTCTTCGCTATTGTCGCGGTTATCGCCCATCATGAAATAATTGCCCGGCGGCACTTTACAGGTGAAACCGGTGCTGTCGTAGTCACAGTTTTCCCGCTGCGGGAAATTATGCACGCCGACGACATACGGCGGCAGGGAGGGGATTTTGAGGATTCCATGAGTGCGGCCATCCAGGGTTTCCTGATACTGCTTCCAATAACCGTAATGCCCCTCGACGGCCTCTCCCAGAAAGTCAGGCAAATCGATTTCAGGAACCGGCACGCCGTTGATCTTCAACTGTTTGTCGTGGTAATCGACCACATCGCCCGGCACGCCGACGACACGTTTGATCAGATCGATCGACTCGTCTTCCGGGCTGCGAAATACCACCACATCACCGCGTTTGGGATGGCGATTGGCGAACAGCGTCTGGTCGCTGATCGGTGAGCGGATGCCGTAATCGAATTTATTCACCAAAATAAAGTCGCCCACCAGCAAGGTCGGCATCATCGAGCCGGACGGGATTTTGTAGGGTTCGACGACAAATGACCTGAGGGCAAACACCAGCAGCAATACCGGGAAAAAACCTGCCGAATATTCCAGCCACCAGGGCTGGCGCAAGGTGTCGTCATGCAGCTTGGCACTTGTTTGAGCGGCATTCTCGTCGGCGAAACGCTCGCCCACGCGTTCCTGCTGACGCTGGAATTCAGTGACCGCCTCAGTCGCGGCTTGGCGCCTGCGCGGCAGGAAATAGAGTTTGTCCGCCACCCAGGCGATACCCGCGATTACCACCAGAATAAAAAGAATCAAGGCAAAATTCATAGACGATCCGCAAAGTTATCTTGGGTCTGAAACTTGGGCAAACTTATGCCCGGGGACATTTTAATGCTCGAATCGTCGCCGGTGTCGCCAATGATTTCACTTTCGACACGACAAATCGTCCAAATCGTCTATTTCAGACCGTTGCAACAGTCGTCGCAGTTACTGATTTTGCAAAATTCAAGGTGTCTCTACTGCAACCCAAGCAGGGAAAACGGGTCGAAGCCAGTTGATCTTGACTCGGTGAACCGTACGCCATGCGTCGGCACAGTCGACCGCACTGCCGGCGAGCCTCTGTGCCTGCCTGCCGGCAGCAGGCGCATTTGTGCGGCCTATGCTTGCCAAGCAGGGCGTAGACCGCATAATGTGTCACCTACTCAACCTGGCGTGCGTGCGCCGGGTTGGAATCCCTGTTTATTTTGCTGTCAAGGAAAGACCATCATATGAAGACGCAGGTTAAATATGTGACCGCTTTAGCATTGGCTTTGGGCATGGCGGCCACCGCCGCGGCAAAGGTGAACGATGCGGACGTCACGCGCGCTACGCTGGATAACGGTCTGCAGGTCGTGATCGTGCATGATGCGCTGGCACCGGTAGTGGCCACCGAGGTGAATTACCTGGTCGGGTCCGACGAGGTGCCTGACGGTTTTCCCGGCACGGCTCATGCCCTGGAACATATGATGTTTCGCGGCAGCCCCGGCTTGAGCAAAGATCAACTGGCCGCGATTGTGGCCAACCTGGGCGGCGCATTTAATGCCGATACCACCCAGGGTGTTACCCAGTATCACTTTGTAGCCCCGGCGCAGGACCTGAACGTGGTGTTGCGCACCGAAGCGCTGCGCATGCGCGGCCTTGACATCGACGATGCACAATGGGCCAAGGAGCGCGGTGCGATCGAGCAGGAAGTGTCGCGCGATTTATCCAGTCCGGATTTCAAGTTTTACACGCAACTGGTGGCGCAATTGTTCGACGGCACGCCCTATGAACATACGCCGCTGGGCACGCGCGATTCGTTCGATAAAACCACGGGCGCCATGCTGCGCGCTTTCCACAACGCGTGGTATGCACCGAACAATGCCATCCTGGTGGTGGTCGGCGATGTCGACCCGGTGACCACCTTGGCCGAAGTCAAGGCACAGTTCGGCGATATTCCGCGCAAGGATTTGCCGGCCCGGCCCAACTTCAATTTCAAACCGGCGCAGGCCAAGACGGTCGAGTTGCCCACCGATAGCCCTTATGGCTCGGTGTACCTGGGTTACCGCATGCCGGGCATGCAAGATCAGGACTATGCCGCTTCGCTGGTGTTGAATGAGGCCTTGGGCTCGCAGCGCGCCGGACTGTTCGGCATGGGCATGGACGGCACGGCATTGTTCGGCGGCTTTTTTGGCGACCCGTTGCCGCACGCCGGCGTGGGTATGGCGGTCGGGATTTTCCCCCGCGGCGGTGACGCGCAAACCGTGCTGGCAAAGATGCAAGCGGTGCTGGCGGAAACCGTTGCCAACGGGGTCGATCCGGCATTGATCGAAGCGGCCAAGCGAAAAATCGTCGCCGGCCTGGAGTTGAAGAAAAATTCGATGGAGGGTTTGGCCGATACCTGGTCGGAGGCCCTGGCATTCCAGCAGGTTGAGTCGCCCGATGCGATGAAACAGGCGATCGAAGCCGTAACGCCCGACGCGGTCAATGCTTTGGCGAAACGCACGCTCGACCCGTCGCTGGCGACGACCGCCATCCTGACCCCGGAAAGTTCCGGCAAGCCGATTTCCGGCAAGGGCTTCGGTGGCGCGGAAAGTCTCGCCTCCAGCCCGGACAAACCGGTGGTTTTGCCTGAGTGGGCAGCCCAGGCATTCGAGAAACTGGCCTTGCCGCGCTCGACCTTGCGGCCGGTGTCGTACGTCCTGCCCAACGGTTTGCGCCTGATCGTGCAACCTGAGACGACCAGCGATACGGTACAAGTCTACGGCCGCGTCCACACCAATGAAGATTTGCAGACGGCGCAAGGCGAAGAGGGCGTATCCGATGTGCTCGACGGCTTGTTCACTTTCGGTACCACCAACCTGGACCGCCTGGCCTTTCAGCAGGCGCTGGATGACATCAGCGCTCAGGAGAGCGCGGGTACCAATTTCTCGTTATCGGTATCGTCCGCTCATTTCACCGAAGGCATGAAACTGCTGGCCGACAACGAATTGCATCCGGCCTTGCCGCAGCAGGCATTCTCCGTGGTGCAGCAGCAGATTGCCGGGATTACCGCGGGTCAGGTACAGTCGCCGGCATTCCTGGCCCGGCTGGGGCTGTATAAGGCACTGCTGCCGGAGGGCGATGCACAACTGCGTCATCCCACGCCGCAGAGCGTGACCAGTCTTAATCTGAGCGATGTGAAAAGTTATTACGCGCAAACTTTCCGTCCCGACATGACCACCCTGGTGGTGGTGGGCAAGGTCGACCCGGCGCAGGCCAAGCGGGTTGTCGAAGCGGCTTTCGGCGGCTGGAAAGCCAGCGGCGTCAAACCCGCCGTGGAATATGGCGAGGTGCCGCCGAATAAGCCGGCCCAGTTGCACGTGCCGGACTCCAGTTCGGTGCAGGATAGCGTGAAGCTGGCGCAGACTATCAGCGTCACCCGTGACGACCTGGCTCGTTACGCGCTCAACCTGGGTAATGAAGTGCTGGGCGGCGGTTTCTATGCCTCACGTTTGTATCGTGACCTGCGCGATCAGCGCGGGCTGGTCTATACCGTCGATACGCGTTTTAATCTGGGCAAGCACCGCAGCACCTATGCGGTCTCGTTCGGCAGCGATCCGGACAAGGTCGCCGCAGCTAGCGCACTGGTCGTGCAGGATCTTAAGCAAATGCAGCAGGAGCCGGTATCCGAGGAAGACCTGAAGCGTGCCAAGGGCATCTTGTTACGGCAGATTCCGCTCGCCGAAGCGAGCTTCGATGAGATTGGCGAGCAATTGCTGACCCTGTCGATTGAAGATCGTCCGCTGGATGCCATGACGATTGCCGGTCAGCATTATCTGCAACTCAGCGCGGCCGAAGTACAGCAAGCGTATGCCAACTATATCCGCCCGGATGGATTTGTTACCGCGGTGAAAGGACCCGAGCCGAAGTAAACAAGGAGGGCGTTTTACCACGCCTTCGTTCCTGCCATCAAGCCGTGAGCGCGATGCACCCGATTACGCTCACGGTTTGAACGATGACCGGCAAGTGCTGCGGCAAAACCAAGCCCCTCGCTTAAAACTCGATATCGAGTTCATCGATATCCTCGGTTTCCTGTTCGGCCGCCGCTATCCATTCTCGCATTTCCGGCAAGTCCAGGATATGACGGCAATAAGCTGCGATGTCGGGGTCCAGGTGCACGTCGTAGGTGACAAAACGCGTTACCACCGGCGCATACATGGCGTCCGCCGCGCTCAGTTTGCCGAACAGGTAAGGGCCGCCGTATGTTGCCAGGCACTCGCGCCAGATTTCAACGATACGTTCGATGTCGGCCTGGGCCCGCGACCAGATCTTGAAGTCGGGGAAATGGGCGCGCACATTCATCGGTAATGCCGAGCGCAGCGAACTGAAACCCGAATGCATTTCGCCGCAGATCGAACGGCAATGAGTACGCGCCGGATTGGTCTTGGGCAAAAGCCCCGACTTGGGGCTCAATTCGTTGAGGTATTCGGTAATGGCCAGCGTATCCCACACCTTAATTTCACCGTGATTCAGGCAGGGCACCAGGATGGAAGGCGAAAGCAGCAGGATTTCGGCGCGTGCCGCGGCGTCGTCGGTCGGCACTACTACGGTGTCGAATTCGATGCCGCTGAAGCGAGCGACCAGCCAGCCGCGCAGTGACCACGACGAATAATTTTTGCTGCTGATGGTCAGCGTGGTCTTGGTCTTCATGGATGCGTCTCCTGGTTCAGGCATTGGGACGGTGGGCGGGCCTTGGTTTTGCGTCGGCGCATAGGGATGTTCAGCCCTGTTTTGGTGCATTTTTGGCTAGGTATTGGGGTGCTTATGGCACCAAACGAGCACCAAAACCAGCACCCAAATATCATGATATTTCGCGGCGGAGCCTGCCTGCCTCACGCGGCCTGACACCTGATCCAATGGCCCGGGCCCAGGGCCGGCCGCAAACAGATATCAGCCTCAGTCGATGCGCAATATGCATGCCAATCGAGGCGCACGCCTGACAGGCCCGCGGCAAATCATGAAATGGACGCTCTGGCATGCGTATTGCGTCCAT
>JAMFSV010000014.1 GCA_026225455.1 Burkholderiales bacterium | reverse complement strand
TGCCCAGCACATTGGTATAGAACTCGATGGAGCGCGCAAGATTGCCGACGCGCAGCATGGTGTGAAGAAGTCGCATGAGAGAACCTGGGACAAAGTGGCGGAGTGCCAAATTGTACCGCTGCCGCGGAATTCAGGTGTGCGGCATCGGGTGTAGCGCATTCGCTATACCGTTTCGGCCAGGCCGCGAGTGGCCGGCGACGCTGGGACGCCCGGCCTGAGGGGCACACGCGGGGCCGGACCCCGGCGGTATTGCCTGGCCTATAAAATCGGCAGCAATTCGGGCGGGTGCTGACGCAACGTTTGGCGCGCTTCGCGAAATTCCGGGAACACGGTTTCGACGGTTTCCCAGAAGCGCGGGCCATGGTTCATTTCGCGCAGGTGCGACAGTTCGTGTGCGACCACATAATCGATAATCGGCAGCGGGAAATGGATCAGCCGCCAGTTCAGGCGAATTTTGCCGTCGCTGGAGCAACTGCCCCAGCGGGTTGCGGCTGACGACAAAGCGCAACTGCTATAGTTGACTTCAAGCCGCACCGCGTAGAGATCGAGCCGCTCGACAAACAGCCGCTTGGCTTCGGTTTGCAACCAGCCCTGCACGCGGTCCTTGATTTGCTCGGCTTCGGCATGCGCCGGCAGGCCGATAGCCAGCGTTGCGCTGGCGGCGTCGAATTCCAGCGTACCGCTGTTCGATTCCAGGCGGATCAAAATCGGTTTACCCAAAAACGGCAAGCTGGCGCCATCCTCCCAGATAATGCGCGGCAGTGCGCGCTGCTCGACGCGATTTTTCCACTCCGCGAGTTTGGTGAAGATCCATTTTTGCTTTTCGGCAATCGCGGTCTCGACGTCAGTCAGCGTCACCCAGCGCGGCGCCGTTACCGACAAGCCGCTGCCGTCGATGGAAAAGCCGATGGTGCGGCGTGCTGAACGTTTCAGCTTATATTCCAGACTACGCGCACCGAGTTGCAGGGTGCGCGTGCGTGGACCGCCGGCCGTGCGCGGTGTTTCCGGGGGCAACGGCGCCAAGGGCATGACGGGTGGTGTGCTGGGCGTACTGCTGCCGAACAAGGGCAGGTCGAGCTGCAAATGGTCGAGCGCCGCCTCGGGAGCACGGCGGCCGGCAAATTTACGTGCGAGCCGAGATATGAGGGAAGGCTGGCTTGCGCCGCCGCGCCGTGGTTGCACTGGCATCCTGGATCGCTCCGCTACAGATTGATCGGGACGGCGGCCGCTGCGAGCGGCGCTATCGTCCCAATCTTGATATGGGTAAAGCTGTTCTTGCAGCCGATCTGACAGCGGATTTTTCAAACCGCTTCAGACTTCGATTTTGAGGTGCCGACTGCGGCATAGGCATCCGGATCGATCCGTCGCATTTCGGCTTCGATCCAGGTTTCTACCTTGGCATTCAACGCTTCCGGCGTGAGTCCGGTGGAATCTATCGGCGCGCCTATCGATACAGTGACTATACCGGGATTTTTCGTGAATGCGTTACGCGGCCATAGGCGCCCGGCATTATGTGCAATCGGTACGACAGGCGCATGGGCTTCGACCGCAAACCGCGCGCCGCCGCTTTTGTACTTGCCTTGGGTGCCGGTCGCCGTGCGTGTCCCCTCGGGAAACATGATCATCCATGAGCCGTCCGCCAGACGGGCACGACCTTGGGTGATCACCGCGTTAAACGCGCTTTGCCCTTGTTTGCGATCGATATGGATCATCTTCAGCAAACCCAAGGCCCAGCCGAAGAAAGGCACATACAGCAACTCACGCTTGAAGACAAAACACAAAGGCTTGGGCATCAGTGCCGGCAAGGCGATGGTTTCCCAGGCCGACTGATGTTTGACCAGCAGTACCGCGGGCCCGTCAGGCAAGTTGTCCCAACCCTCGACCTGATAGCGGATGCCGTTCAGATTGCGCGCCACCCACAGCACCGCCGCACACCAGCGCGACACGACCCAATAACGCCCATGCACTTTAAGGAAGGGAAAAGAGATAAAGCAGTAGATCGCATAAGGAACGGTAAATACGGCCAAAAACAACAGCAATAACAATGAACGGATCAGGCGCATGGTGTCAGCGTGAAGCTAGATAAAGGGAGCGAAGTTGCACTATTTTACTCGTGCTCTTCCGCCAAAAAATCGAGGGCGAAGCTGCGCAAGTCGGCATGGACCCGGGTCTGCTCCGGCAGGCCGCCGGCGGCCTGCGTTTTTTTACCTTTACCTGTGAGTACCAGGTGCGCTTGCATGCCGAGTGCGGCGGCCGCTTCAAGATCGCGTTTCGAGTCGCCTACCACCGGCGTTTCGGCCGGGTCGATATCGAAACGCTGGGCAATCGTTTCCAGCATGCCGGGTTTGGGTTTGCGGCAAGCGCATTGATCGCTGGCCGTATGCGGGCAAAAAAACACGGCATCGATACGTCCGCCGACGGCGGCAAGAGCGCGGTGCATTTTCATATGCATCGCGTTCAGTGCATTCATGTCGAATAAGCCGCGCCCGATACCGGATTGGTTCGATGCCACCACCACGCGATAACCGGCCTGGTTGAGCCGCGCAATGGCTTCCAGACTGCCCGGCAGCGCATGCCATTCGTCGGGCGACTTGATGAATTGATCCGAATCGGCGTTGATTACGCCATCCCTGTCCAGGATAACTAATTTCTTCAGCGTATTCATCAGACCGTTCCCCTGCTTGCTCGGATCATGCCGCGACGCAACACGCCGTCTGTGCGACGTATCATATCGTACCCGTGTCCTGTCGCGACCGCCGTGCTACTTGCCGGGCGCATAACATGCGCCTCGACGGCATGCCGCTCAGGACGCTAATTTTGAAATATCGGCGACGCAATTCATCTGTGCATGCAGTTCCGATAGTAATGCCAATCGGTTGGCGCGTACGGCCGGATCGTCAGCGTTTACCATCACGTCATTAAAAAAGGTATCCACCGCTGTGCGCAATTGCGCCAATGCTGAAAGCGCCTGGGTGTAGTCATGCTGTTGCAGATGACCTTGCACTGCCGGGGCAACGCTGTTGCGCAAGGTATCGAACAGCGCTTTTTCAGCAGCCTCGTGCAGCAGTGCCGGGTCGACCGGCACCACACCATGGGCTTCAGTGGACTTTTTGAGGATATTCGAAATCCGCTTGTTGGCGGCGGCCAAGGCTTCGGCTTCGGGCAGGGCGGCGAAGGCGCGTACCGCATCGAGCCGCGGCGTCAGGTCGTCGACTCGGGTCGGGTTCTGACTCAATACGGCTTCGACTTCGTTGGCGCTATAACCGCGTTCGCGCAGCAGGCCGCGCAAGCGGTCGCCGAAAAAACTCAAGATGGCATCGGTGGTATCGGCGCCACTGATGAGTCCGGCAAACTGCGCTTGGACGATGGCCAGCAAATCGCGCAAATCGAGCGGCAGGCTTTTTTCCAGCACAATGCGCAAGATGCCCAACGCATGACGGCGCAGGGCAAACGGATCTTTCTCGCCGGTAGGGGCTAAGCCGATCCCCCAGATACCGACCAGGGTTTCGAGCTTGTCGGCGAGAGCCACCACCGTGCCCGTCAAACCGCTGGGCAAAGCATCGCCGGAAAAGCGCGGTTGATAATGTTCGGAGCACGCCAAAGCGACATCGTCGGCTTCGCCATCGTGCCGCGCATAATACGCGCCCATGGTGCCTTGCAGTTCCGGAAATTCGCCCACCATGTCGGTGAGCAAATCGGCTTTGGCAAGCTGGGCTGCGCGCGTGACTCGGGCGGTATCGGCGCCGACCAGCGGGGCGATCGCGGCGGCAATTCCGGCCAGGCGTTCGACACGTTGCAATTGCGAGCCGAGTTTGTTGTGATACACCACGTTGGCCAACAAGGGAATGCGGCTGGCCAAGGTTTTTTTCTGGTCTTGCTCAAAGAAAAACTTGGCATCGGCCAGTCGCGGCCGAACCACACGTTCATTACCTTCGATAATCTCGCCCGGGGTATCGGTCGCGATATTCGACACAATCAGGAAGCGCGAACGCAACTTGCCCGCGTCGTCGGTCAGCGCAAAATATTTTTGATTGGTCTGCATGGTCAGAATCAGGCATTCCTGCGGCACGGCCAGGAATTGCTCTTCGAAGCGGCAGGCATACACCACCGGCCATTCGACCAGCGAATTGACTTCGTCGAGCAGGGCTTCCGGCATCACCACACGATCGGCGCCGGCTTGCTTTTGCAATTGGCTGCGGATGTGTTCACGGCGCTCGCTATAGTCGGCCATCACATAAGCATCTTGCAGACGGGCGCGGTAATCGCCGGCTTGCGCCAGTTCGAGGCTGCCGCTGCTGAGGAAACGGTGGCCCAGCGTGGTCCGTCCGGCGCTCAGGCCCATGGCCTTGACCTCGACCACTTCGCTGCCGTGCAGCGCCAGCAGCCGATGCACCGGCCGCACGAACTGCACCGGAGTGCCGTCGGGGCGCTGATAATTCATCACCTTGGGGATCGGCAGTTTGGCCAGGGTTTCGTCCAGTGCGGTTTGCAGACCCGCACTCAGTGAGATGCCCGGTGCGGTATAGCTCAGGAAAAAGGCTTCGGCTTTGCCGTCCGGCGCGCGTTCAAGTTGTTCCAGTGTGGTGTTGGGAAACCCCAGCGCTGCGAGCTTCTTGGTCAGCGGCGCGGTCGGCTGACCGTTGGCGTCAAGCGCTACCGACACCGGCAACACTTTGTCGCGCATCTGTTTATCGGGCGCCACCGCCAACACCTTGGGGATCGATACGGCCAGGCGGCGCGGCGTGGCGTAACGCTCGATGTCCTGTGCCGTAATCGAAGCATCGATCAGGCCGGCAAGCTTGAGGCGATCGAACAGCCCTTGCGCGAATGCATCGCCAAGTTTGGCCAAGGCTTTCGGCGGCAGTTCTTCGGTCAGCAGTTCGACCAACAACGCAGCGGTATGAGCTTGAGTCATTGCTTGAGTCATTCTTTATGAGTCATTCTTTATCTATGGAGAAATTCAGGGCGCCGGGCTTCAAGCGATGCGAGCGGCGAGCGTGGGCAGGCCCGCTGCATCGAGACTGGGGTTGCGTGCTCGGCACATGGGGAACCCCAGCTTTTCGCGTGCGTCGTAATAGGCTTGTGCGACCAGGCGCGACAGCGCCCGGATGCGGCCGATATAGGCCGCCCGCTCGGTGACCGAAATTGCGCCACGGGCGTCGAGCAAATTGAAGGTGTGGCCGGCCTTGAGTATCATTTCATAAGCGGGGATGGCCAATTGCGCTTCAATCAGGCGCTTGGATTCGGCTTCATATTGACTGAACAAGCCGAACAACATGTCGCTGTTCGAATATTCGAAGTTGTAGGTCGATTGCTCGAATTCGTTTTGCAGGAACACGTCGCGGTAGGTCAGAACGCGCGCTTCGCCATTTTCCAAGGGGTTATCCTCGGCGCGGGTCCAGACCAGGTCCCAGACGTTGTCGACTTTTTGCAAATACATCGCAAGCCGTTCAAGACCATAGGTGATCTCACCCAGGACCGGTTTGCAATCGAGACCGCCGACCTGCTGGAAATAGGTGAACTGCGTCACTTCCATGCCGTTGAGCCAGACTTCCCAGCCCAGGCCCCAGGCACCGAGCGTCGGGTTTTCCCAATCGTCTTCCACAAACCGCACATCGTTTTGCTGCAAGTCCAGGCCCAGCGCTTTCAGCGATCCGAGATACAGGTCCAGAATATTTTCCGGCGCAGGCTTCAATACCACTTGGTACTGGTAGTAGAACTGCATGCGGTTGGGGTTCTCGCCATAACGGCCATCCTTGGGGCGGCGGCATGGCTGCACATAGGCCGCGCGCCATGGCTCCGGGCCGATCGCGCGCAAGAAGGTGCCGGTATGCGAGGTGCCCGCACCGACTTCCATGTCGTAGGGCTGAAGCAGGGCGCAGCCTTGGCGGTCCCAATAGGACTGCAGCGTCAGGATGATTTGCTGGAAGGTGAGCATGGAGAGCCTTGTTCTGTTACGCCAAAACCCTGAATCTTAACGGTATTGGCCGGCTTTTGCGACTTTCCGACGCAGCGGGCCCACACAAAGCGCCAGCAACGCCAGCGCAGCCAGCACCACCGGGGTGTTGCCCAAGCGTACATAAGGCGTAAAGCCGCTGCGGCCTTGCACCGTGACGGCCAGCGAGCCGATCGTCATGGTCGGCAACTGGGCTTCGATGTGGCCGTCGGCGGCAATCGCCGCGGTCGGGCCGGTATTGGTCACGCTCAACATCGGGCGGCCGGTTTCGAGTGCGCGCATGCGCGCCATCTGCAAGTGCTGCGGCAGCGCGATAGTATTGCCGAACCAGCCCAGATTGGTGGCATTGACCAGGATAGTGGCCGGTGTTGCCTGTTCGCGCAAAGTGCGGGCGATCTCCTCGCCAAACACATCTTCGTAGCAAATATCGAATGAAATCGGCTGCCCATGGACAAAAAATGGCGCTTGTACCGGTGCACCGCGGTCAAAATCACCCATCGGCATATACATCAACGAAACAAACCAGTGGAAGCCGTCAGGGGTGGATTCGCCGAACGGAACCAGATGGTATTTGTCGTAGCGGTACAGCTTGTTGATCGCCGGTGTGACGCCATACAAGCTGTTGGTGTAATGGCCGTAGCCGCTGTCGGTTTCGCTCGCGCCGACCGCGCCGAACACCACCGCGGACTTGGTGCTGTCGACAAACGCCCGCACCGCCTGGCCCCAATCCTCGGGGACTTGCTGGATCAGTACCGGCATGCCGGTTTCCGGCGTGATGACCAGATCGGCCGGTTTTTCGGTAATCAGCTTCTGGTACAAATCAATCGCATGGTCGATGCCGGCTTGCGAAAACTTGATGTCTTCGGGCACATTGCCTTGCAGCAACCGAACCGAGAGCGGCACGCCGCTGGGCTTGGTCCATTGCACATGGGCAAGTACGCTGCTGCCGAATAACAGTGCCAGGGCGAGGGTCAGCGGGGCCAGCACGGCGACGCGGGCGCGGAAATTGCCGCGCTCTGCAGTCCATGCGGCGCGCTGCTGCCAGGCTTGTACGCAGCAGGCCGACACCAGCACCATCACACACCCGACACCATACACGCCAAGCAGTGCGGAATAATGTTTGAGCGGACCGTCGACTTGCGGGTAGCCGCTCGCCAACCAGGGGAAACCGGTGAGCGCGGTGCCGCGGACCCAGTTGCCCAAGGTCCAGGCCGCAGCGAAGCTTACCGTGCTGCGCCAGCCATGGCGTGCTGCCGTGCCGGGTTTGATCGAACGCCGTGCGACCCACCACCACAGCGCGCTTGCCGATGCCGGAAAAAGCGCCAGGCCCAGCGACAATACGACCAAGGCGGCGACGGCCAGCGGCGCGGCCATGCCGCCGTTGTCATGCATGCTGACGTAAAGCCACCAGATACCCGTGACAAAATTGCCGAAGCCGAAACTGCCGCCCGTAAGCGCCGCGCTGCGCCAACTGCGGGTCTGGCCTGCCAAGGCAAACAGGCCGCCCATGATCAGCAGTTCCAGCCAGCCGCCGTGCGGATTGGGGGCGAACGACAGGGTATTGAGCATGCCCGCCGCCATTGCCAGCAGGTAAAACCAGATCGGGCGGCGTGGCACTGTAATGGGAGCCTGGGCCGGTTCGCAGGCCGGTTCGGTGAGGGACTGGCTAAGGGCGGTGGGTAAGGACGGGGACGATTCTGCCATCTGACTTCAAGGTAGGAGGTTAGGGCCTGTTCACGCTAATAATTGGCTTGCGAACACCCCTTTCCGGTCGGCAGGCAAGGAGTGTGTCGCGCCGCTTGGCC
>JAMFSV010000103.1 GCA_026225455.1 Burkholderiales bacterium | reverse complement strand
TCCTGCATCGAATTCAAGTTTGCGGGTTATTTTTAGCACGGCCTCGGGCCTTCCCCTTGCGGGGCAACAAAAGTCAGGGAATATTAAGGTATTTATGGGTTTGCATCGACAAACGCCATTGTGGATGGCGTTTGCACCAGTCTATGGCCAGCTTGGTATTAAGCTCGCGTGACGGGCCATCCATCGGCTGCACCAGAAAGTATTCGAAGTCGAGTTGGGCGTATTCGTCCAGCCGTTGATGTGCTTGCGGCACCACCACTTTGAGTTCATGCCCGCGGCGCACCACCAGTTCCGCATCGGCCTTGGGGCTGACGCAAATCCAGTCGATCCCCTCGGGAACCGGCAGGGTGCCATTGGTTTCAATGGCAATGGTAAACGCTTCGGCATGCAAAGCATCGATCAAGGCCGGATCGAGTTGCAGCAGCGGCTCGCCGCCGGTACACACGACAAAACGATGGTCCCAGCCCGACGGCCACAATGCCGCAATTTGTGCCGCCAGTTCGGCAGCACTGCGAAATTTCCCGCCGTTTTCGCCGTCGGTGCCGACAAAATCGGTATCGCAGAACTGGCACACCGCCGCTGCACGATCTTCCTCACGGCCGCTCCACAGATTGCATCCGGCAAAACGGCAAAACACCGCGGGCCGGCCCGCGTTCGCGCCTTCGCCTTGCAGGGTATAAAAAATTTCTTTGACGGCGTACGTCATGTTCAGGCTCCGCCGCCGACATCGGCGCCATCGGCCGCCATCAGTTCAGCCACGCTTTGCCCCGCCAGATAGGCTTGATAACCGCGCCGGCGCAGGACGCAAGCCGGGCAGTTGCCGCAGCCGTAACCCCAGTCGTGCAAGGTGCCGCGCTCACCCAAATAGCAGGTGTGGGTGCCCGCGCGGATCAGATCGACCAAGGCGTCGCCGCCCAGGTCTTGCGCCAGCCGCCAAGTATCGGCCTTATCGATCCACATCAACGGCGTGGCCAGCAAAAAGCGGCGATCCATGCCCAGATTCAGCGCAACTTGCAGCGCTTTGATGGTGTCGTCGCGGCAATCGGGATAGCCGGAAAAATCGGTTTCGCACATACCGCCTACAATCACCTGCAGCCCGCGACGGTACGCGATCGCGGCGGCGAAAGTCAGGAACATCAGGTTGCGGCCGGGAACAAAGGTGTTCGGCAAACCTTGGGCATCGGCTTCGATGGCGATCTCGCGCGTCATGGCGGTATCGCTGATCGCACCCAGCACCGACAGGTCGACCAGATGATCCTCACCCAGACGGCCCGACCATTGCGGGAAATTGTCGCGCAGATTTTCACGCAGGCCGGCACGGCAATCGAGTTCGATGCGATGCCGCTGGCCGTAGTCGAAACCGAGGGTTTCAACACGGCTGTAGCGTTCGAGTGCCCACGCGAGGCAAGTGGCGGAATCTTGCCCGCCAGAAAACAGCACTAGCGCACCGTTTTGAGCGACTGTCCGGTTCACCGGGAACTCCTGCGATTGAAATGGCCCAGGCCTGAAGGCTGGCGATATACGTCAAGGCCAGCGGCCCCGTTCAGGTCCGCGACCTTAGGTCCACGTCCACGCCTTGTTTTACACAAACCGCGTGGAGCGAATTTTGCCCCATGGGTTTTGCCCCACGGGTTTTGCCCCAGTATAGTCCGGCGCAAATAAAAAAGGACTTGCATCTCTGCAAGTCCTTTCAGCATGACTGGTGGCCTGGGGCGGAATCGAACCACCGACACAAGGATTTTCAATCCTCTGCTCTACCGACTGAGCTACCGGGCCACTCAAGAGAGCAAGAGTATATCAAACACTAAACAGAAGCTCAAGCCCCATGTGTAAAACAATTTAGACAAGGCCTTGCCATCCCGCATCGGTGCCGGCTCGCGCCAATAGAAGCACTCGCGCGGGCCGTCATCCACTTGCCTTGCCCGATGCTCGCCAAACACCCGAGCCGCACTGCGCGCGTAGACCAAGCGCGCCCCAAACTTTTATTCGCTCTTGTTTTTGCCGAGCTCGACACCCAACTGTTTCAGCTTACGATACAGATGAGTACGCTCCAGGCCGGTCTTTTCCGCGACCCGCGTCATGCTGCCGTTTTCACGCGACAGATGATATTCGAAGTAGGCGCGCTCGAAGGCATCGCGTGCATCGCGCAAGGGAATATCGAACGAAATCGTCGCGCTTTGTCCCGGCACAAAACTATTCGGCACCCGGCTCTCGACCCCGCTCCCGGCCGGAGTCGCGACTCCGCTGAGTAGCGGCGGGCTGACATGGATCGAGGTAGCGACTGCTGCCGCCGGCTGCCCCGAACGAACCAGACCTTGCTCGACTGCCTTGAGCAGTTTTTGCAAGGCGATCGGTTTT
The DNA here is from genome assembly GCA_026225455.1 of Burkholderiales bacterium. GTDB lineage: Bacteria > Pseudomonadota > Gammaproteobacteria > Burkholderiales > Burkholderiaceae > LMUX01. The sequence goes on along the minus strand of JAMFSV010000103.1, from coordinate 1,118 downwards.
TCCAGGAAATTCATCGCGCCGATCTTGGTCGCCTCGACCGCCGTATCGATGGTGGCGTGACCCGACATCATGATCACGGGCATGGTCAACTGCCCCTGCGCCGCCCATTCCTTCAGCAGCGTAACCCCATCGGTATCAGGCATCCAGATATCGAGCAGCACCAGGTCCGGCGTCTGGCGCAAACGATAATCACGCGCCTGCTGGGCGTTTTCCGCGACTTCAACCGCATGGCCTTCGTCACTGAGAATTTCCGAGAGCAACTCACGGATACCCATTTCATCATCTACTACGAGAATGGTTGCCATTTACGCTACCTTTGTTTGCACTTTGTTCTGCGTCTTCGATCGTGTCCGGCTCGGCGCCTGCCGAGGTTCTGCCACCGGTTCCGCGCTTGGAGGCGGATCAAGTGAACTGTCCGCCATGTGTAGAAACAGGATGGATATTTGCGCCCCACCGAGCGCATCTTCCGCGGTCTTCTCGCGATTGCGTATATCGATGCGCGCCCCATGTTCGTCGACGATTTTCTGTACCGTGGCGAGTCCCAGGCCGGTGCCCTTGGCCTTGGTCGTCACATAGGGCTCGAAAGCCCGCGTCAGAATTCTCGCGGGGAAACCCGGGCCGTTATCAGACACCGTCATCCGTACCGCCATCGGTGTTTTGCCCCCGGCATCGGGATCCCCGTATTCTACTGTCTTGGTTTCCAGCAACACCTGCGGATGCGGCTGGTCGGCCACCGCATCCTGCGCATTTTGCAATAAATTATGAATCACCTGGCGCAGTTGCGTGGGGTCGCCCTTAATTGCCGGCAGTGCGGCCAAGGCAATTTTGATCGGTCCACGCCCTTCGTCGATACCGTACAGCGTCATCACTTCGGCAATCAAATCGTTCAGTTGCAGATTTTGCAGCACCGCGGGCGGCGTGCGCGCATATTCGCGAAAATCATCGACCATGCGTTTCATCGCCTGCACCTGATTCACGATGGTGGTCGCGCCGCGCTTCAGGAATTCAGCATCGGCCTGACCCAGTTTATCGTGCAGCTTCATCTGCAAACGCTCGGCCGAGAGCTGGATCGGCGTCAACGGATTCTTGATCTCATGCGCCAGACGCCGGGCCACCTC
>JAMFSV010000102.1 GCA_026225455.1 Burkholderiales bacterium | reverse complement strand
GAACAAACCCTGCATCGTCGATGTGATGTCCAAGGATGTCATCCACGATTTCTGCATCCCGAACATGCGCTCCGCCCAGGACGCGATCCCCGGCTCGATCATCCCGATGTGGTTCAAGCCGATCAAGGAAGGCACACTGAGTTCGCTCTTGGCTACCAGCAGAGCGATAAACGCGCCGCCCAGCGACAAGGGCAAGGCCGACAGGATAGTCACCGGTTGCAGAAAATCGCGGAACAACAAGACCAGCACGCAATACACGCAGAGCACACCGGTCAGCAGCGCCAGGCCAAAGCCGGTGGCCAACTCGTTGGCCGATTCCGCATCGCCCGCGGGGATCAGTGCCACATCCGACGGCAAATCGCGCAATGCCGGCAATGCTTTGGCCGCGTTCAATGCATCGCGCAAGTGCATGCCGTTGAGGTCGGCGCTGACCGTCACGTAACGGCGCCGGTCACTGCGATCGATTTCGGCAGGGCTGCTGCCGACGGAAATATCGGCGATGGACGACAAAGGCACGACACCATGCCGTGTCGGAATTCGCAGATTGGCCAGCGTGGACAAATCCTGGCGCGCGGCATCGGGCATGCTGACGTTGATATCGATCTGCCGATTGTCCAGATTGAGTTTGGCGAGATTGATGCCGAAATCGCCGCTGGTACTGACGCGCACCACCTCGCCGATATCTGCGCTGCTCACCCCTAATTCGCTGGCACGCTGGAAATTGGGGCGAACAATAATATCGGGGCGCTCAAAACTGGCGGTCGAGATAATGTTGGCCAGCGAGCCAACGCCGCGCAACTGGGTTTCCAGAGCTTGCGCGGATGCGTTGAGCGCGGCATCGTCGTCGCTGGCCAGCATCAGTTGCAATTGCTCGCCGGAACCGTCGGAGCCGACCGTAAACTGCGCCCCCGGAACCAACAACAGCGCATGGCGCATAGTGGCTTCCAGTTGAAGCTGTGTGGGACGCGTGCCGCGTGGCGCAAGTTCGACATCCATCGTGCCATTGCGCACATCGGCGACGGTCATCTGCGTGCCGTCTCCGAGCGAGGTGAACACATGCTGGACGCCCGGGATGCGTTGCAATGCGTGCCGCGCGGCTTCCGCCGCCGCTGCGGTGCTGGTCAGGGAACTGCCTGGCGGCAAGGAAATCGTCACACTGGTCCGGTCGTTGTCACCCACCGGTATCACCCCGCCCGGAATCAGCGGCACCAGCGCCAGCGAACCGATGAAGAACACGATGGCCACGACCAAGGTCTTGCGCCGATGATGCAGGCACCAGCGTACGGAGTGCAGATAACCACGCATCAACCAGCCGTCTTGTTGCACCTGATGGGGACGGATTTTGAGCATACTGGCGGCCATCATCGGCGTCAGGACCCGTGCCACCAGCAAGGACGCCAGCACCGCCAACACCGCGGTCCAGCCGAATTGTTTGAAGTACAGACCGACAAATCCGCTCATCAGGGAGGTCGGCAGAAACACCGCAACCAGGGTCATCGCGGTGGCGATCACCGGCAGAGCAATTTCAGTAACGGCCTCCTCGACTGCGCGCCGTCGCGACTTGCCCATCTGCAAATGGCGCTCGATATTCTCGATCTCGACGATGGCGTCATCGACCAGGATCCCTACCACCACCGCCAAGGCCAGCAAGGAGATGGTGTTCAAGGAAAAACCCAGCCACGCCATGGCGGCGAATACCGGCAAGATAGACAGCGGCAAGGCCGACGCGGCAATCAAGGTGGCACGCCAATCGCGCAGGAACCACCACACCACCAGCACCGCCAGGATGGCGCCTTCGTACAGCATGTGCATCGAGCCGGAATATTGATTTTGGGTATCGGTGACGGTGCCGCCGATCGGCAGGAAGGTTAAATCGGGATTGCGCGCCGTGATTTTATCCAATGCCGCCTGCACCCCGGCTGCCACCTTGAGTTCGTCATAGCCTTTGGCGCGCGATACGTTGAAACCCACCACCGGCGTGCCATCCAGCAGCGCGCTATGGGTCCGCGGCGCATAGGTGTCGCTGATGCCGGCGAACTGGTCGAAACGTACTTGGCGGCCATTGGCCAGAGTGATCGGGAAAGCCGCCAGATCCTGCGCCTGATGCAGGGTTGCGATGGTGCGCACCGACTGCTCGGCTGAGCCCAGTTGGGTCTGCCCGCCCGACGACTGTTGTTGCATATTACGTAAAGCTTGCGACACCTCCACCGCGCTGATGCCCAGTGCTGCCATCTGTACCGGATCGACCTGCACCCGAATTTGGCGATCCACTCCGCCGATACGGTCAATGCCGGCCACACCGGGCACCGCCAGCAGCGTTTTGGCGAGCGTGTCGTCGACATACCAGGACAAGTCAACCTCGCTCATCTTGGCCGAAGCGACCGAAAAGCGTTGCACCGGCTGACTGTCGGTAGCACCGGTAACTACCGGTTCCTGCACGTCGGCGGGCAGTTGCGGACGCACCCCGTCGACCGCATTCTTGGTCTGGATCAAGTCTTCCGAGCGATCGGTGCCGAGTTCAAAAATCACAAAGACATCGACCTGGCCGTCGGTAACCGTCGTATACACATGCTTGACGCCCTTCAAGGTGGCTACCGCGTTCTCCACCTTGCGCACTACTTCTGTTTCGAGCTGAGCCGGCGCGGCGCCGGGTTGCACCAGATTCACGTCGACCATCGGCAACTGGATATCCGGCCAGTCTTGTACCGGTAAGTGATGAAAGCCGAGCAGGCCGGCCAAGGTCAGCAGCACAAATAGCAGGATGGCTGGGATCGGATTGCGGATCGACCAAGTGGCGAAATTCACATCAGCCTCCCAACGTGTTACTGGTGCCGGCCGCGACCACACGCACCAAATTGCCGTCGTTCAGAAAACCCGCCCCCTGCACCACCACACGGCTGGCGGCAGTGACGCCATGCGTAATCTCAACCTGATCGCCCTGCCGCTGCCCCACCGTCACGGGAGTCAGGGTCACCTTGGACAGGTCTTGCTTATCTTGCAAGGCCAGTACGTAGCTATTGCCATCGCGGATCACCACACTGGCGGCGGGAATCACCCATGCCGCATTGTCGGCGATACTGATTTGACCATTGCCGTACATACCGGCACGTGCATTGCTGGTGCCGCTTAGATCGGCGTACACCATCCCAAGCCGCGAATTGACATCGAGCGAGGGGCTGATCTGGCGCACCCGAGCCTCCACCGCAGTGCCGTCGGGCAATACCAGATGAACGATTTGTCCCGGCTTGACCTGAGCCAGTTGTGCCGCGGTCAGCTCGCCGCGCCACTCCAGGCGATTCTGGCGGATCAGACGAAATAATTCCTGGCCCACCGACACCACCGCGCCCAGGGTCGCGTTGCGGGCACTGACGGTGCCGGAATCGGGCGCCAGCACATCGGTATCGCGCAACTGTAATTCCTTCACTGCCAGCGTCGCGCGCGCCGATTCGACTTGCGCCTTGGCGGTGTCCGCCTTGGTCACGTATTGCAGGACTTCTTGCCGGCTGATACCACCGCTATCGCCCAGGCTGAGAATTCGCTGCCGGTTAGCCTCGGCCTCGGCGGCAGTGGCCTGCGCCTCGGCCAAGGCGGCTTTCAGT
>JAMFSV010000101.1 GCA_026225455.1 Burkholderiales bacterium | reverse complement strand
TTTTGGGTTTTCGTACATTGATCGCCGAAGCATCTAGCGTGTTTTTCAAGTGAACAGCGTAATATTTCTCAATCATTTCGACGCTGGTACGGCAATTTTTGGCAATTTGATAAATGTCTGCACCCTCCATGAGGCGCAGACAAATGTAGGTATGTCTGAGACTATAGGCAGTCCGTCTATTACCCTCACGGTCGAAGGTTAGCTCTTCTTCTTGCAAAACCTTTTTGAACAGTTCGCGGTGGGTTCTGTCGAATAATAGGTCTGTTGGTTTTGGTTTTTCCTTGTGGCCCGACAGAGACTCGGTGCGGCCAGATCGTGCATTGGCCCCGTATTCGCCCGACCGTACTACCGGCCGCGGGCGATTACGGAGCCGCTCAAACGGAGTCACCGCACCTGGCATGCTTTTACAGTAACCGGTGCCCCGTTTACCGCGTACCTCGATCTCAAGTATGCGTTCGCTTGTCGGCTCGTCAGTGACAATTGTCACGTCGCGGAATTGCAGTCGTGCTGCCTCGTCCGGGCGCAAGCCGGTATTAGCCATGAGTAGAACATAGTCGTGTAATTGCTCGCAAGATCGCCGCCAGCGCGGCTTCGGCGGGTTCTTCATCCGCCGCTGAGTGGCTCGCCAGAGCTTGTTGTACTCTTCGAGTGAGAACCAGCCCCTATGTGAAATCTTGCCAGACGCTCGGAAGGGGGCGGACAGGTCGGGGAGGAAAGGGAGCCAACCGTGCCGATTGGCGCATTTCAGCACCTGACGTAGGCATACGATTTCCTGGTGTAGTGTACTCCTGGCGGGCCGCAGCGGCTCCCCGCTTTTTGGGTGTTTTCGTGAGCTCATGCGGTGGATACGATATTCCTGTACAAGCCCTGGGGTAATTTCTGATAGCGCCTTCTTGCCAAAGAAGGGGCGGAGATGAACGCGTAGCCGATCTTGGTGCCCCCGTACGTAGACAGGGCTGCGCTCGCTGGCCGAGAGAGCCATAAACTCGCGGAGGAACTGGTCAGCGGCCTTGTCGAAAGTCGCGCCCCCGCTTCTGACCTCGCCGCGCCGTACCTTGCCCTTGAGATCAAGGTACCAGTCTTCAGCAAAATCCTTCGCGTGCGCGAGGCTTTCTTCCTTGGTGCTGATGCGATGATTGAGACCGTTTATGAACGCCGAGCACTGCCAGTAGCGGCTGTTTTCACGCTTATAGACATGGACGCGACCGTCCATGAGTTCGTGATGTGCGGACATCGGCTTTTGCTCGAAAAACTGTGAAAATGTGTAGGATATGTGTAACACATCAACACAGGACAATCAATCAAAATGTCATTGTAAATATTAGGTTTTTATAGCGTTATTTATTATAATTATCTGCTTTTAAGTCCGGTGCGTCTACCATTCCGCCACACCCGCCGCGCGCGCTCTATAGGGTGTCGCTTTGGCTTCGCCAATATCACCACGCAGGCTTCATTTGACCCGGCGCGCCCGATATTGCGAGCAAGCTCTATGCCTCGAACCAAGTCAGCGCCGGCGCCCGCGCCGCCGAAGCGCAATCAGATCAAACATGTCAGCCGGCGTGTGGGTTTCGGGCTGCGCTATGGCACCATTACCGTAATCTGGGCCGCCGTGGTGCTGTGTTTTGCCGCATTATGGTTCACCTGGGACTTGCCGAACCCCGCCCGCGCGGTAACGCAAGCCCGCCGGCCCGCAATCATCCTGCTGGACCCCGCCGGCCATATGGTCGCGAGATTTGGCGATGTCTCCGGCGATGTGCTGTTGCCCAGCCAGCTACCGTCTTACGTGCCGGCCGCCTTCATCGCCATCGAGGACCGGCGTTTCGAGCAGCATGGAGCCTTCGACGCGCAAGGGTTGTTGCGCGCGGCCATTCTGGACGTGGCACGCCGCCACGTCGTCCAGGGCGGGTCCACCCTGACCCAGCAGGTCGCCAAAACCCTGTTCCTCTCCAATGAGCGCACCTATCGCCGCAAGGTGCAGGAGGCGATCATCAGCCTTTGGCTGTGGAAACATTATTCCCGCGACGAGATTCTCGGCATCTACCTCAACCGCGTCTATCTCGGCGCCGGCGCCTACGGCATCGATGCCGCCTCCCGGCTGTATTTCGGCCATCCGGCGACGCAGCTGACCCTGGCCGAAGCCTCGATCCTGGCGGGGCTGCCGAAAGCCCCGTCCTCGCTCAACCCGCTCGCCAACCCGCAGGCCGCACAAAATCGTGCCACGCAGGTGCTGGACGCCATGCTCGCCACCGGCGCCATTACCGCCGCCGACGAAGCCAATGCCAAGCTGCAGCTTGCCAACGCCGCGTCCCCCACCTCGCACTCCTCCTGGTTCGCGCTCTGGGCGATGCAGCAGGCCGGCGCCCTGATCCCCGAAGGCCAAGACGCAACCCTGTCCACAACGCTCGATGCCGGGCTGCAAACGGTTGCCGAGGCAGCGCTTGCCAACATCATCTTCACGCAAGGCGACGCGCTGAACATGCACCAGGGCGCGGTCGTGGTGTTGGATGCGCGCAGCGGCGCCATCCGCGCCTTGGTCGGCGGCGTCGGCAATCGCGAAGGCTATAACCGGGCGGTGCTGGCGCGCCGGCAAACCGGTTCGGCCATCAAACCGATCGTCTGGCTCGCGGGCCTGGAGGCCGGCATGACGCCCGATGACGAAGTGCTCGACGCGCCGTTATCGCTGCACGGCTACAATCCGCATGACTATGAGCGCAATTACCGCGGCCAGGTCACCATGACGCAGGCCCTGGCGGATTCGATGAACACCGCCGCCATCCGCATCTTGCTCCGCGCCGGCGGCGCCAGGCGCGTCATCCGCGTCGCCCGCAGCCTCGGGCTTACCGATAATTTCCCGGACAATGCGTCCCTAGCGCTGGGCAGCGGATCCGTCGGCGTGCTGCAACTCGCCGGCGCCTATGCAACCTTCTTCAACGGCGGCAACCGGGTCACCCCATTTGGCCTCACCGCCATCAACGGCACGGCAATTGCCACCACACCAGCAGTGCCCGTCGTCAGCGCCGACCTTGCTTCCCAAATGGCCGGCATGCTGCGCGCGGTAGTCACCAACGGTACCGGCACCACAGCCTATATCCCCGGCGTCTACACCGCCGGCAAAACCGGCACGACACAAAACTACCGCGACGCCTGGTTTGTCGGCGCCGCCGGTCACGACATCATCGCAGTCTGGGTCGGCAACGATGACAACGCGCCAATGAACAAAGTTTTGGGCGGCAGCGTGCCCGCGCAGATTTTTAAGCAAATAGCGGTAGAGGCAGCAGGAGATTAAGCACTTTTTTGTGAACAAAAGAACCGCTTCGCTTATTCCTGCACCTTTGCCAATCGAATAGCGGTGTGGCCGTTGCTTGGTTTGTGGCTTGGCATGATGAGAATGCAGTCATCATACGGCGTAAAAATTTCGGTATCGCCGTCATGGGCGATCAGCGTGTGGGCGAGGGGGATGCGATCGCCACCGCGGAAATTGCGTTCGAAGACGAAGCGATTGGTTCGGGCAGTAATGACATGGGTGACTTCGGCGAAACTTGGCATGGGCGGGGTCGGCGCGCTGGCGGCGGGCATTTGGTTGGTGTATCGCAACAATGCGTCGATGGTGGCGCGCATTTGGGTGACGGTGCCGGGCTCCCAGTGCTGGCCGGCTTCGACCAGGATGCAGGCGGCAGCAACGGTAGGTTCGGTGAAGCGGCCGTAATCGATGAGGCGTTTGCCGCCGGCATGACCCTGATCGGCGACCACCAAAGGGGGCGTTGCAATCGCCAGCGCCAGGTGGCGGCCTTGCGCGGCGGGGCCGCATAGCAGCAGCGGGTCGGAGGGCCAGAGCATCGAATGCAGGTCCAGTACGATATCGGCGGTATCGATGAGCGGCCGGATTTCGCGGGCGCGGTCTAGCTCCAGCGAGCGGCGCACGCCGAATAGCTGGATATCGTCCCAGCAGCGGTTGAGGTCTTCCTCGACGAAGCGCGAGACGATGGGATTGGCCGGGTCGAAGCGCTCGAAGGCGGCAATATTGGCAAAGCCGAAGGTGAGTTTGCCGATGGCGGGCGCCAGCGCCTCGCGCAGCATCTGACTGAGCACGATGGCGCCGCCGATTTCGTTGCCATGGGTAAGACAGTTCAGCACGACGTGGGGGCCGGGCAGGCCGGAATCGCGCGTCGTGAATCCGGGAATGCCGGTATTGCCGGTGAGCCAGGGTGAGATGTCGGGCGTTGGGACGCTGACCGGGAAGTTCGGAAGGTCCTGCGGCACTGCGCAATCGGCAGCGTTCGCGGCGGGCGATGCCTCGACGGGTGCCGATTCGAGGTCATTGCTGCGCTCAACGGACATTGCGGCACTGTAGCCAGACTGTATGCCAGCGCAATGCGGCGGCATTGACGCGCGGGGCCGCGCGCCGCAAATGCCGGGCGATGAAAA
>JAMFSV010000013.1 GCA_026225455.1 Burkholderiales bacterium | reverse complement strand
TTTATGACGCTATTAACGAGATGTGGCGCTAGAAAAAAGTATCGTCCGGGTCACTGCGGTCAAATTCTGCTGCCACCTCGACAGATAACGGGCGAGCTGGTCAAAGGCCAGGTCGGTGACAATCGCCAGCAAAGCAACGATGACCGCACCCTGGATCACATAAGCGGTATTGAAACCGCTTAAGCCGATGATGATCGGCGAGCCCAAGGTTTTGGCACCGACGGTCGAGGCGATTGCCGCGGTGCCGAGATTGATAATCACCGAAGTGCGGATGCCGCCGACGATGACGGGCGCAGCCAATGGTAGTTCGACGCGGAGCAGGATTTGGCGGGGGCTCATGCCCAATCCTTGCGCAATTTCTCGCGCCGCACGCGGCACCGATTCAATTCCGGCGATGGTGCCCTGCAGGATAGGCAGTAAGCCATATAGCGTCAGCGCAATCAGTGCCGGTCTGGTGCCGTACCCCATCAGCGGCGCGGCAATCGCCAATACCGCTACCGGCGGAAAGGTTTGTCCCGCTGCCACCACGGTTTCGACCAGCGAGCGAAACTCATGGCCGGCACGCCGGGTTACGCCGATGCCGGCCAACAGTCCGATCAGTACTGCTGCAGCGCTTGATACCGACACAATCAGCAAATGCGCCAGCGTCAGCGACCAGAAGCTATCCTGCATATACACCGGCCGGTCCAATTGCGGATACCACGCGGCAAACAGCGGGCGTAGCGAGGTCATGCCGAAGATGGCCGCCAGCAATAAACCACTGGTCCATAACAGCGGCGTCCGCAGCCAAATGCGCCACGCGCGCCCGTGTTTTAACGGCGGCTGAGCGGACTTCATGCTGTGGGCTTCCGCGCCAACACATCGGCAAAATGTAGCACCCCCGTGGTCCGGCCTTGGGCATCTGCTACCGGTAGAGCTTCCACTCGGCGCGTGACAAAGGCCGATAAAGCCTCGCGCAGGCTGAGTGTTTCGGCAATCGCTTCACCCTCGGCAAATTCTCCACAACGCACGTAATTCGACACAATTTCAAGCGACAGCAGCTTGATGCCGATGTCGCTGCGGCCGATAAAATCACGTACCAGGTCGTTGGCCGGATCAGTCAGAAAGCTGGCGGGCGTCCCCTGCTGCACAATTCGGCCGTGATCGAGCAACACGATTCGATCCGCCAAGCGCAGGGCTTCGTCGATATCATGCGTGACCAGCACAATGGTGCGGCCGGACAATTGATGAATCCGGGCGATTTCGAGTTGCAGCGCGGCGCGCGTTACCGGGTCGAGCGCGCCGAACGGTTCATCCATCAACAACACCTCGGGGTCGGCCGCCAAGGCACGGGCCACTCCCACGCGTTGTTGTTGTCCACCCGATAGTTGATGCGGATAGCGATGACGGAATTGCTCCGGCTCCAGGTGCAGCAACTCAAGCAATTCGGCGACACGCTCGCGGATTCGTGGGCGCGGCCACTTTAACAATTGCGGCACGGTAGCGATGTTTTGTTCTACGGTCCAATGGGGGAACAATCCGATGGATTGAATCGCGTAACCCATTCTGCGACGAATTTCCTCGGGTTTGAAGCGGCGGATTTCTTCGCCGGCAAAGCGGATGTAACCTGCATCGTGCTCGATCAGGCGGTTGATCATCTTGAGCGTGGTCGATTTGCCCGAACCCGAAGCGCCGATCAAGACCGCAAATTCGCCTTCGGCGATTGTCAGCGTCAAGTCGTCGACAACCTTCCTCCGGTCGAACTGTTTGCCAACCTGATGAAATTCGATCATGCGTGTGCCGTGGCTAAAGACGAAATGATAAATTTGAACATGTTATCGACCAGCACGGCGAGCACCACCACCGGGATCACGCCGAGCAATACCAGGTCAAGCGCGCTGCTCAACAAACCCTGAAACACAATACTGCCCAGCCCACCCGCACCGATCAACGCGGCGACCACGGTCAGGCCGACGGCCTGGACCGCCGTGACACGCAAGCCGGAAAGAAATACCGGCAGCGCCAGCGGCACTTCGACGCGCAAGAATATTTGCGCGCGGGTCAGTCCCATGCCGATGGCGGCTTCGACCACGGCATGCGGCACTTGGTCAAGACCGGCAACAATGCTGCGCACCAGCGGTAACAGAGAATACAACACCAGGGCAATAATGGCCGGGGCCATGCCGATACCCCCGACACCCTGTGCCGCGAGCCAAGGGAGTTGCCTCGCCATCGCCGCCAGCGGTGCAATCAGCAGACCGAACAAGGCGATCGATGGAATGGTCTGGATCATATTCAGCAGCGGAAACAACGAGCGGCGCCAGCGTGGCCGGCGAAAAGCCGCCAGTCCCAGCGGCAGCGCCAGTAATACGGACGGTATCAAAGTCAGAATAAGAATTTGCAGATGACGCAACAGGGCGTCATCGAACACATCCTGGCGGTTGGCATATTCCTTCAGGATGGATAATTGATCGAGTTGTCCGCACAAGAGCAATGCGGCAACCGGCGCGAACACCAGCAAGTTGGCCGTAATTCGCACCGAGGGCCGTGCGGCCGTGCGTGAAATGGCGTCGGCCGCAATCAAACAGCACAGCCCCGAGGAAATCCAGAAGCCGCCGCCAAACGAGATCCGCACCAGGCTGTCGGCATCCCCCGAGAGCTTGTTGGCCGTCAGACCCGCTAACAAGCTGAAGCCGCCCAGCAACAGCGAGGCGCTGACGGCCGCCATGACCTGGGTGGGTCGCGTCTGAGGCGCGAATGGCAAGACCGCGAGTAGCAAAAACGGCAGCGCCAGCCATGCGCCTTGACTCTGCTTGTGAGACTCAAGCAGGGCGAATAGTGTAATGCCGGTGCCGGAGATCAAGCGATTCGGTGCATCGGTCAGTAGCGGCAGGCACAGGTCTGCGAGCAGCATCAGGACCAGCAGCGTTAATAGAACACGATTCGGCGCACGATTCGGCGCCTTATGTTCGATACTCAGAGTCAATCACACTCTCCAGGCCTGCGTTGTGCCATTGAGGGCCGATGCCGGGCTTAATGAATAAAACCTTTGCTTTTAAGGTAGGAAGCCGCCACCCGCTTGGCTTCTTCGCCATTTACCGCGATCCGGGCATTGAGTTTTTGCAGCGTCGGGCCGTCCAGTGACGCGAATACGGGTTGGAGCCACACGGCTATCGCGGGATAAGCCGCCAAGGTTTGGGCGCGGATAATCGGTGTCGGCGCGTAAATCGGTTGCGCG
>JAMFSV010000100.1 GCA_026225455.1 Burkholderiales bacterium | reverse complement strand
GTGCCGATACCCGATTAAAAACAGGGCAAAACCCCGCCCGACAAAGGGTTTAAGCAACGAGACAGATTCGTATCAGATTTGAAAGTTTCTCCGGAAATCCCCTGCTCCACAGACGACCCTTGATGCAACAACGCCACATCCGCCAATAGAATTGCCGCCGCCCCCGCAGGCCACCCTTCGAGAGGCTTGTGGCAAATAAGCGGATTCCGTATTCTTACGAGCATGGAAAAAAAGCTCCCTACCGAGCTCGCCACGTCGCGTGCCGATGAGATTACAACCCGCAACGCGGGATTGGATGCGTTGCGGAGCTGCATGACTTTACTGGTGGTGTTTCATCACTGTGCGATCACTTACGGCGCGATCGGTGGTTGGTATTACCATGAGATCGCTCCAAGCAAGTCCTTCTCAGCTATCGTGCTGGTGTTTTTCTGCACCGTCAATCAAGCGTTTTTTATGGGGCTCTTTTTCCTCCTGGCCGGTTATTTCACGCCGGCCGCACTCGCTCGCAAAGGGCCAACACGCTTCCTCCTGGATCGGTTTCTGAGGCTGGGACTACCGCTGCTGTTCTTCGGCTGGATCCTTGGGCCCGTGACGATTGCCTTGGCCAGTACCAGTCAGGGCCACCCTTTTATTGCTACCTTGCGACATCTATGGCGTAGAGGGGTATTCGATACTGGACCCATGTGGTTCGCTCAGGCCTTATTGATCTTCGTCTGCATCGCTGTATTCAGCTTGGCGATATTTCCACGCGGCAGAAACAAGCCGGTGGCGGATACTTCGCGCTTCCCGTCCAACACCATGTTGGCGATGGCCGCGCTGGCCACGGGTGCCGTCGCTCTGGCGTTGCGTATGGTTTGGCCCGTCGGGGTGAATGTCTGGGGCCTTCAGCTTGCCTACTTCGCCAGCTATGTGCTGCTGTTTGCAGCGGGTTGCGCAGCGGCGCGTCCGCGTTGGCTTGAACACCTGCCCCCCCGGCAGGTGCGGGTCTGGTGGTATGTCTGTTTAGTCGCCCTGCCGATACTGCCGCTCGTATATTTTCTGGGCCAAGCCATGCCGGTGTTGCGGGGTTGGCCGCTGCGCGCCGTTTATGCCTTTTGGGAGCCACTGGTTGCATGGGGTGCGATCATGTTGTTGGTCGATCGCTTCCAAACCCACTTTCAAGCTTGCTTCAACCGACTCCACGGCTTATGGCGCTCATTGGCACGGCGCGCCTACGCAATTTATATCGTGCATCCTCCGCTGCTGGTCGCCGTGGCCCTATCCTGGAGGCACATACCGGCGTATCCGCTATTGAAGTTTGCGGTGACGGGCAGCGTGACATGTGCCTTGTGTTTCATGCTCGCGGGGGTATTGCTGCGGGTGCCGGTGCTAAAAAAAATACTGTAAAAAAAGATCCGTACCTTGATAAGGTGCGTCGATCCAGTCGACCTTATGGAAACAGCACATCGGTCACTCGCTACGTCGGATGTCGGCGAGAATCCCGCCGATTTATGTAAGACGGCGTTCAATCAGACTCCGGGCACAATCGATTACCGCTTCAGACGCGGGTCGCGGATGCCAGTCGAGCCACTCCTTGGCTTTACGGGAACTAAGCGATCCTTCTTTGCCTATCATGGGCGCCATGAATCGCGCTTCCTCGCGGAACGGCGCGGCCATTCGCAGGAGAAAGTCGGGCAACATCCGGGTTGAAACCTTAGAGGCTTCAGGTCCAAACGTATCTTTTAGGCAAGCTGCCATGTCGGACAGCCACATAAAATCGCTGACCGCCAGAAAACGTTGATCGGCAGCATTCTTTGACTCCAGCGCAAGGATATGCAAATTGACGAGATCGCGTACGTCGACAATACTGAAGCCAACCCGCGGAATCGCCGGCATTCTCCCGCTTAACATCCTTCCGATCAGCTCAACCGATCCGGACACGCTGTCGCGCATGACCGGACCCAAAATCATTCCGGGGAGGATGGTTGTAAGGGTGAAATTTTTCGCCTCGGCATGTACAAAATCCCATGCGGAGCGTTCGGCAATCACTTTAGAGCGCGCATAGCGGCTGGTCTCTTTGAGAGTTATGTCGGTCCACACGGTTTCATCGTCTGCGGGCACAGGCTCTGCTGCTAGATTGCGGCGCTGTGCCGCAACCGCCGACGAAGTCACAATGACTTGCTTGACGCCGCTTCGACCAGCCGCTCGCAGTACACGCAGTGTGCCTTCTCTTGCCGGCGTAACAAGATCGACATGCCGGCCTTGCCCCTGACCCATCGGAGACGCAACGTGCATTACCGCATCGCAACCGTCGAGCGCGTCGTCCCACCCTGCATCACCCAGCAGATCGGCAATCTTGAACGTCAGTCGATCCGTCGACACATGCTGACTTCCCACCGCGGCCCGCACAGCATCTTCCGCCTCGGGGCGGCGCAATGTGGCGCGGACGTCATGGCCCCGCTTCAGCAAGTCCACCATCATCCAGCCGGAAAGATAGCCGGAACCGCCGGTGACCAATACGCTCTGTTTTTTTGTATTTATCATGCATCACCGCCTCGTGGTTTCCATTGGTGACTGAGATACTATTGGTAACCACGCAACACTACAAGGAGGCACTTATATGTGCGCAAGTCACGTCAAAGTAACTGCATGTGCAACAGTCGGCACGCTCGCGGACCTGCCGCCCGACGTGTGTGAATCCGTCAGCGATGTATTGGCCAGGGTTGGCGACAAGTGGTCGCTACTAGTCATTTATATGCTTTCAGGCGGAAGCAAGCGATTCAGCGAGTTGAAACGCGGCGTGGCATCCATTTCACAAAAGATGCTGACGACGACGGTGAGAGGCTTGGAACGCGACGGGTATGTCACCCGCACGGTGACTGCCACAGTCCCCGCGCGGGTCGACTACGAACTGACGGATATGGGCCGCGACGTGTTGCTACCGGTCACAGCACTCGCGACCTGGGCATTGACGCACCGTAGCACGGTCGAAGCGGCAAGAATGGCTTACGACCGCCTCGGTTGAGTCCGCCTTAAAACCCTCGCGCGTGTAAAAACGCATCGACATAAGGCGCCCATAATTCCCGGGCATGATGATTCAAGCCATGGCCGTCGCCATCCGGCACCGCCGCTGCATGGATAAATTCGGTGGGGCTGCCGCCGGCGGCAAAGGCGTCATGCCAAGCGACGGGCATATCGCGGCCCCAGTACTGATCGTTGAGCGCGTAGACCCACAGATTCGGCATCACGGTCTGTTTGCCAAAGCCGCTATACAGGTCGGTCAATTGTTCGGGGTCGCAGCTGTGGCCGGGCGACCGGTCCGGGTCGCCACCCGCCCCGCCGCCAAAATTGATATAACCGAGCACGCCATCGGGCCGGGTTGCGCCCGCGGCAACGGTGCCCAATCCGCCCACCGACTGCCCTTCCAATATCATCCGTTGCGCGTCGGCCCACGGTTGCTTGCGCACCCAGGCCAGCGTGGCCAGGATGCCGGCGCTGGCGCCGCCTGCGGGTCGGGTGAAGTCGGGCCGGGGACGGCAACCCGCGCCGCCGCCGTTGGACTCAAAATCGGCGCCGCCGGTTGCGCCATAACCCACACGAATCGGTGCCACCACAGCAAAGTTTTTTTCCAGCCAGTAGTTGATCTGAACTCCTGAGATCGGTGATTTGAGCCGGCCGCGCACGGCCGGATTGCCCGCGCGTCCGTGGGAATAGATCAATACGGGAAACGGTCCCGGGCCTGCCGGTTTGTATAACTGCGCCACCATGTTGATGTCGCTGCCGAACAACCCTTCGTGCGGCACCGCGATAGTCACCATTTCCGCTTTTGGGTGCGCGCCGGACACCGGCGTCGTGGCCTCTTCGGCGGCGGATGCACCGTCCTCGACTGCCACGGGCGATGTCGCTAGGGGCACAGTTGCTTGAGTCGATGGTGTCTGCGACTGGGCCGTGCCGCTCAACAGTGCCAACAGCAATAACCAAGGCATAGCGCCACGGCGCAAAAGTTCAGGTTTAACCTTGGACTGAAGCGAATAAACCGGCAAGGGGTATGACATATTTGGAAGAGATTCCACGAAGGGTAGCGGCATCAGCCTAGTTGAACACAACGGGTCAAGCGTGCATAGGCAAGATATTACCTTGCGCGCACCCGCTGCGATGCATTGACATGCCCGATTCAGATCGGTGTTTGCCCTCGGCCCCGAGTTTGTCCGCCATGAGCGATAAATGGCCACGGCTTCCGGCAGGGTTAATCAACCGCGTCGAAAGCGTCTCACGTCATCACGTCAGAAGTATCGAAAACAATACATGTTTGAAGCGCTCGACAGGCGCCGGGCCGCGTTGAACTTTCGACAGCAGGATCGCGCCTTGCAGCGAAATCACCATAAAACCCGCGATTTCATCGCAGTCGAAGTCTGGGCGCAACTCACCGGCGGCGACGGCGGATCGCAGGCAATACGCAATAGCTTGCTGGACCTCGGCGAAGATTTCTACCAGCCGCAGGCGTATCAATTCACTGTGATCGCTGGCTTCCGCGCTGAAATTGCCGAACAAACAGCCGTTGCGCATCTCCGTCTGATTGAGGTAACTGGTACTCGCGTCAATGTACGCGCGCATCCGCTGCAGCGGTGCCAGCGCATCGTTGCGTAAGGTCCGCTGGATCAAGTCGCGGGCGCTGTCGAAGTGGAGATTGATGATCTCCAGGCCGAAGGCTTCTTTCGACACAAAGTGATTGGTAAACGACCCCTGCGGCACACCCGCAGCCTGGACGATATCGCGCACGCTCGCACCGCCGAAACCGCGTTCATGCACAACCCGCAGACCTTCCGTCAGGATCTTTGCTCGATTTGAAGGTTTAGCCATGATCTTGGTATCCGTCCGCCCTGATTGTGTTGCCGGTCGGCTGGATCAGCCTGCACCTGAAAAACCGTTTGTTTGACGGCTGAAAATAACCGCCAACGTTAATTATATTTAATACGTCCGTCCATATTTTATTCGCTTACGGCCACGCGGTCAAGGATAACGGTCTATATAGCAAGGCGGAATAAAGTTATATTAAAAAATACGTCCGTACATATTTTTCTTGACAAACCAATACGGACGTCCATACTTGCACCACTGCTGCAATTCACATGGCAGCCCCATGTCAGCCACTTTGCAAGGAACATCGATATGAGCAAGCCCGTTATTTTGATCACCGGCGCCTTGACCGGCATCGGTCGCGCCACCGCTTTAGCCTTTGCCCGCGAGGGCGCCCGCTTGGTCGTTTCGGGCCGCCAAGACGCGGCCGGTCAGGCGCTGCTAGCCGAATTGCAGGCGTTGGACGCCGAAGCGCTGTTCATCCGCGCCGACGTGCGCCGCGATGACGAGGTGCGTGACTTGGTCGACCAAACGGTGGCACACTTCGGCCGCCTTGATGTGGCGGTGAATAACGCCGGTACCGAAGGTCAACGCGGCGCAATCACGGAACAAACCGTCGATAGCTATGCTGCGATTTTCGAAACCAATGTACTCGGTGTATTGTTGAGCATGAAGCACGAATTGCGTGTGATGCAGGCGCAAGGCAGCGGCAGCGTGATCAATGTCTCATCTATTCTGGGCCATGTCGCCGCGCCCGGCACCTCGGTGTATACCGCCAGCAAACACGCGGTCGAAGGCTTGACCAAGGCAGCGGCATTGGAAGCAGCGGCATACGGCGCGCGTGTCAATGCGGTAGCCCCGGGCCCGGTCGAAACCGGGATGTTGAACCGCTTCACCGGAAACGACGAAAACAAGGCAGGTTTGCTCTCGGCGGTACCGCTCAAGCGTGCAGCAACGCCTGACGAGATCGCCCAAACCATCGTGTTTCTCGGCTCCAACAAAGCGCCGTTCCTCACCGGTCAATCGATTGTGGTCGACGGCGGTTATTCGGCCACGTAAGCAAGCACATCAGGACGAAACAGCCGCGGCACCGGTTTTTTTGCCATCGCCGCGGCTGGGCAGTCACACCGCTCAGGCCGGTACGGTACTCTTCAAAGACAAACCAAGAGGAAGGAATTTAAAGCCATGGAAAAATCGATCAAGATTCCGGGACCCGACCATCCGATTACGCTGGAGCCGAACCCGGCGCGTATTACCGTCACCGTCGCCGGCCGCATTATTGCCGACACGCGAGAGGCGCTGACACTGCGCGAGGCAGCTTATCCGGCGGTGCAATATATCCCCCTCAAAGATGTCGATGTGTCGCTGCTGGAACGCACCGACCATGCCACCTATTGCCCCTACAAAGGCGATTGCGGTTATTACAGCATTCCTCTGGGCGGCGCCCGTTCGATCAACGCGGTGTGGACCTACACCGCCCCGTATGCGGCGGTGGCTGCAATCAAGGATTACGTGGCCTTCTATCCCGATCGCGTCGACTCCCTGGAACAACATCCCGTCGCCTGAACGCCTGACCAAAATTGCCTGTCGCCGACGGCGCATGCGCCGCGCCTGAAATCGCCCCCGGTCCGCTCAGACCGGGGTATCCAGGTTATCTCTCGGCAAGAGACACTTCTCGGCCGCATCTGTCCTTACTCTAATCCAGACATTCTGCGGTAAAATCCCTGCTTACAAACGCTCTGGTCCAAGCGGCCTTCAGCCCTTGCTTGGCCGGCCACGCCAATGTGCGGCGCAGATCGTTAAACGCACGTCCATCAGGCTCGAAACCAAGGGATTTTTTCTGTGTCCATGCTCGATATTCCGTCGCCGAACGCTGTCATGCCCCTTGCCGGCGCCGCAGCTCACCCACTGGATAATGTCATCTGGTCCGCGCTGACCTCGCAACATAGCGCATTCGCCCAAGGCGGCACGCTGGCTCGGCGTTATCCGGCGGACGTCGCGCCCTTTATCGCCATGCCCGACACGACGGCGGAAAGTTTTGCGGCAATGGCGCAGATCATGACACCGACGGATCATGCCGCCTTGTTTACGGTGGATCCCCTGACACTGCCCGACTGCTTCGAGATTGTCTTCACCAAAGATCTGGATCAAATGATCGGGCCGACCATCCCCGTCAGCCTCGAAGCACCCCACATCACGCAACTCGGCGCGGCTGATGTGGATCACATGATGGCACTGGTCGATTTGGCCAAGCCCGGCCCGTTTGCCCCACGCACCTATGAACTCGGCAACTACCTCGGAATTCGGGTAGACGGGAGGCTCGCTGCCATGTCGGGCGAGCGCATGCATCTCGACGGCTACACGGAGATCAGCGCAGTGTGTTCCGACCCGGCCTTCCGCGGCCGCGGTTACCCACGGGATTTGATTCTGACTTTGTCGAATGCCATTGTGGCACGCGGCGAAGTGCCGTTCCTGCATGTACTCAGCGACAACCTTTCCGCCATCGCTTTGTATACAAAACTGGGTTTCACCTGGCGCACAACCCTGCAACTGACGGTACTGCGCTTGGCCGGCTGACACATAAGGCCGGAGCACAGCCCTGCCGATGCGCAGTGCGCATCGGCAGGGCCCCACTCTTGCCCAGGATTATTTAACTCTTACGGAACGCGGGAGCACCGAACGGCGCGCCGATGGTGCCGCCGTCCACCACGATCTCGGCACCCGTCATGCCCGAGGCCAGATCCGAAGCGAGGAACACTACCGCTTGCGCGATCTCATTGACCTCGGCGAAGCGTCCCAGCGGAATCGCCGGCGCCATACTCTTTTCAACATCGCTCAATGCCGCGCCTTGACGTGCGCCACGGGTCCAGATAGGGGTGCGTGTCGCGCCGGGAATCACCACGTTGACGCGGATTCCACGCGGTGCGAGTTCGCCCGCGAATACCTTGGCCATGGCCGTTACAGCGCCCTTGGATGCGGAATAAGCGGCTGTGCCGGGGCTACCCAACTCGCGCATCACCGACCCGTTCAACACAATCGACGCACCGGTTTTCATCAGCGGCAAAGCTGCCTGCACGGTGAAAAACACACTGGTCACATTAGTGCGCAGAATGGTTTCAAATGCCTCCAAGGTAGTGCTGCCCAGTGGGCTTGGGCCGCCAATACCTGCATTGGCAAACACAATATCAAGTTGACCAAAATGCTCGCCTACAGTTTTGATCATGGCTTGCAGCGCCGCCGGGTCATCGAGGTCGACCTGAATACCCAAGGCATTCGGGCCAAGCTCAGCCACCGCCTGATCCAATTTGGCTTGGTCGCGCCCAGTGATGGCGACTCGCGCGCCCTGCTCAAGCATCAGCCGTGCCGTAGCCAAGCCGATACCGCTGTTACCGCCCGTGACGAGCGCCGTTTTGTTGGTGAGTTGCATGGAAAATTTCCTCAAGGTAACGTTAGCACTTTAAATAAGCGCATATGCTCATATTACGCTCAATTCTTTTTTGCTGCAGATGCCTCAAGCTCAAGACGTTTTAGCGACGCCGGCCTGAGATCGCGGCCCTTAGCCAATCAGAGCATATGGGCTTATCATGCTACTTTGCAAACCCGGGAATACTCCATCATGCGTCAAGCCGCCGCGCCTGAACTTAACGTCAATACGGTGTGCAATTGTCTTGCGGCACGCAAAGCGTCGCGTTATCTGACGGCAGCTTACGACCAAGCATTGGCGGGGGCCGGACTGCGCACCACGCAATTTTCCATACTCCACCACTTGGCGACGAGTGGACCGCTCGCCATTGGAGAGTTGGCCACCATCATGGCGATGGACCGCACCACGCTATCGACCAACCTCAAACCCTTGCAACGCGAAGCTTTGTTGAGCATGGCACCCGGTGTAGACCGGCGCGCTAAAATGGCGCAGATCTCCAAAGCAGGTTTGGCCCGTTATCGCCAAGCCATTCCCTTATGGCAAGAAGTTCAGGCCCAGTTCGAAACCTCATATGGCGTCAAACGCGCGGAAGATTTGCGCCAGGCGCTGCAGGCGGTGCTGCAAAGCGGCTTTGAGCCTTGGGCTGAACGGACGACGTAGTTCAGTCGAGACCGTTACGGCATGTGCACATCGCAAGCGCCGCCCTGGCTCGATTGCGCTTCCATCACCGGCCTGATCTCTTCATGGCAAGCCGCATTTTAAAAACCGGCTTGCCCCTTGCTTGCCCATTATTTATCAATTAATCCTCGCACTACCTCCCGCACCAAGCTGACGCTGAGCGCCTCTTCAATTTAGGCAAAAGCTGATGCAGATCAACTGCCCTTTCGCGGCGCCGTGACCTAATGGGCCATCATCAGACCCGGGTTGCCTTGCCATGAAAAATCTTGCAGATTCATCGACCAGCGCACCATTAAACATAGCGTCGGCCACGGCAAAAATCGCTCCCGCGCAGAAATTACGGTTGGGCCTGCTAACCGCGTTGGTGGTCGGCTCGATGATAGGCAGCGGGGTATTTTCGCTGCCGCAAAACATGGCGTCCGGCGCGGGTGCGGGTGCGGTGGTGCTGGGCTGGCTGATTACCGGTGCCGGCATGTTGATGCTGGCCTTTGTGTACCAGACCTTGGCCGTGAGAAAGCCCGCGCTCGACAACGGTATTTACGCCTATGCACGCGCCAGCGCCGGCGAGTTTGTCGGCTTTAATTCCGCCTGGGGTTATTGGGTCAGTGCCTGGATCGGCAACGTCGGTTACCTGGTCATCGTGTTTGGCACCCTCGGCTACTTCTTTCCGCTGTTCGGCGACGGCAACACCCGCGCGGCGGTGCTTGGCGCATCGATTATTTTGTGGATAATGCATCTGCTGATCCTGCGCGGCGTACGCAGCGCGGCGGTATTGAATGCAGTGACCACGGTGGCCAAGATCATCCCGCTGCTGCTGTTTATTCTATTGGTGCTGCTGGCGTTTAACAGCCACATCTTCAACCTGGAATTCTGGGGCACGCCAAAACTCGGTTCGGTATTTGCCCAAGTGAAAAGCACCATGCTGATCACCGTATGGGTCTTTATCGGTATCGAAGGGGCCAGCGTGTATTCGGCCCGGGCCCGTAATCATCAAGATGTCGGCCGCGCCACCTTGCTCGGCTTTGTCATCGTGCTGGCGTTATTGATGGCCGTGTCGCTCCTGTCGATGGGCATCGTTCCGCAAGCCGAACTGGCCGCGATGAAAAACCCTTCGATGGCCGGAGTGCTGGATAAAGTCGTCGGTTCCTGGGGCGCTTTGTTGATCAGCATCGGCCTGTTGGTCTCTGTGGGCGGCGCGTTGCTGGCCTGGACCCTGCTCGCGGCCGAAACCCTGTTCAGCCCGGCCCGCGACGGCGTGATGCCCAAATTTCTATCGCGGGAAAACCGTCATGGGGTGCCGGCCAATGCACTGTGGCTGACCAATGGTCTGGTGCAGTTATTTTTGATTCTTACGCTGGTATCGAATGCGACCTATCAGGCGCTGATTTCGCTCGCCACCTCGATGATCCTGATCCCTTACTTGTTTTCGGCGATATATGCCACGCGTATCGCGTTAAGCGGCGAAGGTTATGCCGCCGGTGACGCCAAGCGCGGCCGCGACATGTTGATCGGCACCTTGGCGACGGTTTATTGCGGTTGGCTGCTGTATGCCGCCGGGCCGAAATACCTGTTGTTAAGCGCCCTGCTGTACGCGCCGGGTGTGCTGCTCTACGGCTGGGCCAAGCGCGAACAAGGAAAACGTCTGTTCCAGCCATTCGAAATCGCGATCGTGGCGGCGTTGCTGGTGTTTGCCGCCTTGGCCGCCTATCTGCTGGCGACCGGCGCGCTGGGTCTATAAATCCTTAAGGAATGGTTATGTCACTCGGTGTCTATTCGGAAGTCGGCAAACTGCGCAAAGTCTTGGTCTGCAAACCGGGACTGGCGCAAGCCCGGCTCACCCCCGCCAATTGCCGCGACCTGCTGTTCGATGACGTGCTGTGGGTGGCGCAAGCAAAAACCGATCACTACGCTTTCGTCAATGCCATGCAGGAGCACGACGTTGAAGTCTTCGATACGCATGACCTGCTGGCGGACGTGCTCGAACAGCGCGAGGCGCGTGACTGGGTGTTGCAGCGCAAGCTGTCGCCCGGCACGCTGGACCTCGAATTGGCGGCCCAGATGCGGCCCTGGTTGGACGAAATGAAGCCCGACGAACTCGCCACACGCCTGATCGGCGGGATAGTCCGCGGCGAATTGCCTTTTGCACCGGCGGGCCTGCTGGCGCAGTGTGTGGAGCAGACCGGCTTTCTGCTGCCGCCCTTGCCCAACGCACTCTTCACCCGGGATAACAGTTGCTGGATCAACGACAGCGCGGTGCTCGGCTCGATGTATTGGCCCGCGCGCCGTCAGGAAACCTTGCTGAGCGCAGCCATCTATCGCTTTCATCCGGTGTTCGCCGGCACAAAAATTACCTGGGGCGATCCCGATCTCGAGCATGGCGGCGCGACTCTCGAAGGCGGCGACGTGATGCCCTTATCGCCTGGTGTGGTGTTGATCGGCATGGGCGAGCGCAGTTCCCCGCAGGGGGTGGCGCAATTGGCGCGCGCCTTGTTTGCGCAAGGCACCGTGCAGCAGGTAATCGCAGCACAGTTGCCGCGCTCGCGCGGAGCGATGCATCTCGACACCGTATTGACCTTTTGCGACCGCGATCTGGTGACGATTTTCCCCGAGGTGGTACAGCAGATCCGCTGTACCAGTTTGCGCCCCGGCGCCCAGCCCGGCGCACTCGATGCGCGTGCCGAAACGGCGCCGCTGCTGGAAGTTATCGCCCGGGCCATTGGCCTGAAAACCTTGCGCGTGGTAACCACCGGCGGCGACGCATGGGAAGCCGAGCGCGAGCAATGGGATGACGGCAATAACGTGATTGCACTCGAACCGGGCGTGGTGATCGCCTACAACCGCAACGTCTACACCAACACTCAATTGCGTAAAGCCGGCGTGGAAGTCATCACCATTCCCAGCGGCGAATTGGGGCGCGGCAGAGGCGGCGGTCATTGCATGACCTGCCCGCTCGAACGCGATCCGATTTAATGCTTAAGACTTAACGCTTAACGCTCAACTCAAGGATTTACCCATCATGGCATTCAATCTACGCAACCGCAGTCTGTTGAACATGCAGGATTTCAACCCACGCGACATCCGTTTTCTGCTGGATCTGTCAGCCGAACTCAAACGCGCAAAATATGCGGGCAACGAGGTAGCGAAACTCAACGGGAAAAATATCGCGCTGATTTTCGAAAAGACCTCGACGCGCACGCGTTGCGCCTTCGAAGTCGCGGTCCACGACCAGGGCGGCCATGTCACTTATATCGATTCGTCCAGCTCGCAGTTAGGCCGCAAGGAATCGTTGAAAGATACCGCACGCGTGCTGGGCCGGCTTTATGACGGTATCGAATATCGCGGTTTTCATCAAAGCATGGTCGAAGACCTCGCCCAGTATTCGCACGTGCCGGTGTGGAATGGCCTGACCGACGAATTTCATCCGACCCAGGTACTGGCCGATCTATTGACCATGGAAGAATTCGGCGAGAAACCATTGTCTGAATTATCGTTTTGTTATCTCGGCGACGCCCGTTTTAATATGGGCAACTCCTTGTTGATCGGCGGCACACAGATGGGCATGGATGTGCGCATTGCCGCGCCGCGCAACTTGTGGCCGGCCGCTGAGCTGGTCGAAAAAATGCGCAGGCTGGCCGAAACAACGGGGGCGCGCATTATGCTGACAGACGACCCGCAGGCCGCCGTGAAAGGGGTGGACTTCATCTACACCGACGTCTGGGTTTCAATGGGAGAAGCTGTGGAAGCGTGGGGCGAACGCATCGCTTTGCTCAAAGCGTATCAAGTGAATACGGCGTTGATGCTGGCCAGCGGCAAACCCCGTACGCGCTTTATGCACTGCTTGCCCGCCTATCACAATCTGGAGACCGAAACCGGCCGCAAGATTCATGAACAATTCGGCATGTCCGAGCTGGAGGTTACCGACCAGGTTTTCGAGTCGGATGCCTCGATCGTTTTTTCGCAAGCGGAAAACCGGATGCATACGATCAAAGCAGTACTGGTCGCGACTCTCGCTTGAGACCCGGCGATGCGCATACTCATTGCATTAGGCGGCAACGCGTTGCTGCGACGCGGCGAACCGATGACGGTGGCCAATCAGATTGCCAACATTCGCCACGCTGCGACGCAGATTGCACGGCTGGCCGAGGGTAATCAGTTGATTATTACTCACGGCAACGGCCCTCAGGTCGGGCTGCTGGCGTTACAAGCGGCGGCGGCCGGCGCATCTTTCGCGGCGCCGCTGGATGTGCTGGATGCTGAATCGGAAGGGATGATCGGGTATTTGATCGAGCAGGAGCTAGCCAATCTATTGCCGCCGGGACGCGCCGTGGCGACGCTGCTCACACGGGTCGAAGTCGATCCGGACGATCCGGCGTTCGCCCACCCGACCAAACCGATCGGCCCGGTCTATGCACGTAGCGAAGCCGACCAGCTTGCGGCTCGCAACCATTGGGCCATCGCCGCCGACGGCG
>JAMFSV010000099.1 GCA_026225455.1 Burkholderiales bacterium | reverse complement strand
TGAATTATCGGCCGAGCGTTTTGCGGAATTTTGTACCCGCGACGATCTGCCGGATTTCGATTACATCGGCATGCATGGAATCTGGAGCTGGATTTCCCCGGAGAACCGCGCCGTCATCATTGATTTTATTCGCCGCAAGCTCAAGCGCGGCGGGGTGCTCTATCTCAGCTATAACGCTCAGCCGGGGTGGACCGCGATGCTGCCGGTGCGTGAATTGATGCATCGGCATTTTCAGGGCAGCGCCAGGCCCGCGACCGATGCCGCAACAACCGATGCCGCAACAACCGATGCCGCAACAACGGATGCGGTGGCGACCGAAGCCAGGTCGACGGCCGGCGCCCCGGTGGCGCCGGAAGAAGATGTCGCGGCGCGCATTGCGGCGGCCGTCGCTTTTGCCGCAACGGTGTTTGCCGCCCGGCCGGGTTATGCGCGGGCCAATCCGCAATTGGCCGAACGGGTGCATGCTTTAGCCGGTGAAAGTACCGCTTATCTGGCCCATGAATATTTCAATCGCGACTGGCAACCCATGCCGTTCGGCCAGGTCGAGGCCTTGCTCGCGCAAGCCGGTCTGACCTACGCCGCGTCGGCCCACTATCTCGATCATCTCGATGCGCTTAATCTCACGCCGGAACAAACCGCTTTGGTGGCGGGCATGCCTGATTTGGTATTGCGCGAAACCACGCGCGATTTTTGTGTGAATCGGGCATTTCGCCGCGACTATTGGATCAAGGATGGAACCCGGCTTAGCCTGGGCGAGCAACACGCGGCTTGGCGCGCGCAGCGGGTGATCCTGGCATTGCCCAGGGCTGCGGTGCGGCTGACCGTCACCGGGGCGCTGGGCGAGGCAAACTTGCCCGCCGCAATCTATGAGCCGATTCTCGACGCCCTGACCGGTTACCTGCCGCAAACCCTGCGGCACATTGAAACGTGCGTGCGGGAGCACGGCATGGATCTGGCGCATCTCGTCAAGGCGGTGATGGTATTGATCGGCACAGGGGTGTTGCTGAATGTCCAGGAGGAGGCCGCGATAGCCGCGGCGCGGCCGGTTGCTGCCCGGCTGAATGCCGCGATCTGCGAGCGGGCGCTGCGGCAAAGCGAGGTGCCTTTTCTGGTTAGCCCGGTTTCGGGTTCGGGGATCCGGGTGCCGCGTGTGCCGCAATTGTTTCTGTTGGCGCGTTTGAGTGGCGGCTTGGCGGGCGGACTGCAACCCGCTTCGTCAGTCGGCGCTGAGCCCGCGCAGTGGGCCCAATTTGCCCATGCCGCACTGACTGCCTCGGCCCTGGCCGATGCCACCGACCTTTCGGTACCCGAACTTGCCGCCTTGAGCGCACAAGCCTATCGCTTTGCTCAGGTCCAGTTGCCGATCCTGCAAGCGTTGGGTATCGCTTAGCGATTAGTATGGTGGAGCTGATGTTTTCTGCGTCGACGCGACCATTGGCTACGCAGATCGAAACCATCGCTCTGCCCGTACACGATTTCACCTGCCGCCAGTGGCGGCCGACCAAGGAGATAGGTATGTTGAGCAAGGATACGAGCATCGGGCGCCCCGCACCTGTGTGGCGCAGGCGCGTTTTAGCCGGCTTGGCTGCGGCCGTCACGGCATTGGTTTTATCCGGCTGCGCCGTCGATTCCGCCAAATCGACCGGCGCTACCGACGATCGGGCACAGCAAACCCGGATTGAACTGCCGCTGGTGCATGGCTGGTACGAAGGCAAAATTACCGACTACGTGACCACTGACGTATCGAATGAATCCATGGCGCTGGCCAGCAATGCCAACTATGCGCCGCGTCTGGCGAATCTATTGCCGGCGAACCAGCCGCACCCCAACCCGCACTCGGCTATCGCCCGCATTTATAAATTCCTGAATTATGCGCAACCCAGCGTTTTGCCCACAGCCCCGGGAAATCTCGGCGCCGACGATGACGATGTGGCGGAATACAGCCCCCTTTGGGAAGTGTTCGGCGTGACCTGGCAAGCAGGCCATACGCCGCGCGAATTGCGTTCGGAAGACGAAGTGCTGAAGGCGCAGGCGGCAGGCGAGGTCGTGGTGGCGTCGCTCAACGTGATTGTGAATTGTTCGGTGGTACGCATCGGCGAGCACTTTTTGCCCATGACAAAGCTGGTGGCCGGACACTGATGCGACCCAGGCGCGGCTGGGCCGGTTACCGCGGGCTGGTGGGATGAGTTTGAACCAATCGGCAAGCCGCGCCGGACTTGGGCCTTAGTTCGGCTGGGCCGACAGGACCAGCGCTTTACGTGGCGAAAACAATTTGCCTTGCACCAGGCGCACATCATATTGCTGCAGCATGGTGAACTGGGCGGCATCGTCGACATTTTTGAAAATCAACGGAATCCGCAGCCGGCTGGCATAACCGACCAGCGGTTTGACCACCGAATCGCGCAAGGCATTCGCCGTGTCGATCTTGATAAAATCGAGCCGTGCCATATCCGACACGGATAAGATTTGACCCGCATTGGGCAGGTTGCCCGCGACTTTAAAGCCAAAGCTCTGATAGCTTTTGATCAGGTAACCGACGAAGGTGCGATGCGCGACCGCAACTTCCGGCAAGGCGATCACGATGCGCGCCGGGTTCAGCCCAAACGACAGCAGCACTTCCGAAAAATGGCGGCCGTGATCGTATTTGACGCTCTTCAGCAGCCGCTCGTGCACATTGAGAAAGAGCAAACTGGAACGGCCTGCGCCGAAAAAATTGATCGCATGCAGAGCCCGTGCCAAACGATCCAGTCCGACCAATTGCGCATCGTCGGCCGCTGCCGCAAACAGGCTTTTCGGCGATCCCTCCTTATCCACCAAACGCAACGTGGCTTCGAAGCCGACCTCGTCGCCAAAGCGGTCCGCACTGTCTGGTGATGCCGCCAGCGATTGAATCACGCCGCCCACCCCGACATCGAAGATGGGCTGATAGTCGCTGGTGAAGTCGGCGCCATTGAAAT
Source organism: Burkholderiales bacterium (assembly GCA_026225455.1). Classification (GTDB taxonomy): domain Bacteria; phylum Pseudomonadota; class Gammaproteobacteria; order Burkholderiales; family Burkholderiaceae; genus LMUX01. Next base: position 15,471 of record JAMFSV010000099.1, on the reverse strand, counting down.
GTGCCAGCGCCACGCCGCTGGCGGCGAGGCTCATCCGTTCTCCCAACGCGGGCTGCTTTAATGCGAGTGCCAATAATTCGGCGACGGTGGCTTGCTTCATGGACCGTGTGACCGGGCGCGGCCGGTTTAAGAGGTGAGGGTGGGAGTACTCAAGGGGCTGTGCTAACGCTGCGCTGCAGCAAAACACCGTGATATCTCAATATATTGATGTTAGCAGTCTGGCTGCGCAATGCATCAAGGAAATTCGTATAAGGAAAGCTTGGACCGGCGTGGCCGGTGGCCGGCCCGATGCCTCCCAGGCTGACCGGCTTGGATCAACTTGGGGGCAGTCGATGGCGATGCCGGCATGGTTCGACGGGCGCCGAACCGATGCGCATAGGAGGCCGGGGCCCCTACGCCGGACTCATTCAAGCCTGGGTCAGCAGCATCGCCAGTACGGCGATTTTCTTTTCCATCAGGTGGCTGCGCATCACGGCGGCAAGTTGTTGCCCGTCGCGCGCCTCAAGCGCTTTTATCATCTGTCGATGGTCTTGCATCGCATGTTCCCATTTCTTGGGATCGTGGTTGGAACGAAAACGCAAGGCTTGAACCCGCCGGTTCAAGGCAATATAGGTTTGGCTGAGTGCGCTGTTGCAGGCGATCTCATTGATTGTGTTGTGGATCTTGCGGTTGAGTTCGTAATACTCGGGCAAGTCGCCGCGCCGATGGCAGTCCGCCATTTCATCGGTCAAGGCGCCGATGTGCGTGAGTTGCTCCGGGGTGATGCGCGCACAAGCCAGCTCGCCCGCATAGGCTTCCAGGCAGCCCAACAGGTCGAACATATCGCTGACTTCCTGTCGGTTCAAGACCGCCACGGCGGCGCCGCGGTTGGGATGGTGCTCGACCAGTCCTTCGGCGACCAGCACCTTGAGCGCTTCGCGCAAAGGTGTGCGCGACACCCCCAGCGAGGCACACAGGTCGCGCTCGTTGAGCCGGGTACCCGGCGGCAAGGCACCCTCGACGATCATTTTGCGCACGGCATTGGTGACGGCTTCATGCAGGACCGGCCGCTCAATGGTGAACTGAGCCGGCATCGCGAGTTTGGCGGCCAGGGGCGCGGCAGTTAAGTGACGGGGCTCCATCTTTACTCCAAATGCCTGAGGCTATTTCGTGGGAAATCAAATGCAATACGCTGGGCGTAGTCGCGTCGAACGACTTTATGCCCGGCGTTTTAGGTGCGGCGCCTTCACGCCGAACACCCTGAATCAATGTAACACGCGTATTTTCGTCGATTCCAGGCGGCTCAGCCAGCATTATGGATTTTTACATGTTTGTCTCATTTTGGATGCAAAATACCAAACTTGCCGGTTCGAACCGGATTTTAAGGCGTTCGGTTTCAATTTTTATCCGAGCAGCCACGAGCGCCGCCATTTTCCAAGCTGTCCGAGCACTTGCCGCGAGCCGGGGCGGATTTTCCGCACCCTGGCCTGCCGCGGGCTATGCGCCCGGATTCCGTATAACGCGAGGTCTTGAAATCGATGTCAAAAACTCCTGAAGCGATGTTGCTTGCCCAACAACTGGTGGCCGCGCGCCAAGCGCGCATCACCCTGGACAATCTGGACGACGCCATTTTGCCGAAAAGCGCAGCCGAGGCTTATGCGGTACAGCAATTGACGCTTGCGGCGCTGGGTGGCGCGGGTGCTTATAAGGTCGGGCCACCGCTCGACGGACCTTCGTATGCGCCGATCCCGGCCGCCAAGGTTTGGCTCAACCACCAGGATATCGTCTGCAGCCAGTTCACCAAGGTCGGACTGGAACTGGAAATTGCCTTCCGTTTCAAGTCTGAAATCAACGCTAACCATGCCCAGTCAAGCGATGCCGAAATCCTTGAGCAAGTCGCACAGATGATGGCGGTGGTTGAGATTGTCGATAGCCGGTATGCAAAATGGCCGCAGATCGCCAAGCTGGCACAATTGGCCGATTTGCAGAACAACGGCGGTTTGATTATCGGCGATGCCGTGCCTTACGCGCCGGACTTCGACTTTGTCGCGCCCGACATGATTTTTAGCTGTGGTGCGCAAACCGTCCTCGCCGGAGCCGGCGGCAATCCGGTGGGCGACCCGCGCCACCTGTTGATCTGGCTGGTGCGCAAGCTGATTGCGCAGGGACAAACGATTGCACCAGCGCAAGTGGTTACCACCGGTTCTTATTCGGGTTGTTATTTTGCGCCCGGTGCCGACGAGGTGGTAGGTGAAATCGCCGGGATCGGCCGGGTGATGTTTAACTTGATTTAGGCCCACGCCCATTTAGATTCCCGCCGCCTTCGCGAGGGCGGCGAATCTGAAGGTAAGCATATATTTAAAAATTAATGCCGCGACATGGTTTTTGTTGTAAATCCCATTATTTGGGTGCGGCATGGTTTGATCGAACTGAATATCTCATATTTCCTTACTCTCATGGCCCATCATGTATTACGCTGGCGGCTTCTCGATTGCGTTGAGTGATTGAAATTAGCGCCGGCGCACAAAGCCAATTCAAAAATAAAAGCATTGAGCCATACCCGTCTATCCGGCGTCAGGTATGCGTCGCAATGACACGTTTACCTGGGATCAAGCACTTATGCTTAAAAATTTGTCCATCCGAGCTTATTTAAGTTTGATGATTCTGCTATTCGGCGTGGTTTTGGTGATTGGCGCCGCGACGGGTTTGGTGTCGCTAAGCGCAGGTAATCGCTCGCTACAGGAAATGTATACCGTCAATACGCCGGCCGTCGCCAATCTTGAAGGCAGCGCCAGCCAGTTGCTGCGCCTGCGCCTGGCGCTGGCGACCTATGAATCGCTGGTCAACCTGAACGACGCCGACGGCGCGGCCGCGGTGCTGGCGCGCTCGGACCAATATCTGAAAGGATCCGCGGATCGGCTTAATGATTATCTCAGCCATGCGGGCAATAGCGACGAAGAGCGCCGCTTGAGCCAGGATATGCAGGACAAACGCGATATCTTTTTGCGCGACGGGGTAATGCCGGCAATGGCCTTGCTCAAGTCCGGGGATAAAGACGGCTTCCAGCAATTTCAGGCGCATAAACTGACCGCGTTATACAGCAGCTATGAAAAAGCGATGTTGGCGGTGGAAAAATTGCAATTGGACCAAGAACAGCAAAGTTTCGAACAAGCTCAGGCACGGTTTCGTTTTGTCATGATCCTGGTGCTGGCCGGTGTGGCGGGCGCACTGGTGCTGTCGTGGCTGGCGCGGATTGCGCTGGTGCGCGCGATTGTGGTGCCGGTCAACGCGGCTATTGTCAGTTTTGAGCATATCGCCGAGGGCGATTTGACCGAACATATTGTGGTCCGAAGCAGCAACGAGATGGGGCAATTGAGTGCCGCCCTCAAACATATGCAAGACGGCTTGCGCACTACCGTGTCGACCTTGCGCGACGCGACCGAGTCGATCAATACCGGCGTCAGCGAGATCGCGGTCGGCAACACCGATTTGTCTCAGCGTACGGAAGAGCAAGCCGCCTCGCTGGAAGAAACCGCCGCGAGCATGGAAGAGTTGACCACCACTGTCAAAAAGACCGCGGAAAACGCGCAAGAGGCGAGCGCGCTGGCCCGCAGTGCTTCGCAACTGGCTGAACAGGGCGGGCAGATCACCCAGGACGTGGTCGGCACCATGCAAAACATGGTGGGCGATTCGCACAAAATTGCCGATATTGTCGGGGTGATCGAAGGGATTGCTTTCCAGACCAATATTCTGGCGCTGAACGCCGCCGTCGAAGCAGCCCGCGCCGGCGAGCAGGGCCGCGGTTTTGCGGTGGTGGCCAGCGAGGTACGCTCGTTGGCGCAACGCAGTGCAAGCGCCGCCAAGGAAATCAAAACCTTGATCAGCGATTCCTCGGGCCGGGTCGAGGCCGGTGCGCAATTGGTTACCCGCTCGGGTGCCACCATGAGCGAGATCGTCGCCGCCATCGCCCGGGTCAGCGCGATCATGCATGAAATTGCCGTCGCCTCGGCGGAGCAGAGCACCGGTATCGACCAAGTCAATATCGCTGTGACGCAGATGGACGAAGTCACACAGCAAAATGCGGCATTGGTGGAGCAGGCGACTGCGGCTGCGGGTTCGCTGGAGGAGCAAGCCTGGCGTCTGAAGGATGCGGTATCGGTGTTTCGCACCGACCGCGATGATCGCGGTCAGATCGGCGGGGTACGGCGGCCGGCTTGATCGAGGGTGAGTTGGGTGCCGCGCTAGCGTTATGCCTTATGCGCGACCCCGGCGCAGTACTTGTGTAAACCGCACTCATTGTCATGCCAGCTTAAGGTGTGGCGAAAGGAGTGCGGTTTTTTTATGTGCGACTGGTCAAGGGGCGTGCGGTGTTTTAGTGTGAGTTTGCGCTACGCGCCGAGAGATAACGTCGTACCCCTATGTTGCAGAGCCAGACGACGGCGCCGACGAATATGACTGAAACCAACACCAGGACTATGATCCCGAGCGCTTCCAAAGCATCGGGGTTGTCTAATTCACGATGCCCGACAGCATGCAAAACAAATCGAATTGATCCGAGGAACCAAGGCATTTCATAAGGTAGATTCGCGATATATTGACTAAGCAAGTAGCCGCCAATTAACGATATCGCCAGATTAAAGAAGATGAGTGAAATTTGCTTCATTTTACCTGAACCGTACCGTATGCTTTAAGGCCGGTGCCAGGAACATTTATCGTTGCACCTCGCTTACGTAGGTAATCGGCCAACCTCCTGAACTGATATGGATTGACCACCGTTATGCAGCCTTCGCTTAAGCCTAACGGGCCCATCGGATGTAATCGAAATGCACCGCGTCGAATTCCGTTGATCATCGTAACGTCACCTGTTTTCTCGCGCCAAAGCATGAACCATTGACTTCGATCTGTCGTGCCAAATCCATGTGTATACCAAAAATTTCGAATTGTGCCTAAACGCCCTCCCGATTGACGATCCACGATGTAATACCTACCCGCGGGCAGCGGGCCCACATTTGCCACCGCCGTTTCCGCTGGATTGTCGCGGCCTGGGCCGGTCCCCGAGAAAGCGAGTAAATTCCCGACGCCTGGGCATTGCAAGAAAGAGGTTGTTTTGTTGTTCAATTGAAAGGTGCAGGAGACAGGCATGAGGTCGATTTAATTCATCAATTATCAGCTTGAAAAATTAGCATATTTATATTGATGAGTCACATTCTTTATAATGGGATATGATTCGATGCCGCGCAGTGCATAAATTTATTATTTATATTGGGATATAAAATAAGAAAATTCTTATTGTGCTGGGCTAATTTTAATAGCCGATACGGAATCGGCGCGGTAATCGACTCTTGCTCGATGTATTCGGAAACAAACTCCGATACCGCTTGGGGCCAAGCTGCTTATAAATCATTCTCGACCTGATGCAGGAAGTCACGTGCCGGTGCCCGGGTATTGACCTCGTTGACGGTGTCGGTGACAAACCAGGGTAAATTCAGTTTAGTGTCGGGGTCGGTCACGCCGATTGTCAGCCGTGGGCGAGTGGGAGCGGCGGTGGTCGGCTTGGTCGAGCCAGATGATGCCGCAACCTGGGTATTCTGAGCGGTGAATGCGCCGCCCGCCGCCGTATCGGTCGACGCCGCAGCCGACGTGCCGTACGCATAGGTCAGAGCGGGGCTGCCGCACAGCGCGAGCAACAGCAACGGCAGAACAAGGCGGACAGGTTTCATGACGTTCTATTCCTTGAACATGGCACAGGCGGAGGACAGATTCCACAGCTTGAAATCATGTATGTATACGACCGCGACTCGGACTGCGGGTTCCGTTGCGCCCGACTTCAGTCCGGCTCGCGACCAACCGGGTGAGGTCGCGGTTTGACACCCGGCACCCGTGGTGGGCTGACCCGTGCCACCGAGGTTCCGCCCTCAATTATCTTAATTATGCTCCGCACGCAAAACCCGCGTCGTTCCGTATAATCAATTGACTTGGTTTAAAAAAGTAAAAGATGCGATAGAAGTAAAAAAGCCGGAAATAAGAAGTCGAAATGAGAAGCAAAGGTGAAAAGCGCGGTATCCGAACCTGACGTTTTGGAGCGACACACCAGCCATGAGAATCACCCTACCGATTCAATTACCCGGCCTGGTCGTGCGTATCAAGCAGATACGAGTTGAAAACAAGGTATTGATTGGCTTTCTCGCCGGTTTGCTGTTTATGGCCGGTTTTGCGATTTCATCCCTGCTCGATACCCGTGCTTATCTCGCCGGCAATGACCAACTGATCAAAATCGAACAGGCAATCAACACGGTCAAAAATATCGATACCGGCTTGGTTTTGATTGAAGACTATCAACGCGATTTCCTGATGACGCAGGATCCTGAATATTTACGCAAATACCAGGATGCATTGACCAATCTGGCGATCAACTTTTCGGTGCTGGATTCGATTTTGTCGGTCGACACCGCCTTGGCGGGTGAACTGCCGCTTCTGCATCGGTATGTTGAGCAGCAATTGTTGCTGTCGCAACGCCCGATCGACGTGCAGCGCACCGAAGGCTTTGCCGCAGCCTTGCGGGCGGTGGCCGACAGCGGCTCAATTAATTTCTATACCGAAATTCACGCCGGCATCGTGCGTATCCTGATCATCAAGGAACAGGATGAATTTGTGGTGCAGCACATGCTGGTGCAGCGTGCCAGTCACGCGCAAAAGAGCATGGCGGCACTGGCGATCTGCACCACGCTCTTGCTGGCGCTGATCTATCTATTGATTCGCAAGCAATTGACCGAGAAGAAGATGCTGACCCAGCGTCTCAAACAACAGGCCAATCTCGATCCCTTGACCCAGTTGCCGAGCCGGGAATTGCTGCGCGACTGGATCGAATATCGCATTTCGCAAGCGCGGCTCGAAGGCGGGATTGCGGCCGTCTTATATATCGATCTCGACGGCTTCAAGACGGTGAACGAGCGTTTCGGGCACCGTGTGGGCGACGCGGTGCTGGTTGAAGTGACACGCCGTTTCAGCGTGACCGCGCGGGACTCGGATTTTTTCGCGCGGGTCGGTGCCGATGAATTTGTGATTGTGGTGTCGTCGGTGAAAACGCTGGAAGCGGTGGGGACCCTGGCGGATCGCTTGATCGAGTCGCTCGACGAGCCGATCCTGCCGATTCTGTACGACCACGTGGTGAGCGCCAGCATCGGGATTGCCTTGTATCCGCAAGACGGCAAGAGTGCCGACGACTTGATCCGGGAGGCCGACCAGGCCATGTTCGCGGCCAAGGAATCCGGCCGGCACCGCTATCGGTTTGCCCGCTCGCAGACCTTGCAGCATTCATCGCGCCACACCATTTTGTTGGGCGACCTGGCGCGCGCCTTGAGCAGCGGCGAGCTTTACCTGGTGTTCCAGCCGCAGGTGAATATCGTGAGCCAGCGGGTGATCGGGGTTGAGGCCTTGTTACGCTGGCGTCACCCGACCTTGGGCGAAATCGGTCCGAACGAGTTTATTCCCTTGGCTGAAGCGTCGGGCCTGATCGTGCCGATCGGCACCTGGGTCATCCGCACCGCCTGCCAGCAGGCTGCGATGTGGAGTTCGCAAGGTTATCCCGACTTGGTGATGGCGATCAATATTGCCGCCAATCAGATGCGCGGCGCCGATCTGGTCGACGAAATCAAGACCGCCCTGGAGCGTTATCAGTTGCCGCCGCACACGCTGGAGCTGGAGCTGACCGAACGCATCCTGGCTCGGCAACACGCGGCCGAAGAGGTGCTGGCGCTGAAGAATCTGGGGGTGCGGATTTCCATCGACGATTTCGGCACCGGATATTCTTCGCTGAACTACCTGAAGTTTTTTGCCATCGATGTGATCAAAATCGACCAGTCTTTTGTGGCCGGCCTGCCCGACAACGCCTTCGACGTAGCGATTGCGAGCAGCATTATCTCGATTGCCGGTAATTTGAGCATGACCTTGATCGCGGAGGGCGTCGAAACCTCCGCCCAGCTTGAATTCCTGCGCGACAAGGGGTGCCAGTGCGTACAAGGTTATCTGTTCTCCAAGCCGATCGGCGCCGGTGCCGTGCTCGACTTTATCCGCGCCTGGCATGACGCGCCCAGCCCGGTCGAGGCCGGCTGAGCGGAGGAGGGCGCGCGGCCAAGCGGCTCGACAAGCCTGGCTGCTCCCGGTGCGACCCCGCGCCGCGGCGCACATCATCATGGCATCGACGCCCAAATAGAGCGCATATCGCGTCAGGCTGGTGCGCCGTAACCGCTTGCACAGCCGCGGCAAACCGCTCTCATGTATGCGCCAAACCAGGCCTGGCATGCTTCCGGCATAAGTGGCACGACTCTTGCGGTTTTGGAAACTTGTACACAAGAGGAAATACCAGATGCTGGGATGGTCAATTTTCGATTGGCAGCGAGCCTACCAGACGGGTCATACCCCCGGGAAATTATTGGGCGAACTGAGATCCGGGCTGGATCGATCCGATCCGGCCTGGATCTCCATCATTGCACCCGCCGAACTTGAACTCCGCTTGGCCGGCTTGCAAGCCAGGCTGGATGCCGCCGGAGGCGACTTGTCGCGTTTGCCGCTCTACGGCATCCCGTTTGCCGTGAAGGACAATATCGATGTTCGCGGTTTGACCACCACCGCGGCGTGCCCGGCTTTTGCTTATCTACCGGCCGGCGACGCCACCGTGGTGCGGCGCTTGACCGATGCCGGGGCGATTGTGCTCGGCAAGACTAATCTCGATCAATTTGCCACCGGCCTGGTTGGGGTGCGCTCGCCCTACGGCGTGACCGGCAATGCTTTCGATCCCGCCTATATCTCGGGCGGCTCCAGTGCCGGCTCGGCGGCGCTGGTCGCGCGCGGCATCGTGCCGTTTGCCCTGGGCACCGATACTGCCGGCTCGGGCCGGGTTCCGGCCGGGCTCAACAATATCGTCGGCATCAAACCGACCCGGGGCGCTTTCAGCAATACCGGCGTGGTGCCGGCTTGCCGCACCCTGGACTGCGTTACCGTGTTTGCCACCAGCATTGACGACGCGCTGCGGGTCTACGATGTTGCGGCGGTGCTCGATCCGGAGGACGGCCTGTCGCGCGAAATACCGCAAGGCGCCGGCAATTGGCGCTTGCCCGCGTCACCGCGTTTCGGGATTCCGGCCCAGCCGGAGTTTTTCGGCGACGTACTTGCAGCACAAGCCTTCCAGGCGGCGGTCCAGACCCTGGAAGCCCTGGGTGCGAGCTGCGTACCGGTGGATTTTTCGGTGTTTGACGAGGTCTCCGCCTTGCTTTATGACGGGGCGTGGGTGGCGGAGCGTTATGCCGCGATTCGTGGTTTTGCCGCAGCGCACGAGGTCGAGATCGATCCGGTGGTGAGGGAGATCATCTTCAAGGCCAAGACCTTCTCCGCTGCCGATGCCTTTGACGGTTTGTATCGGCTGGCCGGCCTCAAGCGTCGCGCCGATGCGGTGTTGGCGCAATTTGACGCCTTGCTGGTGCCGACTGCGCCGACCCACTATCGTATCGCCGAGGTGCAGGCCGACCCGGTACGTCTAAACAGCAATCTCGGCATTTATACCAACTTCGTCAACCTGCTCGACTGGAGCGCGGTGGCGGTGCCGGCGTGCTTGCGTGAAGACGGTTTGCCCTTTGGCATCACCTTGATCGGTAATGCCTGGCAAGAGCGCGGCTTGGCGGCTTTTGCCGCGCACTGGCATCAAGTCACGGGTCTGACCCGGGGCGCCACCGGTTTGCCGTTGCGTCCCGCATCCGGCATCGCGCCGAGCCAGCCGGAAGCGGACCAGATACCGGCTCAGAGCGCCGGGGAGATGATACGTCTGGCGGTGGTCGGTGCCCATCTGCGCGGCATGCCGCTGAATCATGAACTGACCTCGCGCGGTGCGCGTTTTGTCGCGAGCGCGGCGACCGCCTCCAACTACCGGCTGTATGCTTTGGCTCATACCCAGCCGCCGAAGCCCGGTCTGGCGCGCGCCGGGAGCGGTGCCGCGATTCGCCTTGAACTGTGGGATATTCCCAGCGCCACCTTCGGGACTTTTGTGGCGGGTGTGCCAGCACCGCTGGGTATCGGTACGGTGATGCTCGCCGACGGCAGCGAGGTCAAAGGTTTTATTTGCGAACCCTGCGCTTTGCAGGGTGCACGCGATATCACCGAGTTTGGCGGGTGGGCCAGCTATCTGGGCCGGCCCAGCGACGCAACCGTGGTGTCCCATGTCTGATTCCGCACGGCTTATGTTCGATACTGTATTGATTGCCAATCGCGGTGAGATTGCCTGCCGTATCGCGCGTACGCTCAAGCGCATGATGATCCGCTGTGTGGCGGTGTATTCCGACGCCGACCGCGACAGCCTGCATGTGCGCATGGCCGATGTCGCGCTCCCGCTGGGCGGTCATACGGCGGCGCAGAGTTATTTGCGCGCCGATTTGATCCTGGCCGCTGCCAAACAGAGTGGGGCCCAGGCAATTATTCCGGGTTACGGTTTTTTGTCCGAGAATGCCGAGTTTGCGGCGCAGTGCGAGGCTGAAGGTATTGTCTTTGTCGGCCCGACTCCGCAACAGATGGCGCAGTTCGGCTTGAAGCATGCGGCGCGTGAACTCGCGGCGCTTGCCGGGGTGCCGCTCACGCCGGGCTCCGGTCTGTTGGCCGACGCGGCGGCGGCGCATCAGGCGGCCGCGCGGATAGGCTATCCGGTAATGCTTAAAAGCACCGCGGGTGGCGGAGGTATCGGCTTGACTCGTTGCAACGACGCGGCCGAGTTGAGCGCCGCATTCGATTCGGTGCGGCGTTTGGGGCAGTCGTTTTTTGCGCATGCGGGAGTCTTTGTCGAGCGTTTTATCGACCAGGCACGGCATATCGAAGTGCAGATCTTTGGCGATGGTTTGGGCCAGGTTGTCGCGCTGGGCGAACGTGACTGCTCGTTGCAGCGGCGTAACCAGAAAGTGGTCGAGGAAACCCCCGCGCCGCATCTGCCCGAGACCGTCAGGCAACAGTTGTGGGCCGCCGCCGTTGGCTTGGGCCGTTCAGTTTTGTATCGTTGCGCCGGCACGGTCGAATTTATTTACGACCCCGTGCAGCAGGCTTTCTATTTTTTGGAGGTCAACACGCGGCTGCAAGTCGAACATGCCATTACCGAGAGCGTGACCGGCATCGACCTGGTCGAGTGGATGCTTCTCACCGCCAACGGGACCGCGCCGGATCTGTCGCAGGCCGTGATACCGCAAGGGGTGGCGCTCGAAGTGCGGATCTATGCCGAGAATGCCTTGCGCAATTTTTCGCCGAGCCCGGGCATCTTGACCGAAGTCAGTTTTCCGCCGGATGTCCGGGTCGACGGATGGATCGAAACCGGCACCGAGGTCTCGGCGCATTACGATCCTCTACTGGCAAAACTGATTGTGCACGGTACAGATCGCGCCGATGCGCTGGCCGCGATGACGCGAGCACTGGATGCAACGCGGCTCTGCGGGATCGTCACCAATCTTGATTATGTGCGGCAAGTGATCGCCAGCGATGGCTTTCGTGCCGCCCAGGTGTCCACCCGTTATCTGGATACCTTTGTTTATCGTCCCACGGTGGTTGAAGTACTGGACGGCGGCACCTATACCACCGTACAAGATTATCCGGGGCGGGTGGGTTACTGGGACATCGGTGTGCCGCCGTCGGGTCCGATGGACGACTGGGCTTTTCGCCTGGCCAACCGCATCGTCGGCAATCCGCCGCAGGCCGCAGGGCTCGAAGCCACCGTGCTGGGGCCGACACTGCGGTTTCATTGCGATGCTATCGTGGCACTCAGCGGTGCGCCCACCGATGCCGATCTCGACGGCGTGCCGCTGGCCGGTTGGACTCCCCTTGCTGTCAAAGCCGGGCAGGTTTTGCACATGGGTAAAGCCGGCAGCGGTTGCCGTACTTATCTGGCGATACGTTACGGGGTTGATGTTCCGCTCTACCTGGGCAGCCGCGCGACCTTTGTGCTGGGCCAATTCGGCGGCCACGCCGGGCGCACGCTGCGCGCAGGCGATATTTTGCCGCTTGCCGCGCCACCCTGCGCCACCGGACTTGCCGCGGCACACTTTCTTGAGCCTGCGCCGTTACCCGCGGCATTGGTGCCGCGTTACGGAAAAACCTGGGAAATCGGCGTCTTGTACGGGCCGCATGGCGCCACGGATTTTTTTACTGAGGAATCCATAGAGAATTTCTTTGCCAGTACCTGGGAAGTGCATTACAACTCGAACCGCCTGGGGATTCGCCTGAACGGCCCCAAGCCGCAATGGACCCGGGCCGATGGTGGCGAAGCCGGCTTGCATCCGTCGAATATCCATGATTGTGAGTATGCCATCGGCAGCATCAATTTCACGGGCGATATGCCGGTGATACTGACACGCGATGGTCCGAGCCTGGGCGGCTTTGTCTGTCCGGTAACCATCGCCCGTGCCGAATTGTGGAAAGTGGGACAGATGAAACCGGGGGACACCTTGCGCTTTCGCGAAATGTCTTTTGCGGCGGCGCTGGCGCTTGAGTCCAGTCAGGATGCGTTTATTTCGAGCTGGGATGCAACGCGGCTGAACGCAGCTGAATTTTCCACCGCACGCGGTTCGCCGATTTTGTATCAGGCGGCCGCCGGATTCGAACATCCCAAGACCGTCTTGCGCCAAGCCGGCGACAAATATATTTTGCTTGAGTATGGCGAGAATGTGGTGGACCTGAATCTGCGTTTTCGGATTCACGCCCTGATGCAGGCATTGCAGCGCGCGCCCATTGCCGGCGTGCTGGAATTGTCGCCGGGGGTGCGCTCGTTGCAGGTGCATTATGACAGCCGCGCGATTGATCAGTACCGCCTGGTTGCGGCGCTCACCGCCGCGGATGCCGGGCTGAAAGACATCGGCCGGATGAAGGTGCCCAGCCGGGTACTTTATTTGCCGATGGCTTATGAGGATTCCGCCACGCTCGATGCGGTGGCGCGTTATCGCCAGTCGGTGCGCGATACGGCGCCCTGGCTGCCAAGTAATACCGAGTTTATGCGGCGCATCAACGGGCTGGCATCGCCCGAAGCGGTGCGCGAGATCCTCTATCAGGCCAGTTACATGGTGCTCGGTTTGGGCGATGTGTATCTCGGTGCACCGTGCGCCGTGCCGGTCGATCCGCGGCATCGAATGCAGACGACCAAATATAATCCGGCGCGCACTTACACCGCGGAGGGTACGGTAGGTATCGGCGGCGTATATATGTGTATCTACGGCATGGATTCGCCGGGCGGCTATCAATTGGTCGGCCGGACTTTGCCGATCTGGAACAAGTTTCTCAAGAATCGCCTGTTTGTCGACGGCAAACCCTGGCTGCTGCGGTTCTTCGATCAAGTACGGTTTTATCCTGTCAGCGAAAGCGAGTTGGATCGCTTGCGCTGCGATTTTCGAGCCGGCCGCTGCGAGGTGCGGATCGAAGAGGAAATCTTCGATCTGGCCGAGTACAACGCTTTCCTGGCGCGCATCGAACCCGAACTGGCGATCTTCCGCGCGCAACAGAAACGCTCGGTCGCGGCCGAGGTTGATTATTGGGCCCATACCGATACGCCCTTTGCCACCACGCCGGAACCTGTCCGCGACACGCTGGAAATAGCTAAACTGCCGGGCTCTTTGGTCACGGCCGATATCAGCGGCAATGTCTGGAAGCTGATCGCCCGTCCCGGCACCCAGGTCAGCGCGGGAGATCCGCTGCTGATACTGGAAGCGATGAAAATGGAATTTCATATCGCCGCGCCGCACGATGGCGTGGTGACCGCACTGCACTGCGAGGCCGGCATGATGATCCATGCCGGAGACCCGCTGGCCTCAATTGAATAAGCCGCGGTCCGGGCAAGAAGCCGGGCCTTGCTGTAAAACCGTGGCACCTCATCTGGAACACCCTATGTCCGAAATTAAAACGCCGGCTGCTTCGGGGAAAAGCGGAAATAACCTGGCGGCGCAAATTTATACCCGGTTAAAGGCCGATATCTTCGATTTTCGGCTGCTGCCGGGCGACAAATTCAGTGAGGGCGAGATTGCGGCGCGCATGCAAGTGAGCCGGACTCCTGTGCGCCAGGCCTTGTTCTGGCTGCAGCGCGAAGGTTATGTCGACGTCCATTTCCGTAGCGGTTGGCAGGTGCATGCTTTCGATTTCAAGTACTTTGAAGATTTATATGAAGTCCGCGTGATGATGGAAACCACCGCCATTGCGCGGCTGGTGGAGCTGGATGCGACTTCCAGGCTGGATCCGTTGCGCGAGATCTGGTGTGTGCCGGCCGAACACTACCTGATCGACCCCGGCGCGGTGGCGTCGCTCGACGAGGCCTTCCATACCCAGATCGTCGCGGCGGTCGGCAACGACGAAATGGTGCGGATCCACCAGGATGTGACTGAGCGGATACGCATCATCCGGCGGCTCGACTTTACCAAGCCGCTGCGCATCGATGCGACCTATCGGGAACACGCGGAAATTCTCGATGCGATCTTCTCCAACCAGGCCGGACAGGCGCAGACAATGATTCGGGCTCATATTGCCGAAAGCCAGGCCGAGGTCAAGCGCATCACTTTTTATATGTTGCAGAAAGCCCGTGAACGTTATGGCAACCGCGAGGAAAGCTAAGGTCCGGTTGCGCCAATTCATGGATCGAGCAATTGGCTGAGCCGGACCCCGGCGGCTGCCGAAATCGTGCATGTCGCACCACGCTTGCGCGTATTGCGCACCGTGTCACACCACAATTCGACACGCGGCGGTACGCTCCGCGGTGCTTGGCCCATATTTCGGAGCGCTAATACATGGCCTGAAAATTGCTCTACTGTTGTGTCTTGTATCCAAGACCATATCCAACGTTCAATTCGATAAAGGACGAGCAATGAACAAGCGCGAGTTTCTGAGGGTCGCATCTGTAGCGGGGGTAGCAGGGGTAGCAGCAAAAATTCCTTCGGCTTTAGCTCAAAGCGACGATAAAGGTCCCATCAAGGTGGGCGTTCTGCATTCCCTTTCCGGCACCATGGCGATTTCGGAAACGTCGTTAAAAGATACGGCGTTGATGACGATCGCC
Source organism: Burkholderiales bacterium (assembly GCA_026225455.1). Classification (GTDB taxonomy): domain Bacteria; phylum Pseudomonadota; class Gammaproteobacteria; order Burkholderiales; family Burkholderiaceae; genus LMUX01. The sequence goes on along the minus strand of JAMFSV010000099.1, from coordinate 440 downwards.
GAAATCAACAAAAGCGGCGGCGTACTGGGCCGCCAATTGGAACCGGTGGTGGTCGACCCGGCTTCGAACTGGCCGTTGTTCGCCGAGAAGGCCCGGCAACTGATTTCCCAGGATAAATGCGCGGTGACCTTCGGTTGCTGGACTTCGGTGTCGCGCAAATCGGTGTTGCCGGTATTCGAAGAACTGAACGGTATGCTGTTTTATCCGGTGCAGTATGAAGGCGAGGAAATGTCGCGCAATGTGTTCTACACAGGCGCAGCCCCCAATCAGCAAGCCATTCCGGCCACCGAATACCTGATTAGCCCTGAAGGCGGCGGCGCCAAGCGCTTTTTTCTGCTCGGCACCGACTACGTTTATCCACGGACCACCAACAAGATTCTGCGCTCCTTCCTGCATTCCAAGGGCGTGCAGGATGCCGATATTCAGGAGGTATATACACC
>JAMFSV010000098.1 GCA_026225455.1 Burkholderiales bacterium | reverse complement strand
CGAGCGCAATCAGCGCAACGACAGGCCGACATGCAAAGCGATTCGCGTCGTCCCGGCCTCAGCGTGGCACAATACGCACCAGTTCCTCGTTATCACCCGTGTCCACAAAGGTTCTCCGTTGGCCGACCTCTCCTCGCTCGCACAAACCCAGCATTATCCGACCGGCACACTGTATGTGGTGGCAACGCCGATCGGCAATCTGGCCGATATCACGGTGCGCGCGCTGCACGTGTTGAATCTGGTCGACCGGATTGCGGCCGAAGATACACGCACCAGTTCGCAATTGCTGTCGCGTTATGGCATCGGCAAACCGCTGATTGCCGCACATCAGCATAACGAGCATGAGGCCGCGGCGCGGATTGTCGAGTACTTGCGTGCCGGTGAGCGCATTGCGTATATCTCGGATGCGGGAACTCCCGGCATTTCAGACCCGGGGGCCAAGATCGTCGATGCGGTGCGCGCCGCCGGTTTGACGGTGGTGCCGCTACCCGGTTGCAGCGCGCTCGCAACCGCCTTGAGTGCCGCGGGCGATTGGGTTCACACATTTACCTTTGCGGGCTTTTTGCCGACCAAGGGGCGGCAGCGCGCGGAGCATTTAAAAACTTTGGCGACGCTCCCCCCCGCCTTGATTTTTTACGAAGCGCCGCATCGCATTGTGGAAACCGTGGATGCGTTGGCGGAAGCGTTTGGCGGAGCGCGCCGAGTCTTGATTGCGCGCGAACTCACCAAGCTGCATGAGTCGCTGCATTGCTGCTTATTGTCCGAGGCCGCAACTTGGCTGGCGGCGGATGCCAATCGGCAGCGCGGTGAGTTTGTGCTGGTGGTCGAAGGCGCCCCCCCGGCGGAACAAGCCGGAGAACATGAGCACGACCGTCTGCTCTCGATCTTGCTGGAGGAAGTCCCGGCCAGTACGGCGGTCAAACTGGCAGTGGCGCTCACCGGCGCATCGCGCAAAACCTTGTATGCGCGTGCGCTGGAGCTAAAGCAGGATTAACGCCATCCGTGGGTATAAGCGCCGCCTTATTTCGGTGCGCCGGCCAATACCCACGTGCTCAGCAACTTCAGTTCGGCATCGCTCAGCGTCGGATGTGCAGGCATGGGAATCACCCCCCACACGCCCGAACCGCCAAGCTTGATCTTCAGCGCCATCTTTGCCGGCGCGGCCGCATCGCCTTGGTACTTGGCCGCAATTTGCTGGAACGACGGCCCGACCACCTGACGTGCCACCTGATGGCAGCCAAAGCAGGCATTCTTATTGGCGATCTGATTCGCCGCGGCCGCATCGAAAGCCGGTGTGCCGGCGGCCATCGCCAGCGATACGTTCAAGCCCAGCGCCAGTACCGCCAGATTAAGCAAAATTTTCATTCGATATGTACTCAAGGTAAAACCGGTAAACCAACGGCCCCTGCCGTGTCAAACGTGTCAGGGGCCGCAGCCGAAACAGGAGTAAAGCAGACCTTACTTCAATACCGAGGAGTGGGTACCGCCCGAATCGGTAATCGGCGCACCGGTCTGGACATCCAGCGGCTGGGTGCTGCCTGGCGTCGCCGAAATCGGATTGACCACCGCACCGCCCGCAGGCGCCGCCAGGCCGGCCGGTGCATTGCCGCTGACATCCGTCACCGGCGCCGCGGCCGAGTTTGAGCCGGAACTGTAATCGCGCGTATCGAGCGAAAGCTGGCGGGCTTCGTCCGGCGTGATGTAGCGGAACACCTTGACCACTTGCATGACGCCCGGGACTTGGCTGGCGACCAGCGCCCCTTGCGCGCCTTCCTGTTCGGTCACCAAGCCCATCAGGTAAATCGTCGCACGTTCCGATACCACCTTGAAGTCATTGGCGGAAACGGCTTTTTCGCCGATCAGCGCGGTTTTCACCCGCCCTTCGAGATAGGTATCGTTCGAACGCGAACCAAACGAACTGGGCGGCAATACCGCCGTTTCATTGATCACGTTTTTGACGTTTTCGATGCCGCGCACAATCTCGTCGGCATGCTTTCTCGCAATATCGTCCGGCACTTCACCGGTCAACAACACGTTGTTGTGCACCACCGCCACATTCAGGTGAGCGCTATCCGGCAGGCCGTTGCTCAGTTGCAGCTTGGCCTTGATCTGGATTTCACGGTCCTCGGTTTGGGTGCCGACCGAGCGCCGGTCCGTGGCCACCAATGCGCCCCCGCCGGCAGCGCCCACGATCAGCAAAGGACAGCCCTGCAGCATGGAAATCGTGCCGACCAGCAACATCAGTTTCGCCAGGGTGCCGAACTCGATCAGAGGGCCCTTCATACGTGTTGAATTCATTAAATGGGTCTCCTTGGACTACGTTTATTCGTCATCGCCCAGCAGCATCGAATCGATGCCGTCGCACAGGCAATGAATCGTCAGCAGATGGACTTCCTGAATGCGGGCGGTGCGGTCGCTGGGCACGCAGATATGCAAGTCGGTATCGAACAAGACCTCGTTCATCTTGCCGCCGCCCTTGCCGGTTAACGCAATTACCGTCATTTCACGCTCATGCGCTTCGTGCACCGCGGCCAACACGTTATTGGAACTGCCGGAGGTAGTGATCGCCAGCAGTACATCGCCAGGCTGGCCCAAGGCACGCACTTGCTTGGAGAAGATTTGATTAAAATCGTAGTCGTTGGCAATCGCGGTCAGAATCGATGAATCGGTGGTGAGTGCAATCGCGGGCAAGCCCGGGCGTTCGCGTTCGAAACGGCCGATCAGCTCGGCGGCAAAATGTTGGGCGTCGGCAGCCGAACCGCCGTTGCCGCAGACCAGCACCTTGCCGTTGTTGGCGAGTGCCCCGAATAGCGTGTCGATGGCCGCGGCGATAGGCGCCGCGAGCCTTTCGCCGGCGTCGAGTTTGATCGCCGCGCTGTCGCGGAAATGTTGTTGGATACGCTCGATAGACATAAAATTTTCCATTAGCTCACGTAAAGCGGCTACGAGTGTACCGCACTCGTAGCCTTCCATTCGCGCGAACTACCGAGTAAGCCGGATTCCATGGCGTCGAAGTGGAACCCGGCGAGCTGCCGCGCACCGGCGGTTTGGCCCGCGGCGGGGCGCGCAGGCGGCCAACGCGGGCAGCCACTTTAATCGTCGGCGTCAAAGACATTACACAGCCACTCGCATGCGTCGCCGTCAAAGGCCACGACATCGAAGCGGCAGGCCGGGACCGGCTCGCTCGAACGTGCGCGCCAACGCGCCAGAACATGTCGGGCGGCGCAACGCAGGCGCGCGCGTTTAAGCGGACCAATGCTGGCTGCCGCGCCGCCAAAACGGCGATTCGCCCGGGCTCGCACTTCGACAAAAACCAGAACCCCGCCGGGATCGCGCATCAGCAAGTCGATTTCTCCGCAACGAAAGCGCACATTGCGCTCGATCAAGTTCAGTCCGTGCCGCTCCAGCAACCTCAAGGCACGCAATTCATAGGCATCACCCGATATCTTCGACATGTCCGGTGCAAAAAAGTTGTGGTGGCGATGCGGTGATCGCCGATGAGCCATAGTGCCCGACAAGAGCCGCCGCGGCAGGTCGGCCAAAAGACCTGGTGCCGCAATACGCGGCACATGATTAGGCCAACCAAACAGTCAAAACCGGGGACATTACGGCAAAAGAAGCGGTGAACCGGCTATCGAGCGAAGCCGGGGCAAAAACGCTTGGCGCGACAGTTGCGCGAGGTAACAGAATGACATCGCACAGCGCAGCGGCATGATCCAATGACACCACGCCATGGCAGGATAGGTGAGCCGCCGCAGGACGCGCCGGCCGCGCCGGTCAAGTTATCCGGCGCGAAGAGAGCAGGGTATCAAGTCAGCCCCGAGTCGCCCCCGGACCACCGCCGTCCAGCCGACGCTTACTTGCGTGAAGCGACGGTGTCGTCTTGCGCCACAGCGCGTGCCTGGCTCGACGACAAACCTTGAATTTCGACTCGCCCGGTACCGCTGTCTTGCAGGTCAAGCGCGGTTGCCGCGGCTAACGACAAGTCGATAATGCGGTGCCCGCGAAATGGGCCGCGGTCGTTGATGCGCACGACCACCGATTTGCCGTTGGCCGGGTTGGTGACTTTGACATAAGCCGACATCGGCAAGGAGCGATGAGCCGCGGTCATGGCAAACATATCGTAACGCTCGCCGCTTGCAGTGCGGTGTCCGGCAAATTTCTTGCCATACCAGGAAGCACTGCCGGTCTGGCGGAAATTCGACACATCGGGCGCCGGCGGGGTCCAGGGCAATTCTTGCGACAGCGACGGCCCGGCCAGTGCGCCACGGGTTTCGCCTTCACCGGAAAACAGGCCAAATTCTCCAGTGGTATCCGACGCCCCCGCAGCCGGGCCGGCATCCTGCAAAGACAGGGGGTAATTGCGCCCGCCGTCGCTTGCGTCGGCCGTGGTGCGGTCACCCGGCATCGAGGCGCAACCGGCCAGCATCAGGACCGCGGCCCACGCGCCGCAGCGTTTTATCCAACGAGTATTCATAAACTGTTTTGCATCCTTGTTTTCGCTCCGCTTTGTCCGGCGCCGGCGCTCAATTGCAACGCGGGATCAAGCAGGCCTATACCGGCTCGGACCGCATCCAAACCGGAGCGGGGCAAGCGCAAAATACATCGCCCGGCTCGGCATAGCTTGGACGGCGCGGCAGATTCGATGAAGACACACGTACAGGCAAATCAAGAGGCAGGCCGCGGTATCGCACGCCGGCCCGGCATTGCCGCGCTCTATTACCGCGCTCTATTGCGGCGCCCCGTTAGAGCGCCCATTTGATTCTCGGGCGGCCGCCTCAAGCCATTTCGGCATGGAGCTCACGGCCCTGGAAAACACTAGAAAAAGATTGAAACAAGCCAGTGAAAAGTACCGGGCAACTTGCCTGGCACCCATCAAGCGCTACGTGTATCGGCAAAATCACCCGAAAAATAGGGTACGACTTAAGAGCAGATGGCGTATGTTCGAAGGTCGGATTATACACGATGCCGTTTTTTCCCATTTCCCGCGCCGGCTGGAGCGGCTCCGGCCCGTGCCGGCGGTGATCGAGGATGTCTCGGATGGCAGGCGCCGCGCCCGGCGTTCAGGGTTAAAACCGCCTTGCATCCATAGCTGAGAAGGTCCCGCAGTGAGCCTACAATGTCGCTTGATGCGATCCGCCGGATTGCCTGCTTTGCCCGTACTCCACGCCATGAAAATTAAAGTGATCCCCGTCACGCAGTTTCAGCAAAACAGTTCGCTGCTGATCTGCGAAGCCACCCGCCGGGCGGCAGCGGTCGACCCGGGCGGCGACCTCGAACGCATCGTGGCGGCGCTGGAAGAACACCAGGTCACGCTGGAAAAGATTTTCCTGACCCACGGACATATCGACCATTGCGCCGGTGCCCGGGCGCTGGCAGACCGTTTTGGCGTACCGATCGAAGGCCCCCACCCCGATGAGCGTTTCTGGCTGGAGCAATTACCCGAGCAAAGCGTGCGCTTCGGCTTTCCGGCCGCCGAGGCGTTCG
>JAMFSV010000097.1 GCA_026225455.1 Burkholderiales bacterium | reverse complement strand
GCGCCCGGCATTGATGCCGGTGCTGTCCTTGTTCACCTCGATTGCTTTGTCGTCGATTACCGCGGCGATCGTCACCGAAACCGTGTTTTCTCTGCCCGGCCTGGGGCAGTTGATTATCAACGGCGCGATTAACCGCGATTACACCTTGGTGCTCGGGCTGGTGGTTCTGGTCACGGCGATTGCCGTGTTGTTCAACTTGATCGTCGATTTGCTGTACGCCGTCGTCGATCCGCGGATTCGTTACTAATGGCACTCACCACTGAAGTTCAAACGGGCGATGCCGCCGCGGTACCGGCCAGCACGCACCTCGATCCTTTCGGCGATAGCCCGGCGCGTCATGCCTGGCGCCGTTTTGCAAAAAATCGCGCGGCGCTGGTCAGTTGCGTGATCCTGGCTTTGATCATCGTGGCCTGCTTTATCGGCCCGTGGTTGCTGCCATACCGCTTCGACGATACCGACTGGCTCAGCATCTCGCTGCCGCCCAGCTTGGCCAATATGCACTGGTTCGGCACCGACGAACTGGGTCGCGACTTGCTGGTGCGCACGCTGATCGGCGGACGTATTTCGCTGGAAGTGGGTCTGCTGGGCACCACTTTGACGGTGGCTATCGGCGTGGCGTGGGGCGCCACTGCCGGTTATGCCGGCGGCAAGATCGATGCCGCGATGATGCGGGTGGTCGACATGATGTATGCAATCCCCTACATGCTGATTGCGATCCTGATGATGACCTTGTTCGGCCGTGCCTTCTACCTGGTGGTGCTGACGATCAGCTTGTTTTCCTGGATCGACATGGCGCGGGTGGTGCGCGGCCAGACGCTGACTTTGAAGAAACGCGAATTTATCGACGCCGCGCGCGCCACCGGGGTGCCGGCTGCGCGCATCGTGTTGCAGCATATCGTGCCGAATCTACTGGGGGTGGTGATCATCTACGCGACGGTGACCGTACCCGGCATTATTTTGACCGAATCGGTGTTGTCCTTCCTCGGGCTCGGTGTGCAGGAGCCGATGACCAGTTGGGGTGTGTTGATTGGCGACGGCACCTCGAAAATGGAAGTGCGGCCTTGGCTGTTGGCGTTTCCGGGCATTTTTCTGGTGGCCACGCTGTATTGCACAAATTATATCGGCGACGCACTGCGCGACGCTTTTGATCCCAAGGTGCAGTGATGAGCAGCACATCCACAACCAGCAATAGCACCCCCCTGATCGAAGTCGATCACCTCGCCGTCCGTTTCACCACGCCCAATGGCGGGGTGGTCGAAGCCGTGCGGGATGTGTCCTTTACCTTGCATAAAGGCAAGACCTTGGGCATCGTCGGCGAATCGGGTTCGGGCAAGAGCCAGACAGCCTTGTCGATGATGGGCCTGCTGCCGCCAAATGGCGCGGTCACCGGCACCGCGCGTTACGCCGGCCGCGATCTGCTGACCCTGAAGTCCGCCGAATTGAATCGTATCCGCGGCGATCGCGTGGCGATGATTTTCCAGGACCCGATGACGGCCCTGAATCCGTTTCTGACGATAGAGCGGCAGATGACGGAAGTCCTGCAACTGCATCGCAAGATGTCGCGCAAGCAGGCTTTTGAAAAAGCGGTGGCGATGTGCGAAGCGGTGCGGATTGCCGACGCACGGCGACGCATCAAAATGTACCCGCATGAATTTTCCGGCGGCATGTTGCAACGGGTGATGATCGCCATGGCCTTGCTGTGCGAGCCCGATGTGTTGATCGCCGATGAGCCGACCACCGCGCTGGACGTGACGGTGCAGGCGCAGATCATCGAGTTGCTGCGCGATTTGCAGCGCGATCTCGGCACCGCGATTATCCTGATCACCCATGACATGGGGGTGGTGGCGAGCTTATGCGATGACGTGATGGTGATGTATGGCGGCCGCACCATGGAGTACGGTAGCGCACATCAGATCTTCACCGAGCCGACCCACCCCTACACCATCGGCTTGCTCGACGCCTTGCCTCATCTCGATCAAGACGGCGACAGCGACGATCAGCCGCTGCGCGCGATTCCCGGCAATCCGCCCTCGGGCGGCGCGGCGGTGCTGGGCTGCGCTTTTGCGCCGCGCTGCGCCATGGCGCAAGAGCGCTGCGCGAGCGTCCGGCCTGATCTGGCTGGCTTCGGCGATGAGGGCGTGAGCCAGCGTCTGCGCGCCTGCCATATTCCGCTGGTTGAATTGCGACCCGACCTCCGGGTTGGAGGTGCCGTATGAACCCGCTCGATACCGAGGCCGCCATGAAGCCTGCGTCAGACTCAATCCTTAACCCCGCAGCCCCAGCCCGCCAAGAAGCACCACTGCTCACCGTGGACAATCTCAAGGTGCATTTCCCGGTGGCCAACAGCCGTCTGCCGTTTGCCGGCAAACGTATGTTGCATGCGGTCGATGGGGTATCGTTCGAAGTCCGCCCCGGCGAGACGCTGGGCATCGTCGGCGAATCCGGTTGCGGCAAATCGACCTTGTCGCGCGCGCTGATCGGCCTCAATCCGCCGACCAGCGGCCGTATTCTGTGGCGCGGCAAAGATGTTGCCGCCAACGGCAGTAAACGCGACCCGTCGCTGTGCAAAAGCATGCAGATGATTTTCCAGAATCCGATTGCGTCGCTGGATCCGCGCATGACGATCGAGCGCGTGGTGGCCGAACCCCTGACCACGCATTTTCCGGGTATGGGTGCGGCTCAAGTGCGTGAACGGGTATTGCGCATCATCGAGCGCATGGGTCTGTCGCAAGCGCATCTGCAACGCTACCCGCATGAATTTTCGGGCGGCCAGTGCCAGCGTATCGGCATCGCCCGCGCCTTGATCTCGGAACCGGAACTGGTGATTTGCGATGAGCCGGTGTCGGCGCTGGATGTTTCGATCCAGGCGCAAATCGTCAATTTGCTCAAGGACCTGCAGCGTGAGACCGGGTTGGCTTTGATTTTCGTGGCGCATGATCTGGCGGTGGTCAAATACATCAGCCATCGGGTTCTGGTGATGTATCTGGGCCGCGTGATGGAATTGGCCGACAAGCGGGTGCTGTACGCCAGCCCGCATCATCCGTATACGCGCGCCTTGCTGGCCGCCGTGCCGCGTCCCGATCCGCTGCGTCAGCGCCAGGTGCGCGCCACGCTCGGCGGCGATTTGCCGTCGCCGCTGGCGTTGCCTTCGGGCTGCGTGTTCCGTACCCGCTGCAGCTACGCCGACGCCGCTTGCGCGCAGCAGCGGCCGGCGCTGGACCTGATGGACGACGGCGCTGAGGTGGCCTGTATTCATCCCCAGTTCGATCATGCAGGCGAAAAAATAGCGGCTCATCGTCTCTGAGCCGCTGCCTTTGCCACACCGCATTGTCATCCTGAATCTGCATACCTCGCCAAACGAGGTATGCAGAACAGCGTGAACAGGCCCTAAGCCGGTTTGCCCCAGCTATCTTTCAAGGTGGTGATGCGGTTGAACACCGGTTTGCCGGGTTGCGAGTCGACCCGATCGGCCACAAAATAGCCGTGCCGCTCGAATTGCACGCGGTCTTCCGGCATCACGTTCACCACACCCGGTTCGCAATAGGCCTGAACCACGCGTTTGGCGTTGGGATTGATCACTTCGAGGAAATCGCGACCGCCTGCATCGGGCTGCGCATCGGTAAACAGACGGTCGTAAATCCGCACTTCGGCGGCGTAGGCGTGCGCCGCGCTGACCCAGTGAATATTGCCCTTCACCTTATAGTTGTTCGAGCCGTC
>JAMFSV010000096.1 GCA_026225455.1 Burkholderiales bacterium | reverse complement strand
TCGGCGCGGCCGAACAACATCGGGTCGCCGCCCTTCAAACGCACCACCAACGCATGCTCGCGCGCAGCGTCGACCAGTTGTTTGTTGATAAATTGCTGAGCCGTGGACAGCCGGCCGCAGCGTTTGTCGACCGCAATCAAGGTGGCTTGCGGCGCCAGCGCCAGCATTTCGGGTTCGATCAACGCGTCGTGCAGCACCACTTGCGCCGCGGCCAGAAGGCGTGCGCCGCGCAGCGTAATCAGGTCGGCCGCGCCGGGACCTGCACCGATCAAAACCACCTTGCCCATATTCATTCCACCCTTCATCTGACCTCTGGCTACGCTTTATCGGCTCTTGCCCTGCGCTTGAACCGCCTTTCATCCGCGGTCTTGGCGTAGCACCCGCCCAAGCCGGCGGCGCTACGCTTCAAGCAGAAATTCAAGCAAAAATTCAAGCAGAAAAGGCACGAATCATGCCCGCTGCGACCGTATGATGCGTTGCCTCGTCGATCAGCACAAACGCACCGGTAGCCGGCAGCTCGTCATAGATATCGCAGACCAGCGGTTTTTGCAAGGTCAGCGAAACCGCACCGATATCGTTCATCGCCATCTCGTGGCGATCGGTGGCTTGCAGCAAGGTGTGCACGTCCAGTACTTCGCGCACTGCGCTGATGCGCGCAAACACGGTGTTGGTGCTTTGCTTGAGCAGATATTTGCGTTGCGGCGACAGCGGCTCTTCATCGAACCAGCACAGGTCCGCTTCAAGCTTGCGCGCCGGCACCGGTGCGTCGGCGGTGGCAACAAAAGTATCGCCGCGCGACACGTCGACATCTTCGCTCAGCTTGATGGTCACGCATTGCCCCGCTACCGCGCGCTCAACCGAGGCCATGCCGCCGATCACGGGCGCGATGATTTCCTCGACGGTCGCCAGGCGTTTGGCCGGCAACACGGTCAAGCTCTGTCCCACGCTGATTGCGCCGGATTCGATACGGCCCATATAACCGCGGAAATCGTCGGCCTGGCTGCCGTCCTGACGCGCCACCCACTGCACCGGGAAACGCAAGGCGCCGGTATGTTCATCACGGGCAGACAAAGACTCCAGGATCGCCAGCAAAGGCTCTCCGGCGTACCACGGCATAGCGTCGCTGGCGGTGACCAGATTGTCGCCCTTGAGCGCCGACACCGGCACAAAAATAATGTTGTCCGCCAGACCTAACTGCCGTGCCAGCGTGACATAAGCTTCGCGGATTTCGTTGAAGCGCTGTTCGCTGAAGTCTATCAAGTCCATCTTGTTGATCGCGACAATCACATGCTGCAGGCCCAGCAAGCGCACCAGGGCGCTGTGGCGTTTGGTCTGCGGCAACAATTGCACCTGGCCGTCCGAGCCGTAGCTGACGCGGGTGGCATCGACCAGGATGATCGCCGCGTCGGCGGTCGACGCGCCGGTCACCATATTGCGCGTGTATTGTTCATGGCCCGGCGTATCGGCCACAATAAACTTGCGTTTGGCGGTAGCAAAATAGCGGTAGGCCACATCGATAGTGATGCCCTGTTCGCGCTCGGCTTCCAGCCCGTCGGTGAGCAAGGACAAATCGATCTCGTCGCCCACGGTGCGCTTGTTTTTGGCCCGCGACAGCGCCGACAATTGATCGGACAACACAGCCTTGCTGTCATATAGCAAGCGGCCGATCAAGGTGCTCTTGCCATCATCGACGCTACCCGCGGTGATAAAACGCAGTACGCCCAGGTCCAGCGATGTTTCAGTACTCATGATTATTCTCCGGCTTTTTCTGTGCGGTGTGCATGTTCAGAAATAGCCTTGTTTCTTGCGTTGTTCCATGGCGGCTTCGGAGGTCTGATCGTCCATCCGGGTCGCACCGCGTTCGGTGACTTCGGTCACGGCCGTCTCGGCAATGATCTGCTGCAAATCGCTGGCGTCCGACTCCACCGGGCAGGTGCAACTGATATCGCCGACCGTGCGAAAACGCACCGTGGCGACTTCGCTGACTTCGCCTTCCTGCATCGGCGTCAGCGGCGTCACCGGCACCAGCAAGCCGTTGCGGCGCACGATTTCGCGTTGATGCGCGTAATAGATCGATGGCAGTTCGAGTTGTTCGCGGGCAATGTATTGCCACACATCGAGCTCGGTCCAGTTCGAAATCGGGAACACGCGTAGATGTTCGCCGGCATGATGGCGCGCGTTGTATAAGCTCCACAGTTCCGGACGTTGCGCTTTGGGGTCCCATTGGCCGAACTCATCGCGAAACGAAAAGATCCGTTCTTTCGCCCGGGCTTTTTCTTCATCGCGGCGCGCGCCGCCGATCATCGCGTCGTAACCGTATTCGGCGATGGTTTCGAGCAAGGTCACGGCCTGTGCCGCATTGCGCGAATCGGTTTCGCGGCGCAGGCGCACCGTGCCGCGCTTGATCGAGTCTTCAACATGACCCACCACCAGTTCGGCGCCGATTTCGGCGGTACGGCGGTCACGAAAATCGATCACTTCGCCGTAGTTATGGCCGGTATCGATATGCACCAGCGGAAACGGCAGCACGGTGCGGCGCTGCGGCCCCAGGCCGAAAGCCTTCAAAGCCAGATGCAGCACCACCACCGAATCCTTGCCGCCGGAGAACAGCAACGCCGGCTTGGCGCATTCGGCGACCAGTTCGCGCAAGATGTGAATCGACTCGGCTTCAAGCCAATCGAGATGATCCATGCGAGTGGCCGTGTTGGCGGGTTGGTCGAGGGTAAAACCCATAATCTTGGTCCTTCTCTTTAATGTTACTTGCCTGGGGGCACGCGATCAAGCCCGGCCCACCACCCGCTTAACCGGGAATCGCGGTAATCGAAATATGTAAACCGCACTCTTTGCTGTCGCGCGACTCCCACCACCAGCGCCCGGCCCGGCTATCTTCACCTGGACGCACGGCGCGGGTGCAGGGTTCGCAGCCGATGCTCGGGTAGCCCCGCGCATGCAAGGGATTGACCGGCACAGCAAAAGCCTCAAGGTAGGCCCACACTTCGGCTTCGGTCCAATCGGTCAGCGGATTGTATTTGGCTATGCCGCGGGCGCTATCGCGCTCTTCCAGGTGCAATTCGGCACGCGTCACCGATTGCTCGCGGCGCTGGCCGGTGACCCAGGCATCGACACCCGACAAAGCCCGATTCAGCGGCTCCACCTTACGCATCTCGCAACATTGCTTGCGTAATTCGATGCTTTCGTAAAAGGCATTGATGCCATGCGTCTCGACATAAGCATCCACAGCGCTGCTCAGCGGATAAAACTGTTCGATCTGATAACCGTAGCGTTCGCTGACCCGGTCTATCATCGCCACGGTTTCGGCGTGAAGACGTCCGGTATTCAAAGAAAAAATAGTTATTTTCAAGTGCCGCGACAAAATCGCATGGGTCAGCACCATATCTTCGGCCGCCAGGCTGCTGGCCAGTTTAATCGAACCGTGCCGGCTCGCGATCCCGGCCAGAAATTGGTCCAACTGCGCGACCTTCTGTGCCAAACCCGGTGCCAAACCCGGTGCCAAATCCGGCGCCAGCGCAGTCACGGCTGCGGCGGCAGTCATGGCGCCCCCGCGGCGGCACGCCGGCGAAACAAGGGATTCGGTTCGTCCTGCGCGGCCTGATAAGTCACTGTCAGTTCGCCGAAAGCCTTCAAGGCGTCATGAATGTCCCTGTCGGCGCGCACCGCAAACGCATCGAAACCGCAGCGCGACAGATAAAACAATTGATCGCGCAGCACGTCGCCGATGGCGCGCAGTTCGCCCGCCCAGTGATAACGGTCGCGCAGCAAACGCGCAATCGAATAACCGCGGCCATCGCGAAACACCGGAAAATCGACGGCGATCAGGCTGACGGCGGCAAAGTGGTCGACCACCTCGGCCGGCTCGGTATCGGGCGCCAGCCACACACCCAGATCCGACACCGCTCGCGCGGCGCGCAACGCCGCCGAGTGTTCTTGCCAATAAGCGAAAGGCACCACCACTCGGCCCGCGGGCAAAGCGTCCACGGCGGGCAGGCTGGCGTCGTCGGCGGCACGCACGACGATCCAGTCGTCGTTGATAATCTCGCGATGTTTGATGATCTGGGGCATATCTATACCTTGCTAAACCTGGTTTGAGCGGTCATCGGCGTGGATTTCACGCCAATGCCGGCTGGCGTGCCGCGTAGACGCGTTCCTTGAACGGCGCCATGCCGATACGCTGATAGGTGTCGATAAAATTCTCGCCTTCGTGGCGTTGCTCGACAAAGGTTTCGATCAGCTTGCTGACCACGTCGGGCATTTCTTCGGCCTTGAACGACGGTCCCATCACGCGCGCCAGCTTGGCATGATTGCCCTGCTCGCCGCCCAGCGACACCTGATACCATTCTTCGCCATCCTTATCGACCCCCAGCACGCCGATATTGCCGACGTGGTGATGGCCGCAGGAATTGATACAACCCGAGATATTCAGCGACAAGTCACCCAGATCGTAGACGAAATCGAGGTTATCGAAGCGCGCCTGAATGCCCTGCGCAATCGGAATCGACTTGGCATTGGCCAGCGAACAAAAATCGCCGCCCGGGCAGGCAATGATATCCGTCAACAAACCGATATTCGCCGTGGCAAAATTCAAAGCCTTGGCGCGTAACCACAAGGCGTGCAGATCCTGCTTGCGCACATCGGCCAAGATCAGATTCTGCTCGTGCGCCACGCGAATTTCACCAAAACTATATTCATCGGCCAAATCGGCTGCCGCCTCCATCTGCGCCGAGGTCGCGTCGCCCGGCGGCGAACTGACGCCGGGTTTCAGCGACAAGGTCACGCTGGCGTAACCGCTCACCTTATGCGGCCGTACATTACGCTGGACCCAGCGCGCGAAAGCCCGCTCTTCCAGCAAATGGTTTTCGTACGAAGTGTCGGTATCCGGCAGCTTTTGGTACGTTGGCGGGACAAAGAACGCGGCGACGCGGTCCAATTCCTGCTGGGTGATGGTGGTTGCGTTATCTTTCAGGTGAGCCCATTCGGCTTCGACTTCCTTCGCGAATTTCTCGGCGCCCAGCGCCTTCACCAGAATCTTGATCCGGGCTTTATAAATGTTGTCGCGACGGCCGTAACGGTTGTACACCCGCAACACGGCTTCGCAATAGCTCAACAGATGCTGCCATGGCAGGTCTTCGCGGATCACCGCACCGATAATCGGGGTCCGGCCCATCCCGCCGCCGGCCAATACCCGCGCCACCACTTCGCCCTGCGCATTCTTCGACAAGAAGATGCCGATATCGTGGACCAGCACGGCGGCACGGTCTTCCTGCGAACCGCACACGGCAATCTTGAATTTGCGCGGCAACCAGGCAAATTCAGGATGAAAGGTCGACCATTGCCGCAAAATTTCGCAATAGGGACGCGGATCGACCATTTCGTCCGGTGCCACACCGGCAAACTGGTCGGTGGTGATATTGCGGATGCAATTGCCCGAAGTCTGGATCGCATGCATTTCAACCGACGCCAGCTTGGCGAGAATGTCCGGCGACTCTTCCAGCTTGATCCAGTTGTATTGAATATTGGTGCGGGTCGAGAAATGGCCATAGTCACGGTCATGTTCGCGCGCAATCTGTCCCAGCATGCGCAACTGGCGGCTGCTGAGGTTGCCGTAGGGAATCGCCACGCGCAGCATATAGGCATGACGCTGGTAATACAGACCGTTTTGCAAACGCAGCGGCTTGAATTCCTCTTCCGTCAGTTCGTCCGACAGCCGGCGCCGCACTTGGTCACGGAATTGCACCACTCGCTCGTCGACAATCGTCTGGTCATACTGGTCGTATTGGTACATACAAAAACCTCGCAGGTGCGGGAAACCGACTCAGTCAGCCTCCCCAATTCCGTGATGCATCTCGGGCAGCCGCCCCAATTCGGGTAAAACGGCGCGCGGCTAGTGTGTAGCCAGGATCAAATTCTGCATTTCGTCCGACTATGGATCGCTTAACAAGAAAATGTAAGACTAATCCCGGTTTAGATAGATCGATTTCTAGGATCGTAATAAACTCTCTATATATGTCAAACTACTAAAAAATTCTTTTGATATGACGAGAGGTTATATATGAACCTGCACCAGTTCCGCTTTGTGCGTGAAGCCGTACGCCAGAAATTCAACCTGACGGAAGCCGCCAAAGCGCTGTACACCTCACAGCCAGGCGTTTCCAAGGCCATCATCGAGCTTGAGGAAGAGCTCGGAGTGGAGATCTTTACCCGGCACGGCAAGCGGGTCCGGTCGCTCACCGAACCAGGACGGATTATCCTC
The DNA here is from genome assembly GCA_026225455.1 of Burkholderiales bacterium. Lineage (GTDB taxonomy): Bacteria > Pseudomonadota > Gammaproteobacteria > Burkholderiales > Burkholderiaceae > LMUX01. The sequence goes on along the minus strand of JAMFSV010000096.1, from coordinate 4,157 downwards.
GTTTCCGTGGAAAAAATTTTGCAAGAGGTTGAAAGCCTCAAGCGCATCGGTAAAGATTACGCGGCACAGGACCAGGGCAACCTGACCATCGCCGCCACCCATACCCAGGCGCGCTACTCCCTGCCCGCCGCGATTGCGGAATTCAAGAAGCGTTTTCCCAAAGTGCGCTTGTCGATTTTGCAAGGCAGCCCGACCCAGGTGGCCGAAATGGTGCTGCACGACCAAGCCGACCTGGCCATCGCCACCGAAGCCATCTCCAGCTATAAAGACCTGATCTCGCTGCCCTGCTTCCAATGGCACCACGTGGCCGTGGTGCAGGCCGACCACCCCCTGCTGGAAAAACGCAACCTGACCCTGGAAGATCTGGCGCAATACCCGCTGATTACCTACGACCCAGCCTTTGCCGGCCGCTCCAAAATCAACCAGGCGTTTGCCCTGCGCGGCCTGACGCCCGACGTGGTGCTCGAAGCCATCGACGCCGACGTGATCAAAACCTATGTCGAACTGGGCCTGGGTGTCGGCCTGATGGCGGACATCGCCTACAACGCCGAACGCGATAAAAATCTGCGCGTGATCCCGGCCGGCCACCTGTTCGGCAGCAACCTGACGCGCATCGCACTGAAACAAGGTGCCTATCTACGTAGTTACGTATACACGCTAGTCGAACTGCTGTCGCCGACGCTGAACCGCAAGCTGATCGAACAGGCGCTGCGCGGCGAACACGAGAACTACGAACTGTAAGCGCGGCAAACGGGTTGAAACCCGGGCTAACGCGAGGTATTTTCGCGTTTTATGATGGCGACGGGCTGGGCTGGGTGAAAGATGTCCGGCGTCTGCCTGAGGCTTGCGTCTGAGCTTGCTCCGTGGCTCTGCCTGAAGCCCTGCCTGAAGGCTTGTGTGAAGGCTTGTGTGAAGGCTTGTGTGAAGGCTTGTGTGAACACTTACAAGGCCGCTCCGCTGTTTATATAAGGACTGTCTATGCTGAACCCGTTTTTGTGCGATCGCCTCAAGGCTTCTCTACCGGCTTTGACAGCCTTGGTCTTGACCATGAGCTTGCTGCCGCTATCCATCACCGTCGCGCATGCCGCCGGAGCCGCAGACACCCCGATCAAGGTCGGCATCGACCTTTCGACCACGGGACCAGCCGCCGCCATCGGCATCACCAGCAAAAACGCCATGCTGATGTGGCCCGCCACGCTGGCCGGCCGCCCGGCCCAATACATCATCCTCGACGACGCCTCGGACCCCGGCGCGGCCGTGCGCAATGTGCGTAAATTTGTCTCGGAAGACAAGGTTGACGTCGTCGTCGGCCCCAACACCACCCCCTCGGCCATGGCCGCCCTCGACGCCGCAGCCGAAAGCGGCACGCCGATGATCACCCTGGTCGGCACCTCCCAAGTGGTCGAGCCGCAGCAAGGCAAACGCATCTGGGCCTTCAAAATGGCGCAAAACGACGCCGCCATGGCCGACGCCGTAACCCGTTACATGGCCAACCACAACGTTAAAACCGTCGGCTTTATCGGCTTCGCCGACGGTTATGGCGAAAGCTGGCTGCAACAATTTTCCAAATTCGCCGAACTGCGCCATATCAGCATCGTCGCCACCGAACGCTTCAACCGCACCGACACCAGCGTCACCGGCCAGACCCTCAAACTGATCGAAGCTCACCCCGACGCCATCCTGATCGCCGGTGCCGGCACCCCAGCCGTGCTGCCGCAACGCGCCTTGGTCGAACGCGGCTACCGCGGCCCCATCTACCAAACCCACGGCATCGCCACCCCCGAATTTATCCGCCTGGGCGGCAAGGACGTCGAAGGCACCGTCTTCCCCACCCAACCCGTGGTGGTCGCCCACGACCTGCCCGCCGACCACCCGGTCAAACAAGCGGCGCTGGATTTTGTCACGCGCTATGAAGCCCGCTATGGCGCGGGCAGCGTCACCCAATTCGCCGGCGACGCCGGGGGCGTCTATCCGCTGCTGAACACTGCCGCAATACGCGCCCTCAAAACCGCCCAGCCCGGCACCCCTGAGTTCCGCGCCGCCCTGCGCGCGTCCCTGGAACAAACCCAGAACCTGGCCGTGCCCAACGGCATCGTCAACATGAGCCCCCAAGACCACGTCGGCCTGGACCAGCGCGCCAGCGTGATGGGCATCATCAAGGACGGCAAATTTCATTACCTAAGCCAATGATGGACAAGGCTTTTTGCCCAGGCATGCGGACGAATTCAAATTCAGGCGCACGTAACACTTGTCTGGGGACGAATTTTCCGCGATAATTTCGGACTTGGCCGTAGTAACACGCGGTCGTGCCAGCGGATCACTCCGCAGCCCGAAGCCCGGGTGGTGAAACAGGTAGACGCAGGGGACTCAAAATCCCCCGACGAAAGTCGTGTCGGTTCGAGTCCGACCCCGGGCACCAAAACACATTCCAGAGACATCTTAGAAATTCCTTAAAACCCTGCCAAGCCAAGCTTCGCGGGGTTTTTTGTTGTCTATAGGGTCCGCTATAGCACTTTGACAGCCGGGGGTAACCAGGGATAGTTTAGGGGTAGTTGTCGCCAATGACGCTGCCCAGCCTGGGAGGTACCCCCACATGCCGCTGACCGATGTTTCGATCAAGAACGCCAAGCCCGACAGCAAACCATTAAAGCTGTTCGACGGCGGCGGCTTGTTCATGCTGATCGCGCCAACCGGCAGCAAATGGTGGCGGCTCAAATACCGTTTTGCAGGGAAAGAGAAACTACTCGCGCTCGGCGTCTACCCCGAGGTCGGGCTCTCTGCGGCGCGCAAGAAACGCGACCAAGCCCGCGAGAAAATCGCGGCAGGGATCGATCCAAGCGAAGCCAAGAAGCTGGAAAAGCGCACCGCCCTGCTCAACGCCAATAACTCGTTTGAAGCCGTGACGCGTGACTGGCTTGAAGAACGCAAGACCGTCGTTGAGCCGGCACAACATAGCAAAACCCTGGCTCGCTTCGAAAATGACATATTCCCCTGGCTGGGCAAACGCCCTATCACCCAAATCGATGCGCCGGAGATCCTGACGGTACTGAAGCGCATCGACAGTCGAGGCGCCCGATACTCGGCACGCCGGGTACGCAGCGAAATCAGCCGGGTGTTCCGCTATGCCATCAAAGAAGGCAAGGCCAAAAGCGATCCGGCCAAAGATTTGATCGGCGCAATTCCGCCACCGCTGGAAACCCACTTTGCCGCCATTACCGAACCATCAAAGGTCGCGGAGATGCTCAGGGCTTTTGACGGCTTCTCCGGCACCTTTTCCGTACTCTGCGCCCTCAAGCTTGCTCCCCTGTTATTTGTACGCCCCGGCGAACTGCGCAAAGCCGAATGGAACAGCATCGACCTGGACCGTGCGGAATGGCGTTATCGGGTCAGCAAAACCAAGACCGATCATCTGGTGCCGCTGGCAACCCAGGCCATCAGCATCCTGCGGGAATTACACGCGCTCACCGGCCAAAGCCAGTATGTGTTTCCTGGCGCGCGCACCGCTCTGCGCCCAATGAGCGACGCGGCGATCAACGCGGCGCTTAAGCGGCTCGGCTATGACACGCGCACGGAGATAACCGGCCACGGCTTCCGGGCAATGGCGCGCACCATCTTGCATGAAGAATTGCAGCAAAAACCGGAGGTGATCGAGCACCCGCTTGCGCACGTGGTGCCGGATGCATTGGGTGCATTGGGTGCAGCGTATAATCATTTAGCCTTGAATTTCCCGCTCACTGAAACATCATCTCCAACTCGACACCAGCATAATCCACCCGTGGCGCAATCTGACGACCCGAGCGCGGCTCGAAATGCACGAGTCCATACCGCTCCATGGTCTTGAGTGTGCGGGATAAATTCGACGTAGCGCGACCAGTTTTCTCAGCCAGTTCGTTGAGCGATTCCGGCTGCGTCTTGGCGATGAGGGCGAGCAAAGCCCGGTTCTTGTCCGAAAGAACCTGAGACAGTGTTTCCAGTGACTGAAACCAGACTTTCGGCTCATTGGCTGTCGGGACGTATTCCCCCCGCGCTATAGCCATCGTCCGGGCCTTATACTGTTCAAGCGTGGCAATGCCAACTTTCAATGTAGTCATGGCAAATGACTCCTTTTCTTCAAGATTGCCTCAACCTCGGTCCAGAAGTCGGCGAGCAGCGTCGCC
>JAMFSV010000095.1 GCA_026225455.1 Burkholderiales bacterium | reverse complement strand
GTTGGAAGGTCCATACGGCGACCACACCAGCTATTACAACGAACAAGAATGGTTTCCGGTATTTACCGTCGAGCGCATCACCATGCGGCGCGACCCGATCTATCACTCGACCTACACCGGCAAACCGCCCGACGAACCGGCGATACTCGGCGTCGCACTCAACGAGGTGTTTGTGCCGTTGCTGCAAAAACAGTTTCCGGAAATCACCGATTTTTATCTGCCGCCCGAAGGCTGCAGCTACCGCATGGCCATCGTGCAGATCAAAAAGGCTTATCCGGGCCACGCCAAGCGTGTGATGTTCGGGGTGTGGAGTTTCCTGCGTCAGTTTATGTATACCAAGTTTATTGTGGTGGTCGACGACGACGTCAACATCCGCGACTGGAAAGAAGTGATCTGGGCCATTACCACCCGTATCGATCCGAGCCGCGACACCTTGCTGGTCGACAACACTCCGATCGACTATCTCGACTTCGCCTCGCCCATCGCCAGCCTCGGCTCCAAAATGGGCTTGGACGCGACCAACAAATGGCCGGGCGAAACGCAACGCGAGTGGGGCCGGACCATCAGCATGGACGCGGCCGTGAAACAACGAATGGACAGCGTTTATACCGGCCTGTTTCCGGCCAAACAGGAGTTTTAGCTTGATGTATGGCTTACCGTTGCTGCCTTTATCGGATGGTTTTTTGCTATCGCTGTCGTTATGCCTGGATATCGGCATCGTCAATATGGCCATCCTGACCTTGGTGCTGTCGCGGGGTTTTCGGCACGGCATGTTGTTGGGATTGGGGTCCTGCTTCGGCGATTTATTCTATGCCGTGCTGGCGCTGCTGGGGATGGCGGCGCTACTGCAGTTTGAAGCGGTCAAATGGGTGGTCTGGATCGGCGGGTCGGCGGTCTTGCTGACCTTTGCCTACCGCACCGCGCGCGAGGGCCTGCGGCCGCTGCAGCCGGCAGCCGTGCCGGACTCCGGCAGCACGCCGCGCGCCGCCGGCGACACACAAACCTTCGCCCGCGGTTTCCTGCTGGCGATCTCCTCGCCCACCGCCATGTTATGGTTCGCCGCCGCGGGCGGTGCCCTGATCGCCAAATCGGGCGCGGCCAGCGGGGCCAATGTGCTGGCGGCACCGGTCTTTCTCGGGGGATTTTTCCTCGGCGGCGTAAGCTGGACCTTCGGCCTATGCTGGCTCGCGAGTCACGGCAGCAAACGCCTCGGCCAAGGCATGATGCTGCGCACCTGCCATCTGGCGTCGGCGGTGTTGTTCACTTATTTCGCTTGTAGCGTGGTGATCGGCGGTTATCGCGACCTGATTCAACATCCGGCCAAGGTGTCGCATGGGGAGCCACGGTTGGAATAAAAAAAGCGCACCTTCGCGGTGCGCCTCGTGCTTGATGCAGATCCTCGAAGCGGATCGACAATCTCAGCTTAATAGCGGCGATAGCCGTAACCGTAGCCGCCGCCATAATAAGGCCGGCCGTAATAGGCAGCCACCGGCGGTGCGTAGACCACGGGGGGCGCGGCGTAATAACCTTGCTGATAAACCGGCGCCGGGGCGTAGTAGCCCTGTTGATAAACTGGCGCCGGGGCATATACCGGGGCGGGGGCATACACTACGGGAGGGGCGACATATACGCCCGGAAGGCCGATCCCGATACCGACTGAGACATGCGCCTGAGCCAAGCTCGAAGCCCCTGCGGCGAGCAGGGCAACAGCGATTAAAGCAACAATTTTTTTCATATCCTACTCCTGCAAACTCGTCCGACGATGGCGTCGGACCCAGTCACCCGATCGGGTTGTCTTGGATTCAATGTAACGGCTTTCGCGACGCCCGGTGTGGCGCATTTGTTGCAAATTGCAAGTAAGCAGACCCGCGGCATACGCGCTGAAAAGACCGGTACGGCCAGTGTGCGGCATAACACTTGCTGCTGCCACCGGTGGGCCGCCCGGCCAGTCACGGTCCGCCGGACATCCAGCCCATGCCGGCCTCCGCTAGATAAAGGGGCCGGAATGATCAGGCCGGCAAGAGACAGCAGGCGCACTCGACGCCCCTGCTGCGGCAGAAATGTTTGATTACAATTGGCTGGCCGGCACATCGCCCAGGTATCGCGATTTGTTCTGCGCGGATCGGACCTCAGACACGTCCAGCCGCGCGCATACACAGCTACCCAACACTTCGACAAGAATTTCGCTCACTAGTTCGGCCGCAACCATTCGGCCAGATCATCGGCAATCGGCACCGCGGCCAGCACCAATAACAGCGCGGCCAGCGGCAAGGTCGAAATAAAGCCCAGATGCTTGAAGCCCAATGCTCCCGCCACCCCGCCCGAAAAGAATGCGCCCAGCAGCGACGCCAGCAATTTCATTTTTGCCAAATCGGCTGTCACCGGCACTTCGGTTTGACGATAGCGAGGCGAATTCCAATACAGCAGCTTACCCAGTTCGATGCCGATGTCGGTGACCCTGCCGGTGACATGCGTGGTGCGAATTTCGGCTTTGGAGAGTTTGGTAATCATGGCGTTTTGCAAGCCCATGATGAAACACAACAGCATAACCGTGGCGGACACAAATAAACCCATCTGCCGATCCAGATTACCGCCGATCAGGCCGAAACAAATCAGCAAACCGGCTTCGACCACCAGCGGGCAGGCATATTGACTCTGCAAACCGGCGCGGCGCGCCCAGTTGATCATGATCGCCGAACAAATCGCGCCCGCGGTAAACGACAGCAAGGAACCCAGGGCCGCGAGCACCAGCGCCATATTGCCCAGTGCCAGTTGGTCGGCGCCGGCCGAGACAATGCCCGACATATGCGAGGTGTATTGATTGACAGCCAGATAACCGCCGGCATTGGTGGCACCGGCGACAAAGGCCAAATAGCGCGCAAGCTGCCGGTTGGCGTTGACATCGCGCTCTTTGCCCGTCAAGCGACGTAGATAAAACAGCGGCATGATGTCTCGCTAATGATTGGAGCCCATACAGTATGGGCGATAACCCCGGCCCTGCAAACGCCAGGTTAAAGTATTGCCTTGATCAAGCGCAAAATCGAGGCTTTATGTCTGCATCCCGCCTTACATCCGCCCCCAGTCACCCGGTTCAGCCCTCCTCGGCCCTATTGCATGCGGCGGACTCTGTCTTGATGCCCAGCCTGGGGTTTATCGGCGCGGGACGGGTAGCGCGGTGCCTCGCGGCGGCCTGGTCCAAGGCAGGTTACCGCGTAGCGGGAGTGGCCAGCCGTTCCCCGGCATCAGCCGCGCAATTAGCCGCCCTGGCCCCGCACTGCGAGGTCTACCCCGACCCGCAACAGGTGGTCGACGCCGCCGACCTGATATTTATCACGGTGCCGGACGATGCGATCGAGGCCACCGCCGGCGCCTTGCGGTTTTCCGCCAAAAAAGCGGTGGTGCATTGCAGCGGCGCGTCGGAAGTCAGCTTGCTCGACTCGGCGCGCCGCCAGGGGGCGCTCATCGGCGGCTTTCATCCCTTGTTTTTATTTAGCGGCGCCGCGGCCGATGTCGAACGCCTGCGCGGTGCGTCAGTCACTCTGGAAGCGCCCGATACGCTCAAGCAAGGCCTGAGCGCGCTGGTCCATGCGCTCGGCTGTACCCCGCTGGAAATTCCACCCGGTGCGCGCATGTTGTATCACGCGTCGGCCAACTATGCGGCCAGCTTTATCTTGTGCAGTTTGCGAGAAACCGTCGATGTCTGGGCTGGTTTCGGGGTCGGCGAAGCCGAGGTATTAAACGCCGTGTGGCCGATGCTGGAAGGCACCCTCAAAGCCGCTCGCGAACGCGGCTTGAGCGGTGCCTTGGCCGGCCCGGTTTCGCGCGGCGACGCGGCGGTCGTCGGCAAACAACTGGAGCAGCTCAAACAACTGGGCGGCGACCATGCAACGCTATATGCGCTGATGACACGCCGCGCGGTCAGGTTGGCGCGAGAGCGCAGCAACCCGCCGCCGGCGCTGGACGCGATTGATGCGCTGCTGGTGCCGTTTTTGCCGGCTTAGTCTCGGGTTTTGCGGCGCCGATCCCAGCCGGTCGGCCGGGTCAGCTTGAAATTCGCCTCGGATTGGGTCCGGCCATACCAGTCGGCGCCCATGCGTGAAACGGTATCGAGCCTGGCCGGATCGACCGTGCCGTCTTCAGCGACAATACGCTCGTCAATGTGAGCCGCCAGCACCTCGCCCAAGATCATCACGCAAGAAGGCTGATGTTCCGGGTACGGCATGAATTTCGCCAGCCGGCACTCGAAGCTGACCGGCACCCCCGCCACACGCCGCGGCTTGACGCGCTCCGAGGGCAACGTCGGCACATTAAATTGCTCGATCTCGCTTAAGGACGGCTCCAGCGACATGGAAGTCTGGTTCATCATCTCGACCAGCGCAAACGGCACCAGATTCACCACAAATTCGCCGGTTTCCTGAATATTGCGGGCGGTGTCTTTCAAGCTTTTATCGGCTTGCAGCAGCGGCGAAATCATCAGTGTCGGCGGCGACGCCGTAACCATCTGGAAAAAACTGAACGGCGCCAGGTTGGCCACACCGTCGGCCGAGCACGACGAAACCCAGGCAACAGGACGCGGGGTGATGGTCGAGCCCATCCAGTAATAAGCCTGGCGGGCATCGAGGGTGGTGAAATCAAGCAGCACGGCAATCCTTATAATCGCTTAGCGCTTAAGCTCAAGCAGTTTGGTTGATTTTTTTCACGCAGCCGCCCCGACGAGCTTGCCGGTAACCTCCGCATACATCGCGTCCGGCGCGATATCCACGCCGTTAGGCCAGACAACAACACCATCTTGCAGGATAGCAAGAGCAAAATACGCTTCGTCGGCGAGTGGTTCGAACACTCCGTCGAAATCATCCTTGGACATGTCTACAATGCCGCGATTGCCATCCGCGAACTCAACTTCGAGGCGAAACCCAGGCAAAACTTGCAGGCTTGTTATATGCCAAGCAATCATCTTGATTACTCCAATGGAGCGATAGGATTCGGCGCTGCGCGAGCGCGGCACAACTGCCAATCCTGATTAAGTTCTTCGCGATGCGCCGACGCCCATTCGAGCACCAGAGCAAGCACACGTTGCGGCAAGGACCCGGTCATAAGTTGAAACGTGTCAATCCGGATAACCGCCTCGAATTCGCCATACCGTGCATGGAAATGTGCGGGATCATGATCGCGCCAATACATACTGATCAAGATCCCGAAAAACGTGCTTATTGTCGGCATCTTGCCCCCTAGCTATAGTCATGAGCCAGGGTAAAGCGAAGTGCCGTCAACGGGCAGTCGTCCAATCAGGATAGGTCAATCGACAAGAACTGGGCAAGGCTCATTCTATCAATCAATCCCATGAAACAGCGCGTCATCCGGTCCGATATGCGAGGGCGAACGCCAGGCCGCGTCGCGCATCGAATGTTGCACTTGCTGGTCGACCCCAAGCAGCACCGCGAAAATCGCCATGCGCACCGGAATCCCGTTATCGGTCTGGCGGAAGATCGCCAGGCGCGAATCATGGTTCAAGTCGGTGCTGAGATCGTTGGCGCCCGGGCGGCTGTCGCGCGGCAGCGGGTGCATCACGATCACATCCGGACTGCACAGCGTGTCGAGCAGGTTCTGGTTGACCTGGAAGTCCGGCGTATACCCTTCGAACGACTCGTCGGCAAAACGCTCTTTCTGAATTCGCGTGGCGTAAATCACGTCGACGCTCTTCAACGCTTCGTCCAGCGCATGCGATTGTTCGATCACATGACCGCCCGCGGCCACACGCTCGATAATATACGTCGGCATTTCCAGCGAGGGCGGTGAAATCAAGGTGAACTTCATATTGCGATACAGCGCCAGCAGCTTGATCAGCGAATGCACCGTACGGCCATATTTCAGGTCGCCGACGAGTGCCACATGCGCGCCGTCGACCAGTTTGCCCAGCCGCGAGAATTCCCGCTGGATGGTGTACAGATCGAGCAGCGCCTGGCTCGGATGCTCCCCCGCCCCGTCGCCGCCGTTGATCACCGGGATATTGGTCGCACGCGCGAATTCGGCCACCGAGCCCTGATCCGGGTGACGCACCACCAGCGCGTCGACATAACCGCTCATCACGCGGCTGGTATCGTAAATCGACTCGCCCTTGGCCATCGACGAAAAAGTGAAACCGGTGGTGTCGCACACCGATCCGCCCAAACGGCAGAAGGCGGCGCCAAAACTCACCCGGGTCCGGGTGCTGGCCTCAAAGAACAAATTACCCAGTACCGCACCTTCCAGCACCCGCGAAATCTTCTGCCGGCGGGCAATCGGCTGCATCAGATCGGCGACGCGGAACAGCGCCTCGACCGAATCGCGGTTGAATTGATCCACCGACAATAACTGCGGACGCCCTTCAAACAGCATATGGTCACGCAAAGCACCGCCATGTACGCTCTGCGTAGCATTTTTTTCCTGCGCGGCGAGAATCTCGCCGGCAAACCGCTCGACCACTTCCGGCATCACCCGGAACTCCTGCGAATCGCTGGGCAACAGCCAGGAATCCAAGGCTCGGCGGCGTACACCGAGCCGATTGGCAAAGGAGTCGCGGGTCATATTGAGCTGCCGCATGGCATCGCGGAGGAAGGTTTGCTGAGGCGTGTCCATGATGCTCCTTTGTCGGAAATATACGCTTTGCGTATATTCGGCCAAAGTATATTCACTGTCAATCACGATCAATCACGAAGCTACGCTTTGTGTATAGCGTCAAACTATCCCCGGCGCGGCACCGCGGCCCACATGGCCACACTCACCGCCAACATCACGGTCGGCTGAAACCACAGCGCGGGTTGATAGAGCGCACTGACGACCCATAACCCGGCGCCGATCAACAGGTAATACGTCAAGCCAAAGATCGCGCCCGCCGTTCCCTGCACATCGCGATATGCAGCCAGCGCGGTCGACAACACATTGGGAATGGCACTACCGTAAGCCGCGACGAGCGCCAATTGGGTGATTAACAGACCGGCCACGGCCCACCACGCCTGGTTCAAACCAAAAACCAGCGCGACCAGTTGCAGCATCGCCGCCACCACGCTGATCGAAACGCTGCGCCGGATCAGTTGCTCCACGCTATATTTTTTCAACCAGCGACGATTGAGCCAAGCACCCAATGCACTGCCCACCGCCACCACCAGGCCGCTGGCACCGAAAACCCAGCTCGGCATGCCAAGCCGCGCCAAAGTGAAGGGTGCCAGGCTGTAATAAGCAAATAGCATCAAGTTAAAGCCCGCTACCAGCGCGGCATGGCTCATCACCGCACGATCCGTCAGCAGCCGGCGGCCAAGTTGCAGCCATGGCGGTGCCGGCGACATCTGCGCCGGACGGGTTTCTTCCAGCAGGCACACACTGGCGAGCCACAAACCAAGGCCCAGCAGACATAAAGCGGTAAACACCGCCAGATAACCATGCCAGCAGACCAACAGCGAGCCCAGCAGCGGGCCGACCGCGGGCGAAAACGACAACATCGCGCTGACGGTGGAAAACGCCGCCGCCAGTTGTACGCCTTGAAAGGCATCGCGAAAAATGGTCTGCACCACCACCGAACCCGCGCTCGCGCCAAAAGCCAACATCGCGCGAGCGGCGAGCAAGGCAGCGAAACCGGGAGCCAGCAAGGCGCCCACCGCCCCAAGGCAATAACAGGCCAGCCCGACCAACATGGCTGGACGCCGACCCCAGCGGTCGGCCAAACGTCCCCAACAGAGCACACCCAAGGCAAAACCGATAAAGTAAAGACTCATGGTGAGCTGGACGCTCGCCGCGCTCACCGCAAAAACACGGGCAATGTCCGGCAACGCAGGGGCGTAAATGGTTTGGCTGAGTTGCGGAAACGCAATCAGAACGATCAATAGCGCCAGAGACGGTGCCTTGGCGGTAAGGGCTTTCGCCGCAGGGGGCACGCTGGTAAGAATTGTCATGGCAATCCCGGTTACACAAAGAAGAGAGAAGAGCAAAATGTTAAGCCGGGAAAACCGTTTCGTTTGTCGATAGAATGCCAATAAATAGCGAATAACGGACAAACCTATGCCGCGCTTTCTCTCCACCGATGCGCCCGACCCCGACACCTTGCCGGTGCCGTTGGCGGGTTTTTCGATCGACGCTCCCGCCCCGCATGATTCCCGCGACCATAGCCATCGCCGCGCCCAATTAATGTATGCCGTGAGCGGCGTGTTGCAAATACGAGTGGACAACTGCCACTGCATCCTGCCGCCCACCCTTGCCGCATGGATACCCTCGGGCTTGAAACATCGGGCGCAAGCCAGCAAACCGTTCGCCTATCGCGGACTATACTTGGACCCCGAGGCCTTTCCCGATTTGCCGCAAAACCTGCGCATCCTCTCAGTGAGTCCTTTGTTGCGGGAATTAATCGTGAGTGCGGCCGATTGGCCGCTGAGTCAACCGGATCAGCGGCAGCAACGCCTGATTACCGTATTGCTGGACGAACTGGCCGCGGCCCCGGCCAGACCGTTTGTGCTGCCATTGCCGCAAGACCGGCGCTTATTGAAGTTGAGCGAAACCCTGCTGGCCGACCCTGGGCAAGCCACCGGCCTGGAGCAACTGGCGGCCTACGCCGGCGCCAGCGCGCGCACCGTAAATCGTCTCTTTCAACACGAAACCGGGATGAATTTCAGTACTTGGCGCCAGCAATTGAAAGTGATCAGCGCAAGCCATTGGCTGGCCGAAGGCGAAAGCGTCGGGCGCGTGGCGTATCGCCTGGGATATGAGCAGGAAAGCGCGTTTATCGCGATGTTTCGCAAAATAGTGGGAGTCACGCCCGGCCAATTGCAGCGGCAATTGACGAGCGCCCCGGCGGGGCGCTCGTACTGACACAAACGTTGCCATAGGGCATCAACGCGCGGCATTAATACTGCATTAAACCCGCTGCATTAAACCCACAGCATCAAATCCGCGGCATCAAATCCGCCGAAGCTACAAACAGCCGGCGATATCGCCAGGCACAGCTTGCGCCGAACCGCCCGAGCGGAAGCCGACCCATGATCCCGAGCCGCTGCGCGCCGGGCGCACGATTGCGGCCGGGCCGGCCGGATCCGCCGGAGCGCCCGGCAGGTAAACGTTGACGCCGATGTCATTGGCCACCGCGGTTTGCGAGGTCACCGGCAATTGAGCTTTGTCGGCCCAGGTGGTGGCAATACATTGGGCTACATCGGCCGGTGCTTTGGCGCTGGACCCGACTTCTGTAATGTTGGTATTCATCGGTGCGGCACACGCAGCGCAAATGACGGTCAGGGCGAGGAGAGGTAAATACTTGGCTTTCATCATACTGGCTCCATTGGTTCAGGCGCCCCCGAAACACCCGGGGACATCGACTGGTCAGAAAAAAACACTGCTATCCCTTTCAGCAAGAAGTGCTCCTGACCCGCCCGAAACTCCTGTTTCGGGTGTAGCGTGAACGAGACAAACCGCGCCAAAGCCCGGCTTTCAACGCCTGCAAGGCCAAACGAGTGGCAATATCTATTTTGGCAAACCGGATTGGCTCCGCGGACGGCACCCTCCCGATATTGCACGCAGCAGGTAAAAATGACCTTATGGCGTCACCGAAGATGCTGGCGGTCGCCCAATCCCCAATGCCAAGCCGGCACCCGGCCGGCCCGCCGCACCAAAAGAGTCAAGTCGTATGCGCTTTGCCATTCGCCCCGCCGCCGTTACCGATGCCGAGGAAGCCTGCGCCGTTTTACGCCGCTCGATTGCCGAATGCTGCATCGACGACCATCGCAATGACTTGTTTACCCTGTCTTGCTGGCTGATCAATAAAACCCCCGAGAACGTGGCTGCCTGGTTTGCCTCGTCGCGCGACTATTCGGTGGTTGCCAGCGGTGCACAAGAATTGATCGGGGTGGCGATGCTGTCCGATCTGGGCGAAGTGGAATTATGTTATGTGCTGCCGGAGAGCCGCTTCGACGGTGTCGGCAAAGCCCTGCTGCGTGAACTGGAAAAGCGCGCGAAAAAATGGGGCCTGAGAGAATTGCGCCTGGAAAGCACCGCGACCGGCCTGCCCTTTTATGAGCGCCAGGGCTTTGTGGCGCATGGCATACCGGTTGAGGCATTCGGCATGAAAGGCTATCCGATGCGCAAAGGCCTGGCTTGATTTGGCTTAAGCTGGCTTGATTTTCCCCAGCCCGATTCCAGGATTCCAGCCGATCAAGCTGGCGTAGCCGGGCCACAACCTTATCAACCCTAGGACGCGACGCCGCCCATCTGCGCCAGCCAGACCCCGGGCGAGACCCCAACGCTGCCCTTGAAGCGCCGGTTGAAATGGCTCTGATCCGCGAAACCGGCCGCCAGCGCAACTTCGACCAGCGTTTGTCCGGAGCGAATAGCACGCCGGGCAAATGCCAGCCTCACCCGATTTAAATAGATATGCGGCGGCACCCCAAAGCAGCGGCTGAAAGCCCGCGTCAGGTGCACCCGCGACAAACCGGCTTGTTGCGCCAGCGCGGCGACGGTGAGGTCCTCGGCGAAATGCGCATCGATATAGGCGCGGACACGCTGCATTCTGGCCAGCCCGGCATCGATACAGCCGGTCTGCTGCATCGGCGTTTCGCCATAACGCAGAAATAGACCGGTTAAAGCCGCGCCGATCAACTCGTCGGCGCGCAGCGATTCTTGCGGCTGGGCCAAGGCGGCGATCGCCTGATGCAAGCAGCGCGCGGCCTGTGGGTCGTGCACCAGCGGACTGCGGAAATATTCGGAGGCGGCGGTGCCGGCGCTCGAATCGAAGCAGGATCGCACCATCTCCGGCTCGACATACAAAATGGCGTAACCGAATCCCTCGTCGGTGCCGCGGCTGCCGTCGTGCGGCTCATCCGGATTGAACAACAGCACATCGCCGGGCTGGCTGGCATGCCAGGCGCCGCGGCAATTAAACGTCTGCACCCCGGACAGCGTAAGGCCGATGGAATAGGTGTCGTGGCTATGCCGCTCAAAGGCATGCTCGGTGAAATGGGCCTGCATCAGCGTGACCCCGCCGTCAGTCCCTGGGCGGAACTGGGCCCAGTCAGTGCCGGCAGTTAACGAAGCGGAGGAAGCGGAGGAAGCGGCGGTCACGTTTCAATTGTCCAAGACCAGCGTAGAGGCGAAGGCGCAAACTGCGGTTTTATCCTTCACCAGGAATAAGTGATGCCGACCCAGTCTATCGATCTTGCCAGCAAGTTAACGCAGTTTAACGAATATTGGGCGCCGCGTACCGTGACGCAATTTAACGGCCACGACGTGATGGTGGCAAAAATGCAGGGCGAATACTCTTGGCATTCGCACCCCGACACCGATGATTTTTTCCTGGTACTCCACGGCAGGATCTATATCGACCTGCCCGACGGCGTCACGGTACAACTCGACCCGGGGCAACTTTATGTAGTGCCCAAAGGGGTCGAACACCGGCCACGGGCGCCGGAAGAAGCTCACATTTTATTGATGGAAGTCAGCGGCACGCCCAATAGCGGAGACCCGGCAACCGCGGCACCGCGCCGGGAAATCTAGGCTTTTACGACGCCGCACCAGCACACCCCGTCCGGCCCTAAGCCGGCCCAGTCGCATGGCAAAATAACTTCGACCATTAATAAGCTCGCATTTAATGCAAATACGTCCAAGCCTATTTAGCCTTATGACTTTCCACGCTTAGCACCGGACAATTGCTTGGTTCACCGCGCCCCGGCTCACGGCTACAGTTGCTGCCTGACCGTACCTGCCTGGTACGCAGGCAGCACCAAGCCATGAACCAGCGGAAGAGCCCAAAGATGAAAAAGAACTCACTGATAGCAGCAGTCCTGGGCCTATTGCTCAGCGTGTCCGGCGTCGCCCATGCCGACCGTCTCGACCAGATCAAGAGCGCAGGTGTACTGCGCGTGGCAACCTTTGACAGCAATCCACCCTTCGGTTTTGTCGATCCCAAGACCAATCAGATCGTCGGCCTCGATCTCGACTACGCCAAAGCAGTCGCCGCCAAACTCGGGGTCAAACTCGAAGTGCAAGCGACCAACCCGGCCAACCGTATTGCTTTTTTGACGTCGAACAAAGTCGATCTGGTATTTGCCAATTTCACCATTACCGATGAACGCAAGAAGGAAGTCGATTTCAGCACGCCTTATTTTGCCTCCGGCACGCAGTTTATTGCCAAAAAAGGCGTGTTGACCCAACCCGCTCAATTGAATAGTTTGCGCATCGGCGCGGATAAAGGCACCACTAACGAACAACAAGTTCGGGCGCAATTCCCCAACGCGACCATCGTCGCCTATGACGACACACCTTTCGCTTTTGCCGCCTTGCGCACAGGTAATGTGCAGGCGATTACCCAGGACGGACCGAAGCTGGTTGCCTTGCTGGCAAAAGTACCGGACCGCGACAAGTATGAAATCCCGCCGTTCACCATTTCCAACGATTACGAAGGCGTAGGGGTACCCAAAGGCGAACCGCGTTTGCTCGCCGCCGTCAACGAAACGTTGAAAGGCCTGGAGGCCGACGGCAGCGCGGCTAGC
>JAMFSV010000094.1 GCA_026225455.1 Burkholderiales bacterium | reverse complement strand
GCGCTCGTATCCGGCCGACGGTTGCGTGCTGATGGGCGGCTGCGACAGAACCACGCCGGCGCTCCTGATGGGCGCCGTGATGATGGATCTGCCGACCATCTATTTGCCGGCGGGCCCGATGCTGAGCGGCAACTGGAACGGCAAGACCTTGGGTTCCGGGTCGGACACCTGGAAGTATTGGGCCGACCTGCGCGCGGGCAATATTACCGAGCAGGATTGGCGCGGCGTCGAGGGCGGCATTGCCCGTTCGGCCGGGCACTGCATGACGATGGGAACGGCGTCGACGATGACCAGCGCGGCCGAAGCGATGGGCATGACCTTGCCCGGTTTCGCCTCGATTCCGGCACCCGATTCGCGCCACGCGCAAATGTCCGCGCAAACCGGCCGGCGTATCGTCGAGATGGTGTGGGAGGATCTGAAGCCGTCGGACGTGATCACCGCGAAATCGATCGACAACGCGATCACCACCATCCTGGCGCTGTCCGGTTCGACCAACGCGATCGTTCATATGATCGCGCTGGCGCGGCGCACCGGTGTCGAGTTGACCCTCGATCGGTTCGACGAACTGTCGCGGCGTACCCCGGTGCTGGCCAACGTGCGACCCACTGGCCAATACCTGATGGAAGACTTCTTTTATGCGGGCGGCTTGCCGGCCATGCTGGCCGAGTTGGGCGACTTGATCGACGGCACTCAGGCCACTGTGAACGGCCGCACCTTGGGTGAAAACATTGCTGGCGCCGAGATCTTCAACGACACCGTGATCCGTCGTCGGAGCAATCCGCTGATGCCCGATAACGGCCTCGCGGTATTGCGCGGCAATTTGGCGCCCAACGGCGCGGTGATCAAGCCCGGTGCGGCCGATCCCAAGCTGCACGTGCATACCGGCCGCGCGGTCGTGTTCGCCGACTACAACGACATGGCGGCACGCATCGACGACGACAATCTCGATGTCGACGAGCACAGCGTGATCGTCTTGCAGAACGCCGGGCCGGTGGGCGCACCTGGCATGCCGGAATGGGGGCAACTGCCGATTCCGAAAAAACTGCTGCAAAAGGATGTGCGCGACATGGTGCGGATTTCCGATGCGCGCATGAGCGGCACGAGCTATGGCGCCTGTGTGCTGCATATCGCGCCGGAATCCTTCGTCGGCGGACCGCTCGCCTTTGTTCGCGACGGCGATCTGATCGAGCTCGACGTGCCGGCGCGCAAGCTCAACGTCAAGATCTCGGACGAGGAGATGGCGCAACGCCGGGCGGCCTGGACGCCACCCAAGCCGCGTTTTGAGCGTGGCTTTGGTGCCATGCATCAAGGGCATGTGCTGCAAGCGGATAGCGGTTGCGATTTCGATTTTCTGGTGCGCAAAAAAGATGCGCAGGATGAACCCGAGATTCATTGATCGAGCAATGAGCGTGGTGCTGCCGGCAAGAAGGGCGGCCTGCGCATGTGTTTGAAGGGCTGCAGGACTTGGCCGGCCTCGTGCAGTGTGTTTGGGCCGGCCAGGTTGCAGCGCGTCACTCGCCGATTCGGATCATCGCTTCGGTGTGTAGCAACGGCGGAACGCGAGCCGCCGGTTTACCCCGCAGTGCCCGATTGACTGCGATCTCCACCTGCCTCGGCGGGATTAAGACCTGACTAACCTCAGGTCTTTTTTTATGGTGCAGCGAGGGGGCGAAGAGGGGCGGCGGCTCGGAAATGTGCGGGTTGGAAGAGGCGCTTTTTCGGCTGTTGGACCCGCGAAAAGTTAGAGAAGAGGTCTATGAGTTTCGTTTATGTCTCTGATTTAGCATTCTTTTTTAATCTATCCACAGTTGCTGTGGATAACATTGTGGAGATCTTTGAATAGTTACTCTAAATGCTTGTCGCAGAAGGTGAATCTACAAATTGCCAGAAATCCGGGCGAATAGAAAAATATTATAAAAATCAATTGCTTAAGGTGTGTATGTAAGTGCACGCTGCGCACCGCGCCTCCGTGGGACGGGCGAATGACAGCGATGTGCATAAGTCAAGGACCCGTGGGTAGTTTTTGATGGTATTTTTGGGGTCCAAGCGAAACGAAGGAAGCGCCGATGCCTATCGAATGGTCGAGCATTTATACAGGTCAGGCCGATGCGCTGCACGGCTCGCTTGTCGAAATTTCCGGCTGGGCGGTGGCGCTCAGCCATGAAGCCAACATCGGTTATTTTTTATTGGCGCCCGAAGCGCCGTGCTGTCTCGGGTGCTTGCCGGGCGACCCGATGGCATGCGTGGAAGTGTTCGCCGCGTCGCCGATGCCGTTTCAAACCCATGCGATAACGATACGCGGACAACTGCGCCGTTTGATCGACGACCCCGCGGGCTGGCGGTATCAACTGATCGATGCGCGGCTCATTGCGCAGCGGCCCGATGATGTCGCGCCTTCTCCCGGGCGCCGGGCATTTCTTGCATCAGGCGCGGCGCTGGGGCTCGCGGCGTGTGCGCCCGGCCGCTTCGCTGCG
>JAMFSV010000093.1 GCA_026225455.1 Burkholderiales bacterium | reverse complement strand
ATGGCTCCGTCGTGTCCCAGATCCAGACTTTCATAAAACGTATTGAAGTAATCGACATCCAAGGTGGCCAATACCACGCCCGCAAAACTTCCGTCCGGATGGTTGATCCGGCGCGATAGGGGAATCACCCATTTGGTGCTGGCGCGGCTGATGACGGGGGCACCAATATACAGCTCCCGGTCCGCATGCGTCAGATGAAACTGGAAGTAAGCGCGGTCTGCGGCGTTGGGGCCGCTGGGTAAAGCCGGGGTCGAGCTGGCAAGCCAGTTGCCCCGTTCGTCGCACACGATCAAGGCATCGATCTGCGGTAATTGGGCGGCGGTCACTTGCATCACCTAATGCAAGCGTTCCAAGGCAGTGGGGCTGAGACCGTCGTGTTCGACTCGTTCGACGACGCCGGTCACGGCGACATCCGCCGCTTTAATCGTATTGTCGGCCTGGTGTGCTACCGCGAAAGTCAGTTTGCCGGTCGCGCTTTCCATGTCCTTCATGCGCAGATTCAGGTCTCCCCAACTGCGCAAACCATTAAGTACCAGCAGCGAAGCGCATACCGCAATGACAAATATACTGGCCAGCATCGTGACTGGGGGCCGCTTGAGTTTTTTCTTAGACATATTCCGGCGGCGTCCTGTGGCGGATCGGTATACCGCGTTTATACAATAAAAAAAATCGTTCGTACCCTAGGGCAAACCTATTGTTGGGCCGGCGCCGAAACGCACATTGGATCTATTTGCGCCGATGCCGCGAGGCTAACTCTGTTGGGGAGCACGGGTCCCTACCACCGATAACCGCGGGCGGCGAGATATTTTCTGCGTGTTACGTGTCGGATTCACCTCGCTCGCGCATCGACCGTGTGTGCTTTGCCGCCAGACAAACCCAGTCCGGTACAATATTGCTTCGGCTTATGGGCGGGCGTGTCCATAAGTTGCGGTCCTGAACTCGCGCCGGGATCGTTCCAAATCTTAAATTAAAGTTAAATCGTGAGCCTCGCCCGCATCCAACCTTCAGCACAGCCTTTAGCACAGCGGGCAAGATTCTCGCTTCAGCCAACCATCGCCTGCGCAGTTCCCTGTCTCGCGAGTTGTCCATGATGCGGGGCTTGCTACGTGTCACTTCGGTCAACCGTCTCTTCAGCCTGATTGTCGCCACCTTGTTTGTGGTGGTCGCGGGGCTGGCCGGCTGGCTGCTTACATTCGATTTACGCGCCTATGCCGCGGCCGCCGATGCGCTTAACGCGCTGCAGCGGTTTCGCACCAGTTTGCTGGTTGCCGAGGCGATCTCGGCCGAGCGTGGGCCGATGAACAGCATGCTCGGGGCGGAACTTTCTCCGACACCGGTTCACGATCAGTCTGCATTGATCGCTGCCCGCGCCCGCAGCGATGAGCAACTGCAGCAACTGCAGGTGCTCCTGTCCCGGCAGCATTGCGAAGAATGCGGCGCGCACATCGGCTTGATACAACACGTGCGCGCTGATTTGGTGGTAAGCCGTCAACGGGCCGATCTGCTGATCGGCTTGCCGCGCGAGCAACGCACCCCCGAAGAGTTGGCTGACAGCGTTGACGGCATGGTGGCGCTGATCCCCGAATTGTTGCCCATGGTCAGCGACTACGGCGCGGATGTGATTGAACGCGAACCCGGAACCCTGGATGAAGTTATTTTGGCGCGACTGGCGGCTGAGCTCCGGGAATATGCCGGTTTGCTCGGTTCCCGTTTCACCGTGGCGCTGGCGACACACCGCTCGTTGAGCGTCGATGAGCTGTTGCTGATTGAGCGCACGCGAGGCCGCGTGGATCAATTGGATGCATTGATCGAGGGCCGCGAACTGCAAAGCCCGACGGTTGCACAGGCCGCGTTCGAACGGATGAATCAGCAGTATTTTGGTGCCGGGCTGAATTACGTCGCCGCCACGCGCGCGGCGGCCAGTATGCCCAATGGCGCGGTACTGACGGCGGGTGAATTCGCGCGCCACTACGTGCCGCTGATGCATTCGATCACAGCGTTTCGCGATGACGTGCTCGATCAGGCGCAAGGCAAGGTTCTGGCGCAGCGCCGGACGGCGCTGTTCGATCTGCTGGGCACCTCGGTCGGCGCTGTGGCGCTGGCGATTGCCTTGTTTGCCATGATCGCCTGGTTCCGCCGGCGCGTGGTGCAGCCGCTGGTGGGCGCGACCCGGGTGATCGGCGCCATTGCTCACGGCGACCTGGATACCGGTGTGCCTCAGGTGTCTTATCGCGACGAGATCGCCGAAATGTTCGATGCGATTCGCTTGCTTAAAGCCAACGCGATCGAGAAAGTGCAGATCGAGCGGCAACGCGACGAGCTGATGATAGAACTCGAAGTCATGGCCGAAACCGATTTTTTGACCGGCTTGTCGAATCGCCGCGCCTTTGAGAAACGCGCGGCATTTATCTGTGCGGAGACCCGCGACGCCGAGCCGATGATCGCACTGATCATGTTCGATCTCGATCATTTCAAGCAGATCAACGATACCTACGGGCACGGTGCCGGCGATCGCACCTTGGTGACGGTGGCGGAACTGTGCCGCGCGATCTGGCGCCCCGCGGATTTGATCGCACGGGTCGGCGGCGAGGAATTTGCTGTATTGATGCGCTTGAGTCGCGCGGAGCAAGCCAGCGAAATCGCGGAGCGCCTGCGGCGGCAGCTTGCACAGACCGACCTCGGCCTGGGGCATGACGCTATCGTCAGTATGACCGCGAGTTTTGGTATCGCACTGGCGTGGCAACACACCGCGCCGACGCTGGAAAGCCTGATGAAATCCGCCGATGAAATGCTGTATCGCGCGAAAGCCGCCGGACGCAATGGGGTGGTGACCGGTCAGGCACAACTGCCTGCTTGAGTCTGGTGCCGGCGAGTCTGCCGTGGCAGGCCGCCTGACGCCGGCGGCTAAAAACCAGTTACCTTTAAGCTTAGCTCCAAGCTGCCGGTATCGGCACGCCGCAGGTGGCATGCCGAGGGAACCCGCGCTGCCGATCGGTTGACCGGTTTCAGGACACCGCGGAGTGCGCCATCCGGCTGACTCGGTTAACCGCGGGCTCGACTTGTGGCGGCACGGCAGCCTGTGAGCTGGCCAGCCAGGCATCGATTTTTGCCGCGGTATCTTTGGGTACATGCAGGCCCAGCTTGGAACGGCGCCATAAAATATCCTCGGCACTGCGAGCCCATTCATTGTCGCGCAGGTAAACCAGTTCGGCGGCGTAGAGTTGTGCGGCGATCTCGGTACCGAGTCCGGCGAGATCGCGGGCGCCGCCGATCAGACGATAGGCGCGGGTACCGTAGGCGCGGGCGTAACGATGCGCCAGGGTGCTGGGCAGCCAGGGATGACGGCTCTTGAATTCTTCCAGAAAAGCGCCAAAGTCGGCGTTGCGGATGTCGCCGCCCGGTAGCGGCAGGGTGCCGGTAGACGATGCCTGTGCCAGACCCAAGGGCTTGGCGAGCAGATCCACGGCTTCTTCGGCCAGCTTGCGAAAGGTCGTGATTTTGCCGCCGAAGACGGAAAGCAACGGTGCCTGGCCGCCCTCGGCATCCAGTTCCAGGTGGTAATCGCGCGTGACCGCGGATGGATTGTCGGATGCCTCGTCAAGCAAGGGGCGCACGCCCGAGTAAGTCCAGACTACCTCGGCCGGGCTTATCTTCCGCTTGAAATAACTATTCGCCGAATCGCACAGATAAGCGATCTCATCGTCGGAGATTTGCACCTTGGAGGCATCGCCGTGGAATTCGAGATCGGTGGTGCCGATCAAGGTGTAATCGTGCTCATACGGAATCGCAAAGATGATGCGTTTGTCCGGGTTCTGGAAAATATAAGCGTGATCGTGATCGAATAACTTGCGGGTGAT
>JAMFSV010000092.1 GCA_026225455.1 Burkholderiales bacterium | reverse complement strand
CATGGTCAAACCATTCGGTACCGGTCGCGGTCTGGACGGCGACGGCCGGTCTGCCGTTTTGGCTGCCGCGCATGACCGCGAGCACTGGGCTTGCGACGCGGGCGTCGGCCAGTTTAAGCAGCATCCGGCGCACATATTCGCGCGCGCCGCCTTTGACCGTGTACCACTGCGGCCTTTCGCCGACTTGCAGCAAACCGTGATTGTGGCAAAACTGGATCAAAGTGCCGATCGGGAACGCCATCATTTGCTGCGTCGGACAAGACCAGATCGCTCCCACCATCGGTAACAGGTACGCGTCCTTGAACTGTTGCGAAAAACCGTGGCGCGAAAGAAATGCGGCGACCGGCTCATCGCGTAGAGCATTCACTTCGGCGCTGACTTCGGCCCCGGCTTCGTTCTTCTTGAGCGCAAGCGCGGTGGCGAGTTTGTTGAAGCGCAGGACATCGCGCAGCATGCGCAGAAACCCGGGCCGCAGCAGATTGCTGCGTTGGGCGAACACCGTGTTCAAGTTGCTGCCGGCCCATTCCAGCTTGCGGTCGGTC
The DNA here is from genome assembly GCA_026225455.1 of Burkholderiales bacterium. GTDB lineage: Bacteria > Pseudomonadota > Gammaproteobacteria > Burkholderiales > Burkholderiaceae > LMUX01. The sequence goes on along the minus strand of JAMFSV010000092.1, from coordinate 14,835 downwards.
AGCATCACCGAAAACGACATATCCGATGGCGCTGTCTCGACTTCGAGTTCGTCGAATAACTTTAATAAATTCGGATAGGTTCGATGATTAAACACCAGGAATCCGGTATCCACGCCGTATGTCATACCCTCCAGCGTCACATCGACGGTATTGGTATGGCCGCCAAAATAGCTATTGGCTTCAAATAGGGTCACGTCGAATGGCTGACCGGGGCGCGATAATTCGTAGGCGCATGACAAGCCGGCAATTCCGGCTCCCACCACTGCAACTTTCATCCTGGCACTCTCCGTTCTATGCTGTTGTTACGGGCGCTTGTGCTTGCCGCTCGGTTCCTCCGGCATGGAGGATTTGCCACTGGGGTCTATCTAATTGAATACGTTGCAGCGGCGGGATTGGATGCAAACCAGGGCTTGCTTGTGCTTGCTTGTGCTTATTGGGAAACAAGGCTGAACTGGACGCAAAATAGTGTTGGCGGCTGAGTCACAGGATGGTTTTATCTGTGGAATGTCGAATTTGTTCGATGCAGCGACCCATGCCGGCCTGCGGCCGATCCGGCTCAGCCTTGCTGCACGGCCTTCACCCGGGGTTGGCGTGGTCCCGGGGGCCGGTGGGCGAGGCCGCATGTTATGATTGAAAGGTTTGCGTATATAACAAAACGCACTAGAACACGCGGAACAGACACGACAGAGCGCGATAATGCACGGCTGGTCATGACTTGAGCCGACCCCGATCGAGACGTTGGAGTAACAGATCCACGTCGAAGATGGGCTTCGCGCAATCAGCAAAGGAGCGGCGCCTGTTTGGGGCGCTTGCCTGCGGCTGCGGTATCCAGTCGCTTTGTCACAACGTATGTTTAAGATGAGCGAGGCCATCCGGCCTGACCCGGCTCCAAGTTATTGGATAAGGCCGGTCCAATTGAGCCGCGATGCGAGCTACGCGTCAGATCGAAAGTCGCTCAAAACGAATTACTGCAGAAACAGGGGTCATGAAAATGAACACCATGCTTTATCCGGAATTATATAAATCGCTCGAATCGATCCGCTGGGATATGGAAAAGGATATCCCCTGGGACAGTTTCGACGCTTCGTTGCTGACCGATGAACAGGCCAGAACGATCAAAATGAATGCGATCACCGAATGGTCGGCATTGCCCGCAACCGAAATGTTTTTGCGCGACAACCATCACGATAGCGATTTCTCGGCTTTCATGAGCATCTGGTTTTTCGAAGAGCAAAAACATTCTCTGGTGCTGATGGAGTACCTGCGGCGTTTCCGTCCGGAACTGGTGCCCAGCGAAGCCGAACTGCAGGCGGTGCGTTTTCCGTTTGACCCGGCACCTCCGCTGGAAACGCTGACCTTGCATTTCTGCGGTGAAATCCGCTTGAACCATTGGTATCGCCGTGCCGCCGAATGGCACACCGAGCCCGTGATCAAACACATCTACGAAACGATTTCGCGCGACGAGGCCCGTCATGGCGGCGCTTACCTGCGTTATATGAAAAAGGCCCTGGTCCAGTTCGGCGACGTGGCGCGTGCGGCATTTGCGAAAATCGGCGTGCTGATGGCGTCTGCCCGCCGCACCGAAAAGCCGTTGCACCCGACCAATCTTCACGTCAATCGCGACCTGTTCCCGCTTGACACCATTCAGTCGCGTCTGCCCGATCCGGAATGGCTTGAGCATTGGCTGGACGAACAAATCCGTTTTGACGATACCTGGGAAAAGAAGGTTGTTGAGCGGATTCTGCACAATATGTCGCTGCTGTTCGAGCGTACTTTCAATACGGCGCAGGAACTCAATCGCTACCGTAAAGAAGTGGTGTTGCGCCTGCAGGCCAGCGCCGCTGAAGCGCAAGCTCAAGCCGAACCGCAGCAGATCTGACGCTGTTGACCTCCCCGTTTTGACATACCCTATGGCGCCGGCTTTCGAACAGAAAATTGTTACCCTGGATGCGCTGCAGGCCTTGCGTGCGACGCTGCCGGGCCCGGTGGTGTTCACCAACGGGGTATTCGATATCCTGCATCGCGGGCATGTCACCTACTTGGCCGAAGCCCGGGCCTTGGGCGCGTGTTTGATTGTCGGGGTCAACAGCGATAGTTCGGTGCGGATGCTGGGTAAGGGCGATGACCGCCCGATCAACCAGGAAATCGACCGCATGGCCTTGCTGGCCGCGCTCGGATGCGTCGATTGGGTGATCGCGTTTACCGAGTCCACCCCGGTTAGCCTGATCGAAGCGCTGCGGCCCGATGTGCTGGTCAAGGGCGGCGACTATCAGATGGATACCTTGCCGGAATCGGCGCTGGTGCGTAGTTGGGGCGGCCGGGTCTTGGCCATCCCGTTTCAACATCAACGCTCTACCACCGCTTTGCTGCGCAAAGTCCGCTCGGCACAGGGCACCTGACACCGGGCGCCATTCAGCCGCGCCCCACTTTCAAGCATCGGTGCTTCAAGCATCGGTGCTTGTGTCGGCGACTGTGCCGGCGGGTATGCCGAATTTGGCACCGACGAATGATTAACCTCCGCTCGACCTTACCCGTTGCGACCCCGATCAACCGCGCTTGAGTTTGGGATGGTGACGTTTGTGCACCGCCGCCGATGCAGGTTTCGCATTTGACGCGGCGGAAGCTGAAGCCGCCGACCCGGCCGTAGCCGCGGAGGCAACGGCGGGGGTGGACGCTGCGGCAGCCGATGCTGCGGCAGCCGACGCTGCGGCGCTCGCGGCCGCTATACCCGATGCGGCAATCGCGCTCGACCCGGCCACCGCCGCAGACGCACCTGCGGCAGACGCCGCGTCGCCGCCATTGGTCAAGGCCGATTGTTTGACCTTGACTGTCGGGTCGGCCGGGCCGACTACCGGATGATCCACGTATTCACCGGGTGCCATGGGCCTGACCTGCATCGATGCCGGATTAAGCTCGCGCGCCAAAGGCGCAGGATTGCGCAGCCCGGCGGACGGCTGGGGGCCGAACATCTGATGGTTCGCGCCAAACAACATCAGGTTGGCGAGCAGCAAGAGCAGGATCAGAAGGATGCGCATAGGGTCGGGTTCGTCAGGGACTCAGCCGGTCGCGGGTGCCGGACGTGGCGCGTTCCGCAGCTACCGTGCCAGAATCTTGCCCCTTATGCAAATCAGCGGGCAAATTATCCGCCGCAATCAGCCCAAGTCCGGCCAACACCAGATGATCATGGCGCGTGTGCGGGATGCGCAACACCGGCGCGATTGCATCCGCCGCTCCGCCGCTCAGAATCAGCCTGACGGGCGCCTGCAGGAAATCCACCCAGGTTTGCCAGGCGCGTTCAATTACCCCCGCTTGGGCCAGCAAACATCCGCGGCTGATCGACGCCTCGGTGTCGAGCGCAAAACCCTGAAAGTCTGAATTCTCTGTTTCATCCCGCTGGGCCGGATTATGCGCCGCAGACGTCGCGTCGTGCTTGAGCAGGTCGCGCGCGTGCTGCGCCGTCAAGGTCGGCAGTTGCGCGGTATGTTGTCCCAGTGCCTGCATCATCAGCGTCCAGCCGGGCACGATCAAACCGCCGCTGAAGACACCGTCGGCACGCAGCGATTCCAGGGTGGTCGCGGTGCCGCAGGTGGCGATCAGCAAATGTTCGCCAGGGTAGGCTGCGTGTGCCGCGATCATGCAGGCCCAGCGGTCGCTGCCCAGTTGCGAGGGCGTCAGATACCGATTGCTGATGCCGAGTTGCTGCTGCCGGGTGGTGATGGTACGGCGCGGTACCGCGGGCCAGCACGCCGCCAGCAGGGTTTCGATGCGCTGCGCCGCGGCGGCGCCGGCGACATTGGAAATCCAGATGCCATGCGGTGTGGCGCCGGCCGACGCAAGTTGAGCCCAGGGCAGTTCGCGCAAGGCCGCCAGTGTGCCGGCGTCACCCAGGCCGGCATCGGCGTCGTGTTGCAGCATGCCGCCGATGCCCAGCTTGCCGTGACAGTCCGCCAGCGCCCATTTGATGCGGCTGTTGCCCGAGTCGATCAACAAGAAAGAGGGAGCGAGAGGCGGCATGACCGTCGCGGCGCTCAATGCTGAACCCCTGCAGCCGTTTGCGGCGCTGCATCGACAGGGCTCCCCGCGGGATCCGCGCCGGCGCGCAAGCGCAGCGAAACATCGCCGACAGCGCAGGAATGCAGCGTGCCGTCGGCGGCGGTAATTTGCAGCAGCCCCTGCTGGTCGATCGAGTCCGCCGTGCCGCGGGCGATCTCCTGGCCGTTCTCCAGCAGCACTACGGCTTGACCGGCGTAGGCATGATCGGCCAGCCAAGCGGCGCGAAACGCAGCGAATCCCTGCTGCTCGAAGCGCGTCAGCATCTCGGCGAGCGCGCTCAGCAGCGCCGCCAGAATGGTCGTGATATCGGGTTGGGCCAGCACCTGGTCGAGCGATGCGATGGCATTGAGCGGCGCGCCGGGCGTAGCCCGTGCCGCGAGCTCCTCGGCCAGCGCTTGAGCGCCGTACAGGTTCAAGCCGATACCGATCACGACGGCGCTGCCGCCGGCGTCACTCCATACGGTTTCAATCAACACGCCACCCAGCTTGGCGCCATCCAGCAGGATATCGTTAGGCCATTTCAGGGCGAGCGGCGCTGCGGCCAGCCCCGGCACGGTGCGCAGGCCGGCCAGGATGGCCGTGCCGACGGCCAGGCTCAATCCGGCCAGCTCGGCCAGCGGTCGCCGGATCGGGTACGCCAGCGAAAACATCAAGGCATCGCCGGCTGCAGCCAGCCACGGCCGCCCCCGCCGGCCTCGGCCGGCACTCTGTTGATAAGCCACTCGCACCAGCGCTTCGTTGAGCACGCGCGATGCGCGCAGACGTTGGTTCAGGTCGGTATTGGTCGAGCCGGTGGTGTCGACAATCTCGAGCGGCCAGCTTTGGCAGGCCAGCGGCAGGCCAGCGGCCAGACGGGCTCGATCGATACTGCGTTGCGGGGCATGGGTGGGGGCAGTCATAGGCGTATTGTAACGAGTCGCGCTGGAGTCCTGTTCCGTAAATTGTTTGATAAATGGACAATTTCATATCGAACGAATTTGCGCAACAGGGCGCTCCCTGCGGGGATTGAAAAAACAGCCCGATCTTAATCTACCCTGGAGCGCCCCCTTCGTTACAATGAGGCCTTAGCCTACCCTTCTCTGGAAAGCTGCCATTCCCCCCAAATATACGCGCTACGATAAGCCGCCGAGCCTGACCATCGTGGGCCGTCCCGTGAGCGGCTCGGGCTCGGGTTCGGGCGAGCTCGGTCCGGTGGTGCAATTGTCCGGCCAATGGACAGCGCTGTCGCTGGCGCTCGATCACGCTCGCGGCGGTATCACCGTCAAATTGCGGCAAATCGGTTTGGAGGTTACGCGCTGGGACCTGTCCGGCATCGAGCGCATGGATCATGTCGGGGCCCAGGCGTTATGGCAAGTGTGGGGCCGCAAATTGCCTCCGGCCATGAGCTTGAGCGCCACGCAGCAGGAAATTTTCAAACGTATCGCGCAGTTGGAGGCGGAGTGCCAATCGGCCGAATACGCGCCCGAGCGCATCCGGCGCAACGACCCGGTAACCCGGCTCGGGCTCGCCATTTTCAGCTTTGCCCGGCAACTGGTCGAAGGCGTTACGCTGCTGGGCGGGTTTGTGCTCAATCTGCTGCGCCTGGTAAAAAATCCCAAGCTTATCCCTTGGCGCGAAATTTCCTCGAACATCTATTCGGCCGGTACCAGCGCGATGCCGATTATCGCGCTGGTGGCATTCCTCATCGGCATCGTCCTGAGCTACCTTTCGGCGCAACAGCTCAAAGCCTACGGCGCCAGTACTTTTGTGGTCAACATCCTGGGCTTGTCGGTGATCCGCGAACTGGGGCCGGTGCTGGCGGCAATTTTGGTGGCCGGGCGTTCAGGCTCGGCGATCACGGCCCAGATCGGCGTCATGCGGGTTACCGAAGAGCTCGATGCGATGCGCGTGATGGGGATTTCGCACGGTATGCGTTTGATCCTGCCGCGCGTGCTGGCACTGGCCATCGTCATGCCCTTGTTGATTGCCTGGACCGACATCGTGGCACTGACGGGCGGCATGCTGGCCGCCCATTTCGGCCTGGATATCGATTTCGCTTATTTCCTGCAAGCCTTGCCCGCCGCGGTTCCGGTCGCCAATATCTGGATCGGCCTGGGTAAAGGCGCGGTGTTCGGCATGCTGATTGCACTGGCGGCGTGCCACTTCGGTTTTCGCATCAAACCCAACTCGCAAAGCCTGGGCGAAGGCACGACCACCTCCGTGGTGGTCTCGATTACGGTGGTGATCATTGCCGATGCCTTGTTTGCGATCGCCTTTCAGGGCGTGGGGTATTCATGATGACCGAGATGAGCGAGGTAACGCCGCAGACGCGCAATCCACCCGAGGCGCACGAGCCTGACTTGGTGATCGAGGTGCAGGATCTGTGCAAGTCGTATGGCAAAACCGTGATCCATAAAAACCTGCAGTTCGACGTGCGCCGCGGCGAGATCGTGGCCATCGTGGGCGGGTCGGGTTCGGGCAAAACCACGCTGGTGCGCCAGATCATTGCGCTGGAGCGGCCGACCTCGGGCACCATCAAGGTATTCGGCGAGAATATCAATTCCGTCGATGCGCAAACGGCGCGCTTGATGCGCTGCAGGACCGGCATGCTGTTCCAGCAAGGCGCCTTGTTTTCGGCGATGAGCGTGTTCGATAACGTGGCCCAGCCGATCCGCGAATTGGGCCGGGTGCCCGAACCGTTGTTGCGCGATATCGTGATGCTCAAGCTTGAAATGGTGGGACTGCCGTTCAAGCATGCGTACAAGATGCCGGCCGCGCTGTCCGGGGGCATGATCAAACGCGTCGGCATCGCGCGCGCCATCGCCCTTGAACCCGAACTGTTATTTCTCGACGAGCCGACCGCCGGGCTGGACCCGCAATCGTCGGAGGAATTTGTCCAATTGATCGCCACCTTGCATCGGATGTTGGGCTTGACCGTGGTGATGGTGACGCACGATCTCGATACCACGGTGTCGCTGTCGACCCGGGTTGCGGTGCTGGCGGAGCAGCGGGTTCTGGCGTGCGCGCCGGTCGAGCAGGTTGCGGGTATCGATCATCCGTTTATTCACGACTATTTTCTCGGCGCACGCGGGCGGAGGGCATTGCAGGCCTTACCCGCCGAGCGACGCAGGCAGCTTTGCGAGGCGGCCCTGGCCCCGGCGGAAGCCGGGCCCAGGTTAACTTCAAGACCCACACCAGGAAACGAAGATGGAAAATAAATCGCACGCGTTCTGGGCGGGGTTGTTTACGATCGGCTTGGGTTGCGCGATCGTCGCGATGCTGTTCTGGTTCAACCGGGATCAGGCTGAGCGCCTGCCTTACGATGTGATCTCGACCACCAACGTCACCGGCCTCACGGTCGATGCGGCGGTGCGTTATCGCGGCCTCGATGTCGGCCGCGTCGATAGCATCGAGTTCGACCAGGCGCATCCGGGGCAAATCATCATTCGCATTCTGGTGAATCGCGGTACGCCGATGACCCATTCGACCTACGGCAGCTTGAGTTTTCAAGGCGTGACCGGGATCGCTTTTGTGCAGCTTGACGACACTGGTGCCGACCCGCAGCCGCTGGCAACGGGGCTGAAGAACGTGGCGCAACTACCCTTGCACGCGGGTCTGCTGGAACAATTGCAAAAACGCGGCGATGCCTTGCTCAAGGAAATGGAGATGGTGGCGGAGCATTTCGACAAACTGACCGACGAACGCAGCCGGGTGCAATTGCTGGCCACCGCAAAAAGCATCCAGCAGGCGGCCGACGCCGCGACTCCGGCGTTGCAGCAGTTGCCGCAAAGTTTGGCTAAATTCGACCGCGCGGCCGATGCCACCGAGCGCCTGATGGATTTGTACCAACGGCCCAACGGACCGGTCATCGGTAATTTGAATCGTGCCGGCGATGCGGCGGCGCACCTCGATGTGGCGGTGCAAATGCTCACCGCGCGGGTGGCGGACGATACGCTGCCGCGCATTAACGCCCTCTCGGACGATGTGCGCGCCACCAGCCGTAGTTTCGATCACGCCGCGCAAGTGCTGAGCACCAATCCGCGCGGCGCGCTATTTGGCATGCCGGCGGCTGAGCCGGGCCCCGGTGAAAGCGGATTTTCCTGGCCGGCCGCGACGCCGTCTGACCGACCCTGAAGGAGTTGTCGATGCAGCGAATTTTTGTATTGAGTGCGGCGCAAAAAGAGCGCGCAACCGCGAAGCCCGCGGCCACGCGCGGATCGGATCCCGGCCGCGGCCGCAAGTTGGCCGTTGGTTTGGCGCAATGCGCCGCTGCCGCGGTGTTGGCGGCCTGGCTGGGCGGCTGCGCTGTGACCCAACCCGTGACTCCGGCGCGCTTTGATTTTGGCGACCCCGGCGCGCGGGCCGTGAGCGAAAACCAGGGTGCGGCGGCTCACGCGCCGGTGGTGGTGCCCGACGTTACGGCGCCATCCGATCTCGACTCGGATCAGATTCGTTATCGCCTCGGTTATTTGAATGGCCAGTTGGCGCGCGGTTATGCCGCCAGCCGCTGGACCATGACCCCGGCCCAGTTGGTGACGCAACGCTTGCGCGCCCGCCTGGCCCGGCAAGGCGCCGTCTTGTCGAATTCCGGCACCACCTCGGCACCCGTGTTGCGGGTCGAGTTGAACCAGTTCGAGCAGGTCTTCGATCAACCCAATGTCGGCCGAGGGGTGGTCAGCTTGCGCGCCACCCTGACCCGCAATGGCGCGCTGGTGGCGCAACGCGAGTTTTTCTCGGATGCGGCGGCACGCACGCCGGATGCGGCCGGCGGCGCGCAGGCATTGGCGCAGGCCAGCGATGCGGCGATCACCGCGTTGATCGCCTGGTTTCAAGCGCAAGCGCAACCTTGAACCGGCGGCCGGATCGAAAAAGTCCGCCCGCTACTCGTTATAATGAACTTGCTGGCATGCGCGAGGTCTGCATCATGTCGTTTATCGGCTTGATTGCGGCTTGATTGCATCCGTAGTTGCCGATGCCCGGCCCGGCGGCTACGCAAACTGTCAGCGTTTCCCCCGAACACTGGAACACCATGAGCCCCTATTACAAACATCACGTTTTTTTCTGCCTGAACCAGCGCGAACCCGGCGAGCGCCAAAGCTGTGCCAACTGCGGTTCGCAAAAACTGCAGGAATACGCTAAAAAACGCGTCAAGCAGCTTGGGCTTGCTGGTCAGGGCAAGGTCCGCATCAATAAAGCCGGTTGCCTGGAGCGCTGCGAAGAAGGGCCGGTGATCGTGATTTACCCGGAAGGCATTTGGTACACCTATATCGACGAAGCGGATATCGACGAGATCGTCGAGTCCCATTTGCAAAACGGCACCATTGTCGAGCGCTTGCGTCTACCTCAGCAATAATCGCGGCCTGCCTTTGCTGCCGGCACTTTGTTGCGCGCCCGAGCCGCGATGAATCAGGCAAATCGATGACACAAATGAGTTACGCCATTAATTTACGCAACCAAGTTACGCAACTAAGTTACGCCATTAAGCACCTGAGCATGCAACCTCGCACCTACCTCGCATGAACCAGCATACCGAGATTTATTTGATCGACGGCCCCGTCGGCAAGATCGAAATTGCACTCGATGTGCCAGATGCCGCGCGCGCGGAAGACCAAGCCGAGGTGAAGCCGCCGGCCGCCGCGCTCAAGGGCATGGTGCTGGTGGCTCATCCGCATCCGCTGTTCGGCGGCAGCATGGATAACAAAGTGGCGCAGACGCTGGCCCGGACTTTTGTGCAACTCGGTTACGCCGCGATCCGCTCGAATTTCCGCGGCGTCGGCAAGACCGAGGGGCAGCACGATAACGGTGTCGGCGAACGCGAGGACCTGCTGGCGGTGATTGCCCATCTGCGCAGCCAAGCGGCATTCGCCGATTTGCCGCTGGTGCTGGCCGGATTTTCCTTCGGTACCTTTGTTTTGTCGCATGTGGCGCTGCGGCTGGTGGAACAGGGTACGGCGCCGTTGCGGATGGTGCTGGTCGGCACTGCCGCAAGCCGCTGGGAGGTGGCGCCGGTCCCAGCCGACACCATCGTGATCCATGGCGAGCAAGACGATACCGTGCCGCTGAGCGCGGTGATGGACTGGGCCCGCCCGCAAGAATTGCCGATCATTGTGATTCCCGGCGCCGAACATTTTTTCCATCGCAAGCTGCATCTGCTCAAGCGGATCATCGTCGAGGCATGGCGCGTATAATTGCGCCTGAATTTGCACCGTATGCAGTTTTTTATATTGAGCCGGTCTGATCGGACCCCACCCCAAGCGCCCCGGATACCCCTGGTGGCGTCGCGCCTTGCCCGGTGACGCTATCCCTTCCCCTTCGTCTCACGTGTTACAGAAGATATGACTTTTCCAAATGATTTGCCCCGTTTTTCCCGCCTGGTTGCCGTGACTGCCGTGATGGCCTGTTCGAGCCTGGCTCTGGTGCCGCGGCTGGCGGCGGCTCAGGTTCCGCCCCCCGCGGTGAATGCGCGTTCCTGGGTCTTGATCGATGCCACCAGCAATCAGGTGCTGGCTTCGGGCAACGCGGCCGAGCGTGTCGAACCGGCTTCGCTGACCAAGTTGATGACCGCTTACCTGGTGTTCGAAGCGCTGGCCGACAAGAAGATCTCGATGGATCAGGTGGTGATGCCCAGCGAAGCGGTGCGGCGCGTCGGCACCGACGAATCGCGCATGTTTATCGAGGCGAACAAGCCGGTGAGCGTGCACGACCTGGTGTACGGCATGATCATCCAGTCGGGTAACGATGCGGCCATTGCGCTGGCTGAACTGGTGGGCGGCAGCGAATCGAATTTCGTCACCATGATGAACGCCGCGGCCCAGAAAATGGGGATGGCGCAAACCCATTTCGCCGATGTGAACGGCATGCCGGACCCTCAGCATTACACTTCGGCGGGCGACCTCGGAGTTTTGTCGGCTCGGCTGATTCGCGATTTCCCCCAGTATTATTCGATTTTCTCGATCAAGGAATTCACCTACAACAAAATCAAGCAGCCTAACCGCAATCGTTTGTTGTGGATCGACCCCACCGTCGACGGCCTCAAGACCGGCCATACCGAAGCTGCGGGTTATTGCCTGATCGCTTCCGCCAAACGTCCCGCCGCCGAAGGCGCAACCCGCCGGCTGGTGTCGGTGATGATGGGTGAAGTCAAAGAACATGACCGGGTGCAAGACAGCCTGAAAATGCTTGAATACGGCTATTCGGCCTATGAGTCGGTGCGCCTGTTCCACGGCGGTCAGGCGGTCGCGACGCCGCGCGTGTATAAAGGCACGGCGGTCCAGGTCAAGGTGGGGGTGCAGGCCGACCAATTTGTCACCGTGCCGCGCGGTTCCGCCAGTAACTTCAAGACCGCCATTACGCTGAATGAACCGCTGGTCGCACCGCTTGCGGTGGGGCAGCAGGTGGGTTTGGCCAAGGTGATCTCGGCTGACGGTAAAGAGTTGGCCTCGGTGCCGGTGGTGGCGCTGGTGGCTGTGCCGGAAGCGGGCATGTTCGGACGCCTGTGGGACTCCTTGTTGTTGTCGTTCCAGAAAAAATAAGGGTTGAATTGTGGAAGCCGTAAGAACCGAACCCGTGGTGTATTTGAATGGAAACTGGGGCCCGATTTCCGCAGCCCGGGTGCCAGTATTGGACCGAGGCTTTATTTTCGGCGACGGCATTTATGAAGTCGTGCCGGCGTATCTGACCTCCGAGGGCTGCCTGCCGTTCCGGCTTGAGCATCATTTGGCCAGGCTCTCGCGCAGCCTGGAGAAAGTGCATATTGCCGACCCGTTCCCAGCGACCAAATGGCGTTCGCTGATCGAGCGGGTGCTGGACGAAAATCCGGCGGACGAACGCGATAGCGGCAGCGGTAATTGTATGGTCTATATTCAAGTGACGCGGGGTGTGGCGCCGCGCAACCATGCGTTTCCGGCCGATACCGCACCTACTGTATTCATTATGTGCAATCCGCTGCTGCTGCCGGATGCCGGCCAGCGCGAACGGGGTGTCGCCGCCGTCACCTCAGCCGACCGGCGCTGGTTGCAATGCGATATCAAAAGCACCTCCTTGCTGGGCAACGTGCTGATGGCGCAGCATGCGGCTGAAAACGATGCGGTCGAGACCATCCTGATACGCGACGGTTATCTCACCGAAGCGTCTTCATCGAATGTCTGGATCGCAAAAGACGGCCGCTTGCTGGCGCCGCCGCGCAGCAGCCTGATACTCGAAGGGATACGCTACGCCCTGATCGAAGAATTGTGCGCCTTGGCCGGCATTGTGTTTGAAGCGCGTGCCATCAGCGAGGCGGAATTGCGCGCTGCCGATGAAGTTTTGCTCAGCTCGGCGAGCAAGGAAGTGCTGCCGGTGACGCAGCTGGACGGCACGCCCGTAGGTCAAGGCCGGCCGGGCCCGGTTTACGCGGCGCTATACGCCGGTTACCAACAAATGAAAATTCGCCAACTGAATGGCGGTCAACAATGAGCGGATGCTCGGCCCCGAAATGGGCGCTACAGCCGGCATTAGCCATAAATCCGGCGCGAAGAGGTGGATGATGAGTGCGGATATCGATGCTTTATTCAACTTCCCGTGCGATTTCCCGATCAAGGTGATGGGCAAATCGAATCCGGAGTTTGCGGCGACCATCACCCAGGTGGTGCAGCAATTCGATGCGGAATTCGACGCCTCGCGCATTGAAATACGCCCGTCCAGCGGCGGCAACTATACCGGGCTGACCTGCACCGTGCGCGCTACCAGCCGCGCCCATCTGGACGATATCTACCGTGCCCTGACCGCGCACCCGATGGTCAAGATCGTGATGTAAAGCCGAGACGTTTCGGTACACTTGCCAGATGGACCTTATTTCCGCTGCACCGACTTATTCCAATCCGATACGGCTGCGCCGGCGCGGCGTCGAAGATTACGCGACCAGCTTCGATGCGATGCGCGCGTTTACCGACGCCCGCGCCGCGGACACCCCCGACGAACTCTGGCTGGTCGAACATCCGCCGGTCTACACCTTGGGGCTGGCCGGCGACCCGGCGCATTTGCTCAATCCCGAGAATACGATTCCCCTGGTCAAGACGGACCGGGGTGGGCAGATCACCTATCACGGTCCGGGCCAAGTGGTGGCTTATCTGCTGTTGGACTTGCGCCGACGCCGGCTGATGGTGCGCGAATTGGTGCATAAGATCGAGCAGGCGGTGCTGGAAACGCTCGCGGCGTATAATTTGTCTGCGGAACGCGTGGCGGGCGCGCCAGGAATCTATTTGGCGCAGGGGCCGAATGCCGGACCCAACGCCGGCGCCAAAATCGCGGCATTGGGCCTGAAGATTCGCAAAGGCTGCAGTTATCATGGTGTGAGCCTGAATGTGCGGATGGATTTGCGGCCTTTTTTGCAAATTAACCCTTGCGGTTATGTGGGCTTGCAGACCATCGACCTGGCTGGTGCGGGTGTCGATGTAAGCTGGGAAGATGCCGCTTCAGCCTTGGCCCATCAGCTCGGCCGGCAATTTGAGGCGGAATTGTACGATTAAAGTGCCGCACCGCCGGTAAGGCCGGGGTGCTGCGCTACATGGGCCAAGACGGCACATTATTGGTAAAAACCGTGTGTCGCCCGGCATGCCCGGGCTGCACCGACTGGACTGGATATGAGCGAAGCACACACAGGCGTTGCCGCAGAAACCACAAAATTGGCCGCAGACTTGGGCTCAGCATTGAGCTCGGAAGCCGCAATCGTTGCCACGGAAACCGCCGTCGCGGCGCCGGCCGCTTACGATCCGAGCCTCAAACAAAAAGCTCAAGCCAAGACCGCGCGGATCCCGATCAAGATTATTCCTATCGAAAAACTGAAAAAGCCCGATTGGATCCGGGTCAAGGCGGCCACCGGCAGCTCGCGCTTTTCGGAAATCAAGCAGATCCTGCGCGAACACCAGTTGCATACCGTCTGTGAAGAAGCCAGTTGCCCGAATATCGGCGAATGCTTCGGCAAGGGCACGGCCACCTTTATGATCATGGGCGACAAATGCACCCGCCGCTGCCCATTCTGCGATGTCGGCCATGGCCGTCCGGACCCGCTCGATGTCAACGAACCGGAAAACCTGGCAAAAACCATCGCCGCGCTGAAACTGAAATACGTGGTGATCACCAGCGTCGATCGCGACGATTTGCGTGACGGCGGTGCCGCCCACTTCGTTGAATGCATCCGCCGCGTGCGCGAATTGTCGCCGCTGACCCGCATCGAAATCCTCACCCCGGATTTCCGCGGCCGCCTGGACCGCGCGCTGGAAATCCTCAACGCCGCTCCGCCCGACGTGATGAACCACAACCTCGAAACGGTGCCGCGCCTGTATCGCGAAGCCCGCCCCGGCTCGGACTACCAACACTCGTTGACCTTATTAAAGAACTTCAAGGCCGCGCATCCGAACGTCGCCACCAAGTCCGGCCTGATGGTAGGTCTGGGCGAAACCGAAGAAGAGATTTTGCAAGTGATGCGCGACCTGCGCGCTCATGACGTGAACATGCTGACCCTGGGCCAGTATTTGCAGCCGTCGGAACATCACCTGCCGGTGCGCAGCTATGTGCATCCGGACACCTTCAAGATGTATGAAGCCGAAGCCAACGCCATGGGCTTCACCCATGCCGCGGTGGGGGCGATGGTGCGTTCCAGCTATCATGCGGATGTGCAGGCGCATGAAGCGGGTGTGATGGACATTGTTATTTGAAAACGTCTGGTGCTATTTGATAGCTTAAATATTCAATTGGCCCAGACTTGATCAAAATCCGGCCGGCGGTAAGTAGCAGGCAGTTAATTGCCGGTGGGTATCGCAACAT
>JAMFSV010000091.1 GCA_026225455.1 Burkholderiales bacterium | reverse complement strand
CTGGTTTACGTTGCCGGCCGACACCCCACCGCCCGGACCGGATGTTTTGGGCGAAGAATCCGCCTCCATGGAGCCGGAACCGCCGCCGCAAGTTTTGTCCGGGGTGCCGGACCCGGCGCGCTGACGTACTCCATCCTGGGAAGCTTAGAGCCGGGCAAGGTGTGGCGCTGCAGGCCACCCCCCGATAATGCGCAAGAATTAAAGCGGAGATGAAGTGGAATGACCGAACCGACTGTCAACGTAGTACTGATTGAGGACGAGAAGCAGATTCGCCGCTTTGTCAAAGCCGCGCTGGAAGCAGAGGGCGTGACGGTGCATGAAGCCGATACCGGGCAACGCGGCTTGATTGAAGCCGCGACCCGCAAACCCGACCTGGTGATTGTCGACCTCGGCTTGCCCGACACCGACGGCCTGGAAGTGATCCGCGAGTTGCGCAGCTGGACCGATATGCCGGTGATTGTGCTGTCGGCGCGCAGCCAGGAAAGCGAAAAGGTCGCGGCCCTCGATGCCGGCGCCGACGATTATTTGTCCAAGCCTTTCGGTGTTTCGGAATTGATGGCGCGTATCCGGGCCCACCTGCGGCGGCGTAATCATGCGGGTCTGGTCGAAACGCCCAGCGTGCATTTCGGCCAGATCGAAGTGGATCTGGCCTTGCGCCAAGTACGTCGCGACGGCTTGCCGGTGCATCTGACCCCCATCGAGTACCGGCTGTTATCGACGCTGGTGCGCCATGCCGGACGCGTTTTGACGCATCGGCAGTTATTGCGCGATGTATGGGGGCCGTCGCACGTCGAGAGCAACCATTATTTGCGCATTTATATGGGCCATTTACGGCAAAAGCTGGAGCGCGATGCCGCCCAGCCCGAGCATATCGTCACCGAAACCGGGGTGGGTTACCGCCTGGTCGGGGTGGTGTGAGCGGAGCGTTATGTGGCGTAAGCAGTACAACTCATGGGCCTGATGTCCTGTTGCGCAAGTTCATTCATCAAACAATTTATGGAACAGCACACCAGCATGGTTATAATTAAACTGCGAAGTTTGCGGAAATCGGCAGGTTGACCGGTTTTTGCCCCATTTCGGCCCCGTGCGCATTGACCGGGTGATTTCAGTCCCAGGTACCGCCAAGCTTGATCGGAGGCTGCCGGGGTTTTGCGAAGAGGGGCCACACCATGCTTGAATCCATTTCTCTGGCCGCGGGTCTTTCCTGGGCTGCCGGTCTGCGTTTATACCTCACGGTCCTGCTGGCCGGTGTGTGCGCCAGTCTGGGCCTGATCCATCTGCCCGGCGCCTTGCAAGGCCTCGCCTCGCCCTGGCTGATGGCTACCGCGCTGTGTTTTGCCTTGATCGAATTTTTTGCCGACAAAATTCCCGCTTTCGATTCGCTGTGGGATGCCTTGCATACCTTTATCCGGATTCCCGCGGGCGGTTTGCTGGCAGCAGGTGCGCTCGGCCACGCCGACCCCAAGGTGGTGTTTGCCGTGGCGTTGTGCGGCAGCGTGCTGGCCGGCGCCGCTCACCTGACCAAGGCCGGGGCGCGGGCGATTATCAATCTTTCCAGTGGACGTGCCTCGGGCCGCATTGCCTCGGTTGCCGAAGAACTGCTGGTGCTCGGCGGATTGCTGCTGGCATTTTGCGCGCCCTTGGTGTTTCTGGCTTTGCTGGCCGCTTTCCTGCTGCTCGCGGTATGGGCCTTGCCGCGCTTGTGGCGCGGCATTCAGGGTAGTTGGCGCGGCATGGCCTTGCATATGGTCCATTCCACCGTCCAGCCGGTCGCGCCGCTCAGGAGCAAACGCGACTGATGTCCCGCGCAGGCCCCACTTCAAGCACCACTTCCAGCCGGTCCGCGGCGTCGCCACGGCCGGCTTTGTTACGCCAGGCATGGCGCATGACGGTGCGCGACTGGCGTGCCGGTGAATTGACCCTGTTGCTGCTGGCTCTGGTGCTGGCGGTGGCCGCCCTGAGCAGCGTCGGTTTCCTGGCCGACCGTCTGGCTCATGGCCTGGCGCGCGATGCACGCCAGATGATCGGTGCCGACTTGGTCGTACGCGCCGATCATCCGGTTGACCCGCAGTTTGTCGCCATGGCCCATCAATTGGACCTCAGGACGGCGCAAACCGTGGCCTTTCCCAGCATGGTCTCGCCGCCTGCGGTTTCCGTCCCAATTGCCGTTGCGTCATCCGCCTTGAGCAGCTCGGCGCCGCTTGCCCAAACCGAGATGCCGGCCCGTCTGGTCGCGATCAAGGCGGTTTCCGCCGCCTATCCTTTGCGCGGCGCGCTGGAACTGGCCGGCGGACCCAATCAAGCCGGCCACGCGGTCAAAGGGACACCGCCGTCCGGCAGTGTCTGGGTCGATCCGCAGTTGCTCGATACTTTGCATCTCCAACTCGGCGGTTCGCTGAAGGTCGGTGACCGGGTGTTTACCGTGGCGGCGCTGATTACCCGCGAAATGGATCGCGGCTTTGCCTTTGTCAATTTTTCGCCGCGGGTGATGTTGAACCTCGACGATCTGCCTTCGACCGGCTTGATCACCTTTGGCAGCCGCGCCACCTATCGTTTGCTGGTTTCCGGCTCGGACGCCGCGGTCGCGGCTTATAGCAACTGGGCCCGGCAGCAAGTGGCGGGCGCACAGGTGCGCGGGGTGGTGCTGGAGTCGGTCAGCGACGGTCAGCCGCAAGTGCGCGATACCCTGACGCGCGCCCGTCATTTCCTCAGCCTGGTGGCCATGCTCACCGCTTTGCTCGCCGCCGTGGCGATTGCCATGGCCGCCCATCGTTATGTGCGCCGTCACCTCGACGGCGGCGCGGTGATGCGCTGCCTGGGAGCGAGTCGGCGCACCTTGCGCGGCCTGTTTGTGCTCGAATTCGCGATGCTGGGCTTGGCCGGCAGCAGTCTCGGCGTGCTGCTGGGTTTTGCCGGGCACTATGTTCTATTGCAGTGGCTCGGTTCCTTGATCGGAGTCAGCTTGCCGAACGCGAGTTGGCAACCGGCTGTCGCAGGTTTGATCAGCGGTTTGGTCCTGCTGCTCGGCTTTGCTTTGCCGCCCCTGCAAGTGCTGGTCAGCGTGCCGCCGGCACGGGTGCTGCGCCGCGAACTCGGCGGCGAAAGCCGCATGGTCTGGCTCGGTTATGGCTTGGGTATCCTGCTGTTCGGCGCACTGTTGGTGCTGGCTGCCGGCGAGTTGCGCTTGGGTCTGATCGTGGCGGGTGGTTTTGCCGGCGGTCTGCTGGCCTTGAGCGCCGTGGCCCGGCTGCTGGTATTTATCCTGGCGCGTCTGGCCCGGCGCGCGAACGGCTGGGGCGGCCTGGGCTGGCGTTATGCCTTGGCCTCGATGGAACGCCGCGCCGGGGTCAGCGTGCTGCAAATTACTGCCTTGGGCATCGGCTTGATGTGTTTGCTGTTGCTGGCGCTGACCCGCAACGATCTGGTCGCGGGCTGGCGTGCTTCGACGCCGGCCGATGCACCGAATCAATTTATCATCGATATCCAGCCCGATCAGGCCGATGCCGTGCGCGGCTTTCTGGCGGCGCAGGGGCAAACCGGTGTTGCGCTCGAACCGATGATACGCGGTCGCCTGATCGCCATCGACGGCCGCGCCATCGGGCCGAATGACTACCCCGACGCCGATGCGCGCCGCTTGGTCGAACGCGAATTTAACCTGTCATACAACGCCGGCTTGCCGTCCGATAACCGGATTGTGAGTGGACACTGGTATGGCGCGGCGCAGAATGGCGGCAATCCGGGCGTACCTGCCCAACCCGAGATTTCGATGGAAGTCGGGATCGCCCATACGCTGCATCTCAAGCTGGGCGACACACTGCGTTTCGATATCGCCGGACAGCAGATTGACGCACCCATCACCAGTTTGCGTAAGCTCGATTGGGGCAGTTTCCGGGTTAACTTTTTTGTCCTGATGCCGCCGGCCGCGCTGGCTGCTTATCCCGCTACGTTTATAACCAGTTTTCATCTGGCGCCCGACCGTCACGCGACCATCGACGCCTTGGTCAAACGTTTCCCCAACCTGACCGTGATCGATGCGGGAGTGTTGATTGCCCAACTGCAAAGCGTGTTGAACCAGGTCATCGGCGCGGTGCAGTTTCTCTTTATCTTCACCTTGGGCGCGGGCGTGCTGGTGCTCTATGCCGCCTTGGCCGGCAGCCGCGACGAGCGCATCCGCGAAGCCGCGCTATTGCGCGCGCTGGGCGCTACGCGCAAACAGATCCGGCGGGTGCAAATCACTGAATTTATCCTGGTGGGCGGTTGTGCCGGCTTGATGGCGGCAGTGGGCGCGCAGGTGCTGGCTTATGTCCTGGCCGAGCGGGTGTTTTCATTCCATCTGTCGTTCAATCCGTGGTTGCCCTTGTTGGGTACCGTCGCGGGGATTGCCTGTACCACCCTCGCCGGATGGCCGGGATTGCAAGCGGTATTGCGGCGTTCAGCGCTGCAATCGCTGCGTGAGGGATAATCGTTATTTATCGTGGTCTGTCCCGGTGCTCTTCTTCTCGTCAAGACGCAAGGGTTGCTGATCGATAAGCCGCCCTCAATTCGAATTCAAGATGACAACTTCTCCTGAAACAAACGGCGCAAACGAACCGACCGTGGCGGAACCGACCGTCTTTGAACTGGTCGGCGGCGAAGCCCGTGTGCGCGAACTGGTTGACCGCTTTTACGACCTGATGGATCTCGAAGCCGAGTTCTCCGGGATTCGTGCCTTGCATCCTGAAACCCTGGACGGCTCACGCGACAAGTTTTTCTGGTTTTTATGCGGCTGGATGGGCGGCCCCGATCATTACATCAGCCGCTTCGGCCACCCGCGTTTGCGCGCCCGGCATATGCCGTTTGCCATTGCCGGCAGCGAACGCGATCAGTGGCTGCGTTGCATGGCTTGGGCGATGGACGATATCGGCCTGGATCTGGCGCTGCGCGAGCGTTTGCTGGGCTCGTTTTTTCAGACAGCGGATTGGATGCGGAATCGGGAGGGGTGAAGGGGGCGTGAGTCAAGTTAGCGAACCTGCCGCGTCGCTTGATAATGGACACCTCAGCATTTAAATAAAGTTAAATATGATATTTATTAAATCGAGATAAGCCATATAAACTTTATTAATTCGAGATGGCGGCTTATCTCAGTAAAGGCAATCCTTTTTCATTAGAATGATTGGCGCATTTGATTTGAGCCCGCAATGAATTTGCAAGGCTTATATCGATGCGCAGGGGGCAATCATTATTAAAAGGGTCGTATGGCAGCGCTAGACAGCATCTTGGCATTAAGCAATGGGTTGGTGCAAAGCAGCCGCCTGGTCAAACTGGATACACCGCTCGGTAACAACGTTTTACTGCCGCAACGCGTGGTCGGTCATTCACGCATCGGCCGCGATGGATTGTTCACCATTGACGCGCTGTCCACCTCCGACACTATCGAACTTAAAACCCTGATTGCCCAGCCGGTCACGCTGTGGATCTTGCAATCGGATCAATCGTATTTACCCCATCACGGATATGTTCACACGGCCGCGCG
>JAMFSV010000090.1 GCA_026225455.1 Burkholderiales bacterium | reverse complement strand
GGCCTCCTGGGCCCGGTTGAATTTCTGCCGCTGGCGGAGGAAACCCGGCTCATCGTGGATATCGGCAATTGGGTGATCCGTGCGGCGACCGGGCAAATTGCCGCTTGGCGCGCAGAAGGGCTCACCCCGCCGCCCATTTCCATCAATGTTTCCGCGCGCCAGATCTTCGATGGCTCAGTCTACGAGCAGACACTTGCCGCACTCGAGCGGCATGGCCTGAATGGCAGCGACATCGTCCTGGAAGTTACCGAATCTATCTTTCTCGGCAACGAAGAAAATTACCGTTCGGTGCTGGTCAAAATTGCCGCCTTGGGCGTGCCGATTGCGCTGGACGATTTTGGCACCGGTTATTCCAGCTTGGCTTATGTCGCCCGCTTCCCCTTCAGCACCTTGAAAATCGACCGCATTTTTGTGCGCGAACTCTTGGCGCGCGGCAGTTCGCGCAGCATCGTACAAGCCGTGATTGCACTGGCGGAGGGTCTGAACATGGCGGTCCTGGCGGAAGGCGTGGAAACGCAGGCACAGGTGGATGAACTGAGCGAACTCGGCTGCGATCTCGCGCAAGGGTTTCTCTACCGGGAAGGTCTGCCGGCGTGGGCATTTGCCGCGGAATATCTGTCTCGCGCCGCATAAGTTCCCGACCCGATCCGGCATGCTCCGCCCGGGCTCGACCGACGCCCTGAGACACGGGCGCCCCGGCCGGCAAAATTAAATAGGCTTAAATCGTTTTAAGCCGGCTTAAGCCCGCTTAAGCACCGGCACTCGACCCGGCGAAACCTCTGCCCTGTTTGCGAGTCAAAACCCCATAGAGCCCGGCGCTTGGAAATATCGAGTGACATCTCCCGCTGCCCGGCTCGGCTGCGTTACCGGCACAAGTGCCCCGGCTCGCGTAAAATCGATTCTGACGCAAGTTTGTTCAGCGGCGCGGTATGCACCCTATCACGCGTCCTATAGACGCGGACAATACGGCGATTCGATAACAACCGGTAACCCCGGGCCTGTTCGCGGCCAATTGGCCGCAGGTCCGCCAGGTTTACATGTGGAGCACCTATGATTTATCGCATATTGGCAACGCTAGCCTGCGGACTAGCCCTTTGTACCACGCCCGCCTTCGCCCAATATCATCCGGGAACCCCTGACGGCGTGCTCAACCAAACGTGGCAGTTGCAAGAGCACCCGCAGTTGGAATTTGCCGCCTCCAGTACCGAAGCGGATAAGAAAAAAGCCATCGCGGATAAGCACCGCAAGGTCGGCGCCGATGCCGGCAAGGAAGATTGCAATTTGCAGTGCCCAACTGAATGAACGCGCGAATGAGCCCGGCGCGCGAACCGATCGCTGCAGCACGACGGCAATTCCGGCCAGGCTTGAGCTTGAGCCTGGGTTTGCTGCTGCTCGGCGCCACGTATGAGGCGCAGGCTCAACCGGCGCTGCGCTGGGAATTGCAGGTGATCGAACAAGGGCAGACGGTCGACGACTTCAGCGACACCACCACGCTGGGGCAGGCCCAGACCGAAAAAGCCTCGCATCCGAGCCGCCATGCCGTCGCTTGCCCACTACCGGGCGCGGCGTCCGCGACCGGCGCCGGGACGCCGCTGGACTTTAACCTGAGTCGCACCATTACCCTCTCGCCCGTGCATATCGCGGCCGATGAGGTAAGTTTTGCCATCGATACGCGTGAAACCCTCGAAGATCCGTCCACCTTGTCGCGGCAAATCGATTGCGCCGCATTGCCCGAACCGCGGGTGGTAACCGCCAGCCATCCCGGCTTGCAGGTCAAAACCGACGGTAGCTGGTCGACCTGGCAAATTATCGATCACGATCCGCAGCTCAGCTACCGCCTCAAGGCGGTCGTCGCCCACCCGTGACCGCCGGCGCGCCGCCGCTAATGCAGGAAAAAACGCCGGAGAAAGATCCGCGGGATTTCATCGCGGTCAGCTGGAATCTGCATAAAGGGCGCTCACCGCTCGGCTTCAAGGCATGGGGTGCGATGCGCCATTGGGTCCAGTCAACCCCGGCGGACGCCTATTTCTTACAGGAAGCGCAGGCGCAACGGCAGAATCTGGAAATCGCCAGCGGTATCGGCGAAGCAATACAGGTGCCGGATTCGATCGCCTCAAGCTTGTCCAGGGCAGACCCCGGCAATGCGTTATGGGATTGCCAGGCAACCGACATCGCCACCGAGCTGAAACTCCAGCTCGCGCTGGGAACCACGGTGGTCAAACAATCGCGCCGCCATGGCAATGCCATTTTATCGCCGCACGCGCTGGACCTCGGCGGCCGCTGGGATATTTCCGCCCATCGTTTCGAGCGTCGCGGCTTGCTGGTGGCAAGCATCGCCTTCGCCGAGCAGCGGGTCACCTTGTTGTGCGCCCATCTGGCATTGACCCGTGCCGCGCGGCTGCGTCAAATGCACTGGATCGCACAATGGATCGTCGACGACGCACCGGCGGGACCGCTGATTCTGGCCGGCGATTTCAACGATTGGCGTAACGATTCGGCAGCGCTATTCGGCACTATAGGTCTGGTCGAAGTGGCCGCCTCGCTGGGACACAAAGGCAAAACCTTTCCCTCGTTCTCGCCCGCGCTGGCGCTGGACAAAATGTTTGTGCGCGGGATGACACCGTTGGAGTGGCTGGTACCGGGACGAAAAACCGCCTGGCTCTCCGATCACCTGCCTTATATGGCACGCCTACGCGTCGATTGACGCCGCGTAGCCGGCCACGCGCTCGCTCAGTGCCCCGACCACATCCTGCACCACATCGCTCCAATCATGGGGCCGGCGCTGGCGGAACAGCCTGACGCTGGGATACCAGGGACTGTCGTCGCGATCCAGCATCCAGCGCCAATCGGGCACAAACGGCAACAGGATCCAGACCGGCCGCCCCATGGCTCCGGCCAGATGCGCCACCGCGGTATCTACCGTAATAATCAGATCCAGTTGTTCCAGCACCGCAGCCGTGTCGGCGAAATCGGTAAAAGTTTCGCCGATCAGGTTGACCCCGGGATACTGCGCCAGGACTTCACGCTCGGACTCGCGCGTCTGGGGTTGCAACCAGACCCAGTCTATCGCCGCGAGATCCAGCACCGGCACCAACTGCTGCAAGCCGATGGTGCGATAGGCATCGTCGCGATAATGGGGATTACCGGAGGCGACGATGCCGACGCGCATCTTGCCGCTTTGCGGCAGCGCGTCGCGCCATTTGTCGCGGTAGGCTTCAGGCGTAGATAAATACCTCGTGTGCGCCGGGATCGTATCCAGGCGGGTGCCGCAGGCATAAGGCAAGCTCAGCAAGAGCACTTGCAAGTCGGTGAACGGAATCGGCTCGCCCTGGGCAATAATGGTCACTCCCCATGCGCTTGCATGCGGCTCCAGCAAAGGCATCAAGGGGCGTTGCACCACCAGCGTGACCTGTGCGCCCATGGCGGCGATCAGCGGCGCATAACGCACAAAATGCAGCGTGTCGCCCAAACCCTGCTCTGCGCTCAGCAGAATGGATTTCCCTTCGAGCCGTTCGTCGCCGGTCCAATACGCAGGCGCCGAAATTTTCATCATATAACGCGCCGACTCACGCCATTCGTAGGCTTTCCACCCCTCTTGCAAGCGCCCGGCGCGTAGCAGCACACCGGCCTCATCGAGCCAGACCTCCTCCCATTCGGGCCGTATGCGGCGCGCCTCGCGCAGACAGGTCAGCGCCTCTTTTTCCAGGCGCAATACGGCCAGGGCACTACCCATATAACGATAGGCCGGGGCGAAATGACGGTCGATCTGCAGGGCCGTCTCAAACCAACGCACCGCCTCGGCATATTGCCCCAGCCGGCCCAAGGCCAAGCCCAGTTCGTTGGGCGCTTCCGGATCGTTCGGATTGATCTCAAAAGCACGATGCAAGGGTTGCAATGCACCCGCCGCGCGGCCAAACGCGAGCAAGGCCATGCCGCGCCCCAGCAGCGGCTCGCTTGAGCCGCTGTCCAAACCCGCACCGAGATCGAAGGCCTTGAGCGCTTCAACCGGTTGTCGCAAGGCCAGCAAGGCCCGGCCGCGTACGCAATAGGCCTCGGTCAGCCATTGCGCCATCTGCGGCAACGGAATCGGACTCACCGCGGGTAAGGCCGACATGGTTTCCAGGACTTCGGCATGGCGATTCAGCACCAGCCAGGTGCGCGCAAGCTTGATCCTGAGGCGCATGTCTTGCGGGTCGAGCGCCACGGCGCGTTGCAAAGCTTCGGCCGCGGCCAGCGGTTCGGCCGCGGCCGCATGGGCATAGCCGAGCGCGGCGTGAGCGCCGGCGAAATCGGGATGTATCGCCAGCACGGCACGCGCCAGTGCGACGGCATCAACCAAACGATGTTGCTCGGTGCGTATCGCCGACAATGCAAGCAGGGCTTCGCACACGTCGCCGGACTGAGCCAGGGTTGCCAGACAAGCCGCTTCGGCGGCAGTTTCAGCAGAGGGAAAATCGGTCATTTACGCGCCAGTCGTCCCGTAAAAATGAAAATCATCGAGATGTTTCACACTATGCCCGGATGCGGGAAAACCGCATAGAGCGACATCGTATATTCCGTGGCGAGCAAATAGTACGCTCTCTGGGGTAAAATACCGGGTTGACAAAAAATCCGCCATCTAAAGTTGGGTCCGCAATCGGTGTATCGCATGTGCTGCGGCGATGTACTGCGGCAATATATTGCGCGGCCCTTCGATATTCGCTTCGACCTTAAGCCATGAGCAATCTGAACCAACAAACCGTCCTTTCCGTCCATCATTGGACCGATACGCTATTTAGCTTCACCTGCACCCGCGACGCGTCGTTCCGTTTCGAAAACGGTCAGTTTACGATGGTCGGCCTCGAAGTCGACGGCAAACCCCTGATCCGTGCTTACAGCATGGCCAGCGCAAATTACGAAGACAATCTCGAATTCCTCAGCATCAAGGTGCAAGACGGCCCGCTGACCTCGCGCCTGCAGCATCTGAAAGTAGGCGATCAGGTCTATATCGGCAAAAAGCCGACCGGCACGCTGGTGGTCGATAACCTGTTGCCGGGCAAGGTCCTGTGGCTGCTGTCGACCGGCACGGGACTCGCCCCGTTCATGAGCGTGATCAAAGACCCTGAAGTCTATGAGCGTTATGACCGCGTGGTACTGACCCACACCTGCCGCTTTATCGACGAGCTGGCCTATAAGGAATACATCACGCAGTCATTGCCGAATCATGAGCATATCGGCGAATTGATCCGCGACAAACTGGTGTATTACCCCACGGTCACACGCCAGGAATTTGCCAATCGCGGCCGCATTACCGACTTGATCGAAAACGGCAAACTGTTTGAAGATCTGGGTTTGCAACCCTTCTCCGTCGAAAACGACCGTATCATGCTGTGCGGTAGCCCGCATATGCTGAAAGACACCCGCGACCTGCTGAATTCGCGCGGTTTCGACGAAGGCAGCCATTCCAAGCCCGGACATTATGTAATTGAAAAGGCCTTTGTCGGCTAAATCCGGCAACCGACAGCTCGGCGCCGAAGCGGGTGGAGCCGTGCAGCACCCCAAACCACGACTTTCAGTCGTGGTTTTTTTGTCTGGCGTACTCTGTTTTGTCACTGGCACCTGGGAAACTTGCCTCACTCACCACCGTCGCCATAAGCGTGACTTCCCCGATGCGGATTTAGCGGGTTAAGCTTTACGCGACTTGCACGTAAGATTTATTTACTTTTTAATACAGTAAAAAGTCATTCAATTTGGCTGTCTTCCTTTCTTTTGACCCGCGAAAAATGCCACTTTTTGTGCCATGCGCCCAAAATCGGGAAAATTGACTGGGTTTTATTGGAAATCGGTACGTATTGCCTGATCTACTCATATCCCGGTGGAAATAAATTCCGGTAACAAAACCGCCTATTTTCCGACGTGATTGTCAGGTAAACTGTAAGACGGAATCCGCTTATTTTGAGCCTTCCGACCTACCTTTAAATGCCATGCCGCATAAGCCATTTACCCATATGCCCATCGTGACGCCCGCCCAACCTGCGCGCGGCACACGACGCACCGGTCAAATAGCCGGCACCGGCGGCACTGCGCGCCCGTGCTTTTCAGCGCTGCCCATTTCAGCCCCCCTGTCCCAGCCTGCAAACGCATCCGGCTACGCTATTTCGCTAGCCGACCTGGGCATGGCCATCGGCGCCGCGCGCGAGGACGAACGCCGCCGCTTGGCACGCGAGCTGCACGACGAGCTGGGCGCTCATCTGACCGCATTCCGCTACGCCTTTGCCCGGCTGGAGCCCGATTTGCTGGAGCCCGATTTACCGGCAGACGAAACCCGCGCGGCCGCGGCGCTCGGCACCGCCCAGCAGGCGTTCGAAGCGCTGTGCGACGCCAGCCGCCGCATCATCGGCGATCTGCATCCGCCCGCCATCGAAGCCGGACTGCTGCCGGCGCTGGCGCTGTGGAGCGAGCAATTTCAGGCGTTCACGGGTCTACCGGTCAATCTGAGCTGCGTCGACGATCCTCGCCTTGGCGCATTGCGCCCGGAAGCCGCGACGGCCTTATTCAGAATTGCTCAAGAAGCCGTCAACAATGCCGCCAAGCATGCCAAATCGCCTCGCGTCGACGTGCGCATCAGCAGCAGCAAAGATTACTTGCAACTTTGCGTGATCGACTATGGCCAGGGCTTTGCCGCCCGTGCGCGAGCGCGCCGCAGCCATTTCGGCATCGAGGGGATGCGGGCGCGCTGTAAAGCGCTCAATGGCGGATTAAAAATCAGCTCCAAGCCCGGGCAGATGACGCAAGTCAGCGCCCGCCTGCCCTGGAATTCGATCTTACGCGCCGCGGCGGGCCTCTCATGTCCCTGAAAATCCTGCTGATCGACGACCATGCGATCGTGCGTCAGGGCGTCATGCAATTGCTGATGGAACGCGGCATCGCGTCCGAAATCGGCGAAGCCGAAAGCGGCGCCGAAGCCTTGGCGCAGGCAGACCAGATTGAATGGGACCTGGCCCTGCTGGATATTTCCCTACCCGACATGAACGGCATTGAGGTCCTCAAGCGCCTGCGTCGCAAGGCGCCTGGCGTCCCGGTGCTGATGTTCAGCATGTACCGGGAAGACCAGTTTGCCGTGCGGGCGCTGAAAGCCGGAGCGGCAGGCTATTTATCGAAAACCGCCAATACCGCGCAAATGCTGGTGGCGATACAACAGGTCGCGGCCGGCCGGCGCTATGTCAGCACCAAAATGGCGGAAGCCTTGGCCGACTATATTTCGCTCGATAGCGACCAGTTGCCGCATGAAAAACTGTCCGACCGCGAATATCAAACCTTATGCATGCTGGGTTCAGGCAAGCGATTGACGGATATTGCCCGGGTCTTGTCGCTGTCGGTCAAGACCGTCAGCGTCTACCGTACCCGCCTGCTGGAAAAAATGGGCCTGACCAACAATGCCGAGCTTACTTATTACGTCATGAGCAATCATTTGGTCGATCTCAACGCGCCCAGCCCCTGAGTTCAGACCCTTTGCCGGATCTTTGCCGGCCCCTTCAAGTCCGGTCGCCAGGATCCCTTCCTGAAGGGCGGCAAAATCGCCCGCCTCATCTCAGCCGCACCACTTCCCATCGGTTAATTTAGGCAGCTTCAGGCCATAAAACGGCCGAGACCGGATTCTCGTCAGCTTTTTATTTAGTTATGTTTGAATCTTTTTCCGGGCTTGGAAAAAATCGTGTAAACCTTGCGCTGTAAGGCTTGGTGCGATTTCAGAGCAGCCTGTCAGGGGGCTTTTCCCGAGGCCGGCCGACAAACAATCAAATCTTTTCCTAAAGCTTTTGCTTGAGCTTCCGATAACCCAAATAACGGTGGCAGATTGGGAAACGTACTGACTAGCCGACGTTACGGCACGTTTTGCCGGATTGCACCAACTCTAGGGATTAGGAGCTACTCAAATGACTGTCATCAATACAAACATCGCGTCGCAAATTGCGCAAAACAATTTGGCAAATACGCAAAACAGCTTGACGACCGCGATTACGCAATTGTCATCTGGGTTGAAGATCAATAGCGCGGCGGACGATCCTGCAGGTCAAGCTATTGCAACCAGCTTGCAATCGCAGATCAACGGTTTGACGCAAGCGCAAGCTAACGCCAACAACGGTATTTCGCTGGCTCAAACCGGCGAAAGCGCGTTGACCCAGATCACCGACAACTTGCAAACCATTCGTACCTTGGCAGTTGACGCCTCGAACGCATCGTTGACCGCAAGCAACCGCGCCTCGCTGAACCAAGAAGTTCAGCAATCCGTGGCGCAGATCAACACGATTGCACAAACGACCAGTTTTAACGGTCAGAATTTGCTGGACGGCACGTTCGGCCTGCAAAACTTCCAGATCGGCGCAGATGCCGGCCAAGTCATCGGCGTGAATCTTTCGCAAGGTGCCAAAGCTTCGCAAATCGGCCAGATCGATACAACCACGTTGAGCCTCGAAGGTTCGACCGGCTTGAGCAGCAACACCTTCAACGTGGTAGTGGGTGGCGGCAACACGATTTCGGTGGCCAACGCCACGGCCGGCACCGCCCCGGGTCAAAACTCGGACAGCGCATTCGCCGCAGCCGCAGCCATCAATAACTCGGATATCTCGGGTTTGACGGCAACCGCGTCCAACGTGCAGAAGTTCTCGCTGACGAATGTCACCAACGCCGATTCCGCAGCCGAAACGTATAACCTGACCATCAACGGCGTGAATATTTTCGGCGCCACCGGCACCTCGATTGCTGCCAGCGGCTCGCTGTCGAGCACTTCGGTGTTCAATGCGATCAACGCCCAAACCAGCAGCACCGGTGTGAGCGCCTCGATCAACAGCGATGGTTCCTTGAGCCTGTCGACGGCTGACGGTTCGAATATCACCGTGGTCCAATCGACCGGCTCCACGGAAACCGCCGGCAAGGTAACGGGCGGCCTGGACAACACTTCGTTCACCTACAACAGCGCAACCGTCGATGGCAGCTTGAGCGCCACCGGCTACGGCACCTCCGCTTCGGTATCGTCCAGCAGCTCGGGCGAATTGCAAGGTACCTTGACCCTGTCGTCGTCGAGCAGCATTGCCTTGAGCGGTTCGGCCATCACCGGGGCAGCAAGCGCCGGCGGTATCGCATTGCAGTACGCCAACACCAACAACTCGGCGGATAACCTGATTGACCTGGGTACCACTGTAGTTGGCTCGGCGGCCAATACGGTCACCACCGGCATTACGGGCGGCACCGGCAGCCAGTTTGTAGTCAACGGCCAGTCGATCACGGTAGCTTCCGCTGCCTCGGCCAGCGCTGAAACGGCTTCGATCGTCGCCAGCATCAACTCGAACGCAACCCTGAAGGCCGAAGGTATCACTGCCTCCTCGTCGGGTACGGGCGGCACCTTGACCATCACGGGCGGCACGGCAACCACGGTCACCTTGACCGGTACCGCATCGGTGATCTCGGCGGTCCTCGGCACCGGCGCTGCGGCACCGACCGTGAACTCCTTCAGCGCCGCTACCTCAGGTTCGCTGGCTGGAGTCTCGGTACTGACCGTGGCTGATGCGCAAAACGCGATTCAGACCATCGATGCGGCACTGACCCAGGTCAGCGCGCTGCAAGGTCAGCTGGGCGCAGTCCAAAACCGCTTCACCTCGGTTATCTCGAACTTGACCTCGTCCGACCAGAACGCATCGTCGGCACAGTCAACCATTCAGGATACGGATTACGCCTCGGCCACCTCGTCACTGTCGCGCGCTCAAGTGCTGTCACAAGCAGCAACGGCGATTATCGCGCAGGCCAACCAGTTGCCGCAGCAAGTTCTGAAGCTTCTGCAGTAAGCGTATAGTGTGGTTTCGGCTGGCGCGTCCGCGTGCCAGCCGATTTTTCCACTTTTGCGCCAGCGAGAGTATTGGTAATAGACGGTTTCTTGTTAAAATTGAATTTCAGCTTTAAGTTTAGGCTTGGGATTGAGTATCATAGCGTCGGCAAACCGCACCCGATCGATTGCAGTCACGGTCCGCAATCAGTCAGGCGCCAAGTACCAGAACGGTTTCACTGGGGAAACTTCGGGCTTCCGCTCTGCATGCCGAGTTAACGTATCGGCAAATAAGACCGCACCTTTGCCATCATTATTTCGCGTTTGACCGCCGAGCATCCAGTAGAGGCCATGTATGTCTATCTCCTCGGTTAACAGCCCTTCACCGACGCCCACACCCACTACCACCACGTCGCTGCCGTCCGCCTCCCAGATCATTTCCGCAGCCGGCATCGGTTTGGGTTCGACCTTCCCGGTGAGCCAGGTGCTGGCGGGACTGATGGAAGTCGAAAGCATTCCGCTGACGCAGTTACAAAATCAGGTAGCAGGCGTCAATACCGAAATTTCGGCTTACGGCACGCTCAGTTCAGCCCTGGCTACGTTTCAGGCAAGCGTGGAGCAATTAACGCTGCCGACCCAATACGAGGTTTATACCGCGACGTCGTCCACCAGCAGCGTGGTAACCGCGGCCGCGGTGGCTGGAGCTACGGTCGGCGGTTACACGATTGACGTCAGCCAACTGGCTCAGGCACAAACGCTGGCGGCTGCCGGCCAGGCCAGCACCTCCACCAATCTCGCGACCGACACCGGCAACGCGACCGTTACCTTCACTTTCGGCACCACCACCGGCACCGGAGCCAGTTCCAGTTTTACGCCCAATACGGCGCAGGCGAGCGGCAGCATTACTGTGAACAGCAGCGACGACACGCTGTCGGGCCTGGAAACCGCGATCAACAACGCGAACCTCGGCGTCACCGCATCGATTGTCAATAATGGCAGCGGCACGCCTTACCAATTGGTGCTGACGGGCACGGCCACCGGCGCCAACGAAGGCTTTCAGGTGGCGGTCACCGGCGACTCGAATATCGCGTCTATCCTGACCTATCCGCCCAGCGGCTCGAGCGGCGGATTGAGCCAGGTAAGCACCGCGCAAGACGCCAAGCTTACCGCCAATGGCCTCGCGCTCGACAGTTCGACCAATACCAATACTTCCCTGCCCGGGATTGTGTTGCAATTGGCATCTACCGGCACCTCTACCGTGACGGTAGCCGCCAACGGCTCGGCGATCGAAACCAATATCGACAACTTTGTCCAGGCCTACAACACGCTGCAGACCTCGATCAAGTCGCTGACCCAATATAACTCGGCGGGCGGCACCAACGGCCCCTTGCTGGGCGACCCGACCACGGCGCAAATCCAGACCCAGTTGCAACAAATACTGGCCACGTCGTTGCCAGGCACGGGCGGCGGCCTGTCGAACTTGAGCCAGGTCGGCATCACCTTGAATTCCGACGGCACCTTGTCCGTCGACAACACCACGCTGGTGCAGCAGATCACCACCAACGGCAGCCAGTTTGCCGGTTTGTTCGGCACGGCCGGGTTTTCGACCAGCGATGACGTGTCGTATACCATCGGCACCGCCGCCACCCAGCCAGGCTCGTACGCCGTCAATATTACCCAAGCGGCCACCCAAGGCACTTCGGTCGGCTCGACCGCACTGGCCGCGTCAACCGTACTGGCCTCCGACACCAACTTGACCGTCACGGTCGGCGGTACCGCGGCAAACATTACCATCCCGGCCGGCACCTACACCCAGTCCCAGTTGGTCACGGCGCTGCAAACGGCCATCAATACCAACCCGGCGATCCAGAGCGCGGGCCAGGCGGTCAATGTCACGCAAAACAACGGCATCCTGAGCATCGCCTCGACCACCTACGGCAAGACCTCGTCGGTCGACGTCACAGGCGACGGCGTGGCGACGCTGTTCGGCACCGTCACCGACACCTTGGGCCAGGATGTGGAAGGCACTATCGGCGGCGCGATTGCAACCGGCAGCGGGCAGACCTTGACCGCCGCCAGCGGGCCGGCCACCGGCCTGCAACTGCAGGTTACCGCCACCACCACCGGCGCGCAGGGGGTGGTCAACTATTCCCAGGGGTATGCGGCCCAATTAAACAGTATTGTGACGGCGGCAACCACGGCGACCACAGGCTCAATCGCATCGGCGACAACCCTGCTGAACACGCAGGTATCGGCGCTGCAGACCCAGGAAACCACGCTACAGCAATACATTAGCCAGGTGCAGGCCCAGTATCAGACCGAATTTACCGCGCTCGACGCCACGCTCTCGCAGTTGCAGTCGACCTCGGCTTTCTTGACCGATACCTTCAACCCGACGACTTCGAGCTAAGCTTCGGCTTTATCTGCCTAATGCCGGCCCGCAGCATATATGGGTTTTGCGTAAAACGAGTGAAAAGGAGAACCTTATGTACACGCCACCGAACTCCGGAGCGAGCGCTTACGCGAAAGTCGGCATGGAAAGCAACGTCATCGGAGCCAGTTCTCATGAACTGATCACGCTGTTGTTCCAAGGTGCGCGGCGCGCGATTTCGCTGGCGCGTATCCACATGCAACGTAAAGACTATCCGGCCAAAGGCAAAGCCGTCGGGCATGCCATCAATATTATCGGCGGCGGCTTGCAGCAAGCGCTGAACCTGGAAAAAGGCGGCGACCTCGCCGCGCGCCTCAATGCCCTATATGGCTACATGACACGCCGCCTGCTTGAGGCCAGCCTCAAGAATGACGAAGGCATGCTGACCGAAGTCGATGGACTGCTGGCCACCATCGAAGACGGCTGGGTTGCGATCGGTAACAACCCGGTGGCGCCAGGCGCAAACCTGGGCTCGGGCGCAACCCAGCAAAAATCGGCTTCCGTTACGGCTTGATATGGAAACTGTTGAACAACTGTTCTTGCGTTATGAGGCAATTGCAAAAGTTGTCTCTGAAATGCTGGGCGCGGCGCGCGCAGATCAGTGGAGCGCCCTGATTCAATTGCAAGAACAGTACACCCAACTGGTGGATAGCCTGAGGCCGGTTGACGCGACTTTCGATCTTGATGAGGGTCAGCGCGTGCGCAAGCATGAATTGATACGCCACATCCTGGCCGACGATGCCGCGATTCGCGATTTGATTACCCCACGCCTGGCGCGCTTATCTGCGTTGCTGGCCAGCAGCCGCCACACACGCGCACTTCAGGACATGTACGGGGTCAAATCCCGTAGCGGAACGTAAAGCATTCGAATCTGTGCTTAAGTTCGGAAACACTAGTACTCTATAGGGGTACTGGTGTTTTATGCATCTCGCAAACCCGCTAAATGTCTCACTTTTAGGCTGCCATTATGAACGGGCTGGACCCGATCATCGCAACCACCCTGGCAACACGCATCGATAGTGTGTTGAACGCGGTTTCAGGAAGCGCCGGATCGACCGCGCAGACCAGCGGCACGCAAGGCGCGTCCGCCACCCCTGTTCCCGCCAGCGGGACGGGCACGGGTTCGGCTGCGCCCGTCCCGGGCCAACCCAGTTCCGCCGAAACCACCTTGAGTAACACGGCACTCGCGCTCGACGCGATTTTACGCCTGGATACCAGCCTGCTCAGCAATGCCGGCACACAAACCCAAACCACCCTGCTGTCCACGCCGCCATCACAGGCGAGCAGCCTCGCCGCCAATCTCGCAAGCGATGCGAATCTGACCAACGGAGCCGGTGCGCAAGCTTCCGCCAACGGCGCGACCGCGCTCAGTAACCTGGCGACCTTGCTCGGCAACAGCGGCACGAGCGGCACAGATACGGCAAGCACCCCGGCCAATCTGACTGGAACCACTGCAGGAACGTCCGCCGCGGCGTCTTTGGCAACCCTCACCGGGGCCAATTCCGGTGATCCGCTGGTGAATGCGTTGGCCACCGCGCTGCAACAAGCGGTGGGCAATAGCGGCTTATTTTACGAATCGCACCTGTCGCAATGGATGTCCGGTACGCGCACCAGCGACAGCCTGCAGAATGAACCCCAGGCACAATTGAATACCCCGTCCCAAGCGGGTACCGCACCGGAAGCATCGGGGCTGAACAACAAAATCACGGCCTCGCTGGCTAATTTGCTGAATCCGGGCGGCACCTCCGCCACCAACCAGCCGAGCGGCACGCTCACCACTACGGCGACCGCCGCCGCATTGGCCAGTGCAAAAACAGGGTCCGAGCAAACGGCGCTGCCGATCAATCCGAACTCCGTGGTGCTGGTGCGGCAACAATTGGACCTGCTCGCCACTTCGCAATTCCAGTGGAACGGCCAAGCCTGGCCCGGCACCCCGATGAACCTGGAAATCAGCCGGCGCGATGCCGACGGCGGCAACAGCAGTAGCGGCGGCAGCAGCAGCGATGCCGCCGATGGGCAGGTATGGCATACCCGCATCACGCTCGAACTACCGGTGTTGGGCAAGGTAGAAGCTCAGTTGTCGCTGAATGCCAAACAGCTCACGGCACGCATCAGCGCCAGCGCGCAAAGTGCCGCGACCATGGCCACCGGCAGCATCGATTTACGGCGGCGTACGGCGGCAGCCGGGCTGGATCTGCTTTCGCTACAGATTCGTCAGGCCGGAACCGGCCAGGAGACTGACGACGATGCCGTAGCAACAATGCCGGGCGCCACCGTGTCGGCCGGCGACAATGGGGGTGCGGCATGAAGGACGACGCTCGCCGCAGCGCGGTCGCGCTGATGTACGACCAAACCAGCAGCGACAAGGCGCCTCGGATCGTCGCGAAAGGTTATGGCATGATTGCCGAGATGATCATCAGGCGGGCGCGCGAAGAAGGATTGTTCGTGCATGAATCGCCGGAGATGGTGTCGCTGCTGATGCAAGTCGACCTGGACAGCCAGATCCCGCCCTTGCTTTATCAGGCCGTGGCCGAATTACTGGCGTGGCTCTATCATTTGGAAGCAGGCGTCGAGGGCGCAAGCCAAAAATCCGTGCCGGATTTCAAACTGCCATCTGCATAACGTCGTTATAGGCGGTAACCAGCTTATTGCGCACCTGAACCACTGTCTGAAACTCGATATTGGCCTTTTGGCCGGCCAGCATCACATCGTTCAGTCCAATATCCGGAGAGCCCAACTCGAATGCCTTGCCTTCGGCCGCGGCGGTTTGCTGCGCTTCGTTGGTCTTATCCAGCGTGCTTTTCAGCAAACTGGCAAAATCCCCCGAGCCGGCAACCTCGTCAGCCGTAGCAGTGCCGCCTTTACTCGCGGCCGCACTCGCCATGGATTGCATTTGCTGCAGCACTGATGCCATCGGATTGATTGTCGAGTCCATAATTTCTCCAGATGTCGTTTTTAACCGAAAATCTTCACGGTCTCCGGCAAATAGGACAATAACACTGTCCGCTGTGCGTCAACCCTGAAATTTGATAGGTAATTTAGGCTCTAATCAGATGATGCATTCGCTTCGAATGCGCCGATAATTATGACGATGGCGCTTGTGCGCCCTCGGCCTCGACCTGCGGCCGGCCGCCTTATCTGGACTCGGAGATCAAGATTTTGCTTAGCGCCCTCTTTTCTAACGCTGTGATCGTGTCTTCCGGTCAGTTGCGAGGCGTTCGATGAGCGACGTTCAACCCTTACCGGGCGGCGTCCCGGGTGCCGCCGCGCCCGCCGGCAAAGTGCCGTTGCTGCAGCAATTGCGCAGCAATCCGCGGATTCCGGCGATGCTGGCCGCGGCGGTCGCCATCGCCTTGCTGGTGGTGTTATTTCTGTGGAGCCGCCAACCCGATTACAAGGTGCTGTACAGCAACCTGTCCGACCGCGACGGCGGCGCCATTATCACGGCGCTGCAGACGATGAATGTGCCGTACCAGTTTTCCGACACCGGCGGCGCCATTCTGGTGCCGTCGAATATGGTCAACGATGCACGCTTGCGCCTGGCGCAACAAGGCCTGCCCAAAGGCGGCTCGGTCGGCTTCGAACTGATGGATAACCAGAAATTCGGCATCAGCCAGTTTGCCGAACAAATCAACTACCAGCGCGGCCTTGAAGGCGAACTGGAGCGCACCATTTCATCCATCGCGTCGGTCCAGACCGCACGTGTCCATCTGGCCATTCCCAAACCCTCGGTGTTTGTCCGCGAGCAACGCAGCCCTTCGGCATCGGTGCTGGTCGATCTGTATCCGGGCCGGGTGCTGGACGACGGCCAGGTCAGCGCGATTGCGCATATGGTGGCGTCGGGGGTACCCGATATGCCGCTGTCGAATGTCACCATCGTGGATCAGAACGGCGATTTGTTGACCGCGCCGAACCCGACCAGCGGGCTCGATGCCACCCAATTGAAATACGTCAAGCAAGTCGAGTTTGACGCGCAACAACGGATTCAGGCCATTCTGGCACCGCTGTATGGGATGGGCAATGTGCGCGCCCAGGTCAGTGCCGACATCGATTTTTCGCAAACCGAACAAACCGCCGAAAACTATCAGCCCAACCCAACTCCCGCCTCGTCCACGGTACGCAGCCAGCAGTTGAATGAGGCCTCGGATGTCGGCGCCCGTGTCGGCGGTGTGCCGGGTGCGCTCTCCAACGCGCCGCCGCTGCCGGCCAGCGCACCGCTGCAAAATCCCGCCGTGGCCAGCGGCGCCAGCGCGGCCAGTGGTGCCAGCGCGGTACAAGGCCCGCTCAGCGTACGCCACGACCTCACCACCAACTACGAAGTCGATAAAACCATACGCCACACCGAACAGCCGATGGGCGGCATCAAACGCCTGTCGGTGGCGGTTGTAATCAACTATCGACGCGAAGTCGATGCCCACGGCAAGAGTCAAATGGTGCCGCTGAATGCCGATCAGCAGACCAAAGCCGAACAATTGGTGAAAGACGCCATGGGCTTCGACCCAAGCCGCGGCGACGTGGTGAATGTGGTCAACAGCGCATTTTCGACGGCCGATGATCGTGCCGTCAACGACTTGCCGTGGTGGCGGCAACCCGACAATATCGAGTTGGCCAAGACCGCCGCCAAATACCTGTTGATCGGCCTGGTCGGCCTTTATCTGTATTTTGGCGTGCTGCGCCCGGCGGTACGGCGCCTGTTCAAACAGCCGGACCCGCCGCCCGCCGAGCCGAATCTGCCGACCTCGATGGACACCCACGCGGCCGGGGAATCCGGCGAGATCAGCGAGGTGCTGGAAGAGATGGAAAAGAAACAGACCACCTACCAGCGCAACTTGATCACCGCCCGGCAAATGGCAAAAGACGACCCCAGGGTCGTCGCAACTGTCTTGAAAAATTGGGTGTCAGATGAACGCTGAAGGCATACAACGTAGCGCACTGCTACTGATGTCCCTCGGCGAAGATGAAGCGGCCGAGGTGCTCAAATTTCTAGCCCCGCGCGAAGTGCAAAAAATCGGCGCGGCCATGGCGTCGATCAAAAACGTCACGCGCGAACAGTTGGAAAGCGTACTCGACGACTTTTGCACTGAAGCTGAAGAGCATTCCGCGATCAATTTTGTCTCGGACGACTACATTCGCTCGGTGCTGACCAAAGCATTGGGCAACGACAAGGCCGCCGGGCTGATCGAACGGATTTTGCAAGGCGGCGACACCAGCGGCATCGAAGGTTTGAAGTGGATGGATTCGGGGGCGGTCGCCGAACTGATACGCAACGAACATCCGCAAATTATCGCCACCATCCTGGTGCACCTGGACCGCGACCAAGCGTCCGAAGTCCTGAGCTTTTTCACCGAACGGCTGCGCAATGACGTGATCCTGCGCATCGCGACCCTGGACGGGATACAACCGGCGGCATTGCGCGAGCTCAATGATGTCTTGACCAAACTGCTGTCCGGCAGCGACAACATCAAGCGTAGCCCCATGGGCGGGATTCGCACCGCGGCGGAAATTCTCAACTTCATGGGTAGCGTCAATGAAGTCTCGGTGATAGAAAATATCAAGACTTACGATAACGAACTGGCGCAGAAAATCATCGACCAGATGTTCGTCTTCGAAAACCTGCTCGACATCGACGATCGCGGCATTCAGAGTTTGCTGAAGGAAATCGAATCCGAATCGCTGATCATCGCGCTCAAAGGCGCGCCGCCCGAGCTACGCGACAAATTTCTCGGCAACATGTCGCAGCGCGCAGCCGATCTGTTGCGGGAAGATCTCGAATCGCGCGGGCCGGTGCGGGTGTCGGAAGTCGAAACCGAACAGAAAAAGATTTTGCAAATCGTCCGGCGTCTATCCGATGCCGGCGAGATTGTCATTTCAGGTAAAGCGGATGATTCATTTATCTAAGCCCGAGATCGGCGCGCCGGTCGGCCAGGTGGCGCCATGAGTTCAGGCGGCCCGGTGCCCAAAGAACGACTTTCCGCGTACCAGCGCTGGGAAATGGCTTCGTTCGACCCGGTTCCGCCGGTGGTACCAGAGGTTCCGGACCCTTATTTGGGTGAATTGGCCCAGCGGCGCGAGCAATCGCATCAGGAAGGGTATGCCGCCGGTTTTGCGCAAGCGCAGGAAAGCGGCTATGCCGCGGGGCATGAACAGGGATTCAAGCAAGGCCTGATCGAAGCCCAGGCCGAGGCGGCAATTTTACGCAGCCTGAGCGAAGCGTTTTCTCAAGCGGTGCGCGCAGCCGATGCCGAAATTGCCGAACACCTGCTGACCCTGGCATTTGCTATCGCGCGCCAGGTGATCGGGCAAAACATTGCGGTCGACCCGACCAGCCTGATTACCGTCGCGCGCGAACTGATCGAGTCGGAACCGGCTCTGAGCGGCGGTCAGCATCTGCTGGTCAATCCGGCGGACCTGCCGGTGATCGAGACGTATCTCAAGGATGAACTGGCCGCCGGCGGCTGGACCGTGCGCACCGACCCGGCGATCGAGCGCGGCGGTTGCCGCGCCAACTCGGCCACCGGGGAAGTCGACGGAACCCTGCAAACCCGCTGGGAACGTGTGGCGGCAACGATTCGGCGGAACGATGTATGGTAGCGCCCTCGTCCCTCGATGATGAACTTGCCGAGCAGGCCGAATCGGCCGCGGCGTCCGCTGCTGTCGAGCCACTGGCCAAACGCGATGCGGTCGACGAACTGGCTGACGATCTCGATCGATGGACCTTGCTGGCCAAACAACATAGCCCGCAGAGCCGCACCGTTGCCGAACTCGAAGCCGAACTCGACGACGAGACCGGCCCGATGCGTGAAACCGCGCCGGAAATCGAAGCCGACCCGGACTCCGTCGACGCTTTAGCTGCCGCCGCGCCTGCGGCAACACCGGCCGCGCCCGCCACGGCCCCGCCCGAAATCCTCGGCGATGTCCCAGGAGAATGGCCGGAAGACTTTCCCGAAGAGCTTATCGCCGCCGCGGACGACCTTGCTGACGATCCCGAGCTTGACGCGACGCAGCCCGGCTCAGCAGCGCACGGCGACGGCGCCATGCCGGCCTCGTCCGAGACCAAACCGGCTTTTCCCCAACCCGATCCGGCGCTGGCCGATAATCTTCATTTAAATCGCTGGCACGCATTGCTGGAAGATGCGGAACAGGGCGTCGCCCAAGTCAAGGCAACCCGTTCGTGCGGCCGGCTGACACGGGCTGCCGGCCTGGTGCTCGAAGCCATCGGGATTCGCCTGCCGGTGGGGGCGGGTTGCCTGATCGAGTTGCCGCCAGGGAATTCAGCGCCGCTCGCCGAGGCCGAAGTGGTCGGATTTTCCGGGGAACGTCTGTTTCTGATGCCCACCACCGAAGTCTCGGGCCTGCTGCCGGGCGCCCGCGTCTATCCGCTGGAGGCATCGCCGATACGTAATGCCTATGCGGGCGCCAAACGCCTGCCGGTCGGAATCGGCATGCTGGGACGCGTGGTCGATGCCTGCGGACGCCCGCTGGACGGCCTGGGCCCATTGAATACCCAACGCGACGGTCCGCTTTCGGCACCGACCATCAACCCGCTGTTGCGCGATCCGATCCACGCCGTGCTTGACGTCGGCGTACGCGCCATCAACGCGGTGCTGACCGTCGGCCGCGGCCAGCGGATGGGTTTGTTTGCCGGGTCCGGTGTGGGTAAATCGGTGTTGCTGGGCATGATGGCGCGCTACACCAGCGCCGACGTGATTGTGGTCGGCCTGATCGGCGAACGCGGCCGCGAAGTCAAAGAGTTCATCGAACAGATTCTGGGGCAGGAAGGTTTGGCTCGCGCCGTAGTGGTGGCGGCCCCGGCCGATGTCTCACCGTTGATGCGGATGCAGGGTGCGGCGTACGCCACCTCGCTGGCCGAAGCCTTTCGCGACGACGGCAAAAACGTCTTGCTGATCATGGATTCGCTGACCCGTTATGCCATGGCGCAACGCGAAATCGCGCTGGCCATCGGCGAGCCGCCCGCAACCAAAGGCTATCCGCCGTCGGTTTTTGCAAAATTGCCGATGTTGGTGGAACGCGCGGGGAACGGCGAAGCAGGTGGCGGTTCTATCACAGCGTTCTATACTGTGTTAACCGAAGGCGACGATCAGCAGGATCCGATCGCCGATGCGGCGCGCGCCATTCTGGACGGCCATATCGTCTTATCCCGCGCACTGGGTGAGTCCGGCCATTATCCGGCGATCGACATCGAAGCCTCGATCAGCCGAGCCATGGCGTCGCTGATCACGGATGCGCAGTTCGATGCGGTGCGGCAGCTCAAGCAAATGTTGTCGCGCTATCAGCGCAACCGCGACCTGATTAACGTAGGGGCTTATGCCTCGGGCCGCGATCCTTTGCTTGATCGCGCCATTTCGTTGTATCCGCGCATCGAATCGTTTTTGCAACAACGGATGAATGAACAGTGCGATTATGGCACCAGCGTCGCGCAACTGACCGCGCTGGTCCGCTGAGCCAGGCCGGTCAATTTTAGAGAAAGCGCCGATGAAGCAGACCTTGCCGCTAAAAATGCTGATCGACCTGGCCCAAGGCGAGGTCGACGAGGCTACGCGCAGGCTTGGCGCGCTGCAGCAGCAACGCAATGAGGCCCAGCGCCAGCTCGACGCGCTGACTCAATATCGGGACGAATACCGTAAACGCTTGGCCAGTGATTCGCTGGGAGGCATGGAAGCGTCCAACTGGCGCAACTTCCAGCAGTTCATCGATACCCTGGATTTCGCCATGAACCAGCAACGCAGCGCGATCGATGCAACCGACACACGCCTTACCGCGAGCAAGCTCGAATGGCAGTTAAAAAAGCAAAAACTGAGTTCTTTCGAAACCCTGCAAAGCCGGGCGCAACAGCGGGAAGACGTACGCGTGTCACGCCTTGAACAGCGCGAATCCGATGAATTTGCGGCAAAATCACTGCGTGCGCGCGCGGACCTTAATTTTGAATAATTTATCTCGACGTTTAGGATTTCACCATGCAAACGACTAATGCACTGAACAGTCTGGCTACCGCGTTTACTCCGGACAGCGCCACCAGTTTGCAGTCGACCACCGGCGCGCCCAGCTTCGGCCAAACCTTGCAAAATACCCTGGACGCGCAACAAAGCGCGGCTCAGCAGGCCGCCACCGAGGCTGCACAGCAAGCGCAGCAGGCACAACAGGCGCAGACCGCGGCACAAAATGCGCAAAATGCGGCCCAGCAAGCCGCGCGCGCGGCCCAACAGGCGCAACAGGCAGCCGAGCAAGCGGCCGCGGCGGCCAATGCCGCGGCTCAAGCCAATACGGCGAGCCAGCATGCAACCTTGGCCGCGCAAAACGCCGCCCAAGCAGCGGCTCAGGCGCATAGTTCGACTACCGATAGCACGCAGGCGAGCGCCGCCGGGGCAAGTTCGCATTCAAGTCCGAGCTCAAGCTCCACGGCAAGCTCAAGCGACGCCAGCAGCTCCGCCAGTAGTGCCGCCGCCAGTCAACAGGCGGCCACGCAAAGCGCGGCCCAAACTGCGGCAACCGCGTCAAGCGCCGCCGCCAACGCCACCGCGACGGCAGCCGCTACCGCCGCCGCGATGGCTGCCTCGGGCAATGCGGCCGCCGTTGCCGCACGCACGCCGGTCACCACTGCCACCGCGACCGGCAAGAATAGCAGCGCCGGCACCACCGTCGCCGCAAGCAGTGCCGCCAGTATCACCAACGCCACAGCAAATCAGGCGATGCTGGCAAACCAGGCAGCCAATGCAAGTGCCGCCGCCGTGCCCAGCAACTCGCTGACGAAGGGCTTGGGCCTGGGCCTGAACTCAAAAACCCCGCTGGGCACCACCGCCGACCCATCCGGCGGCACCAATGCCAAAAGCGCTACCGCGGCGCAAGCGAATGCCGCCTCGCCCACCACCGCGACCAGCACCTCTCCCGATCCGGCCACCGCCGTGAGCGCCGGGCAAACCGATGCACAGGCGGTGAACCAGGATGCGCTGGCAGCCCTGGCGTCTCAGGTAGCCACCGCGCAATCCAATGCCGCCGCCGCGACCCAACCCGCGGCTGCGGCCGCCGCGGCTGCGGCGGGTGTCAGTCCGCAAGCGGTCAGCGCAGGAGCCGCGGCCACCGCGACCTTGCAGGTGAACACCCCGGTAGGCAGCCCCAATTGGGCGACGGACTTTAGCAATAAAGTGGTATTTATGAGTAATGCGCACCAGCAAACCGCGCAATTGAGTTTGAACCCGCCTGATCTGGGTCCGCTGCAAGTGGTGTTGCAAGTCTCGGGCTCGCATGCGCACGCCGTTTTTGTTTCCGAGCATCAACAAGTGCGCGATGCCGTCGAGCAGGCCCTGCCGAAATTACGCGATCAGCTCGCCGCCGGCGGGATGGGTTTGGGTAGCGCCAGCGTCAGCGATGGTTCGTCCAACAACGCCTCCTCGTCTCAAAATGGCGGCGGCAAGCGCCGCTCGGGCGGTGGGGACAACAACAGCAATGCCGCTGCCAGCGTAACCACAACCGCCAGCACGGTCACCCGCGCGCCGGACGGTATCGTTGATACTTTTGTCTAAGCCGGACAGGTTAAAGCGCCTGTTTGTGAATCGCCTGTTTGTGAATCGCCTGCCTGGCACGAAATAGCTCGACCGCTTGCCGGTCGAGCGCGTTTTGCGATGTGCTGTGGTCAAAGCGACACGCTACGCGCCCCCTCTCAGATCGATCCCCAGCGTCAGACCACATTCGACTGCAATCCACACCCGGCGGTCGTACCACAATAATTATTCGCGTCCACGACTCAAGGCTGGCCGGGTTCGCCCGTTAACACGTGCAGGGGCTTGAGTTGCATTTCTCGTGACAGACGCCCAAACTTGCTTCGTTGAGCCGGCGGTTTCTCTCGAAAAGCCCCTAAAACGCATAAATAAACGAGTTAGCTCAGATTAACCCTTCTGTTTGAGCAATCACGACGTTCATTTTTTAGCGAAAATTCACCCTAGAGGATAGAGGTATCAACATGGCAACCAGTGCGACTCCACAAGCAGCACCACAAGCCCCCCCAGTCCGTCGGGGTAGCGCGCTGAAAATAATCATCATTGCGTTCGTGGCCTTGTTGCTGCTGATTGCAATTGGAGGCGCAGCATATTATTTCCTGATCCTCAGGCAGGCGCCGAAGGCGGCAACAACGGGAACTGTGGCTGCGGTCCCGCAAGCGCCGCCGGTGTTTTTTGCGATTGATCCGTTCACCGTCAATTTGCAATCGGATGATGGCGAGCGTTATTTGCATATTGGACTCACCCTGAAGCTCACCGATCCGAAAACTGCAGATCAACTGAAAGAGCATATGCCCGAGATTCGTAGCCGGATTCTGCTGTTACTGTCGAACAAACATCCGGCCGATTTGGCGACGCCTGAAGGCAAAACGGCGTTGATCAAAGAAATCCAGACGCAGATCGCCTTGCCGTTTAGCGCCGGGGGCCCGTCAAACAACGTCGAAGAGGTTCTGTTTACCGACTTCGTGGTTCAGTGAGCGGATCATGTCGCACGAAGAGTTCCTATCACAAGAAGAGGTAGACGCCCTACTTAAGGGCGTCACCGGCGAGCAAGATGCCGCGGTCGAAACACTCGACCAGGGCGGCATCCGCACGTACAACATCGGAACTCAAGAGCGCATCGTGCGTGGGCGCATGCCCACGCTGGAAATTATCAACGAGCGGTTCGCGCGCCTGTTGCGCGCGGGCTTGTTCGGCTTTATGCGGCGCACCGCCGAAATCTCGGTGGGTCCGGTCAAGGTGCAGAAATATAGCGAATTCATTCGCAACCTGCCGGTCCCGACCAACTTGAATCTGGTGCATATCAAACCGCTGCGCGGCACCGCCTTGTTCGTGTTCGATCCGAACCTGGTGTTTCTGGTGGTGGACAACCTGTTCGGCGGCGACGGCCGTTTTCATTCGCGGGTTGAAGGACGCGACTTCACCCCGACCGAGCAACGCATTATTTTGCGCCTGCTCAATCTGGTGTTCGAGCATTACAAAGCATCGTGGAAACCGGTGTATCCGATCGAACCGGAATATGTGCGCGCCGAGATGCACACGCAATTCGCCAATGTGGCAACCCCCAATGAAGTGGTGGTGGTTACCACCTTCACCATCGAACTGGGTGCGATCGGCGGCCAGTTGAACA
The DNA here is from genome assembly GCA_026225455.1 of Burkholderiales bacterium. Taxonomy (GTDB): domain Bacteria; phylum Pseudomonadota; class Gammaproteobacteria; order Burkholderiales; family Burkholderiaceae; genus LMUX01. Next base: position 33,582 of record JAMFSV010000090.1, on the reverse strand, counting down.
TATGTACTCCGTACTCGATGATCGAGCCGGTCAGGGACCTGCTTTCAAGCCCCCTGCAAGGCGAAGCGCTGGAAGTCGACAAGCGCTGGATCCGCATGCTGTCGCAGCAGGTGCAGACGGCCGAGGTCCAGCTTCAAGTCGACCTGGCCGAGATTTCGACCAATTTCCGCAAGATTTTGAATTTTCAGGTCGGTGATGTCATACCGCTCAATATGCCGGAAATAGTGACAGCAAAGATTGATGGCGTCCCAGTGCTGGAATGTGGTTATGGGACTTTCAATGGCCAGTACGCATTGCGTGTGCAGCGCATGATCAGTGCGGCCGATGGCAATCGGGACGGGACTGCCGAGTAGCGCCGATACCTTGAACAAGGAAGCTTTCGATGAGTGATGTCAATACAGAAACTGGGCTCGACGACTGGGCTAGCGCGCTAGCGGAACAGACCGCGACGACGACCCAGGAAGCCCCCGCCGCGACCGCATTTCAGCCGCTCACCGGTGCGACACCGACCAGTACGCATAACGATATCGATTTGATCCTCGATATTCCGGTGCAACTGACGGTTGAACTTGGGCGGACCAAGATTGCGATCAAGAATTTGCTGCAATTGGCCCAGGGTTCAGTGGTCGAGCTCGATGGTCTCGCCGGCGAGCCGATGGACGTGTTGGTCAACGGCTGCCTGATTGCGCAAGGCGAAGTGGTGGTGGTGAACGACAAGTTCGGGATTCGACTGACCGATATCATCACGCCGTCGGAACGCATCCGGAAACTGAATCGATGAGCTGGCAAGGCGGTCTGAGTTGCACGCGCAGCCCCGCTCATCGCGTCCACGGATTGCTCTGCCGGGCCGGCATGTCGGCCTTGGCACTGGCGGCATCGAACCTGGTGCTGGCGGCCGAACCGCGGGTTGCCAGCGGCACCCTGGTGGCGCCCACGGTCGGCGCCGGGACGTCGATCCCCTCGCTCGGTCTGGCCGGCATCTTGCAAGCGCTGCTCGGTCTGGCCGCGGTGCTGGCCCTGGTGATGGCGTGTGCCTGGTTCGCGCGCCGCTTCGGGCTGCAGGCGCCTCGCCTGGGGAGCGCGGTTAAAGTCGTCGGCGGTGTCATGCTGACCCCCAAAGAACGCGTGGTGGTGGTCGAAGTGCAAGGCACTTGGCTGGTGCTGGGCGTGGCGCCGGGGAACATCAGCATGTTGCACGCGCTGCCGGCCGAAATCGACGACCTCGACGATCCAGCCGAAAGCGCGACAGCCGTGCCGTTTGCCGATCGCCTGCGCGATTCCCTGGTACGCCGCTTTGGCGCAAAATCCACTCCATCGATAAAACGGCCTGACAGTCCCCCCGGTCGCGGGATGCGTTGATGCGGGCAGGCTGCGGTTTCACTATGCTCAAAAAGTTTTTATTCTCGCCGCGCGCAATCCGGCTGGCTCCCTGGTTAGGCTGCTTGCTCTTGCTGGCGGTTCCGGCACTCGGCTGGGCCCAGGCTTCGACCCAGCTTCCCGGCTTGCCCGCCTTCAGCACCACCCCCGGCGTCAACGGCAGCACCTCCTATTCGTTAAGCATCCAGACCTTGCTGATGCTGACGATGCTGTCGTTTCTCCCGGCCCTGCTGTTGATGATGACCAGCTTCACTCGCATCATCATCGTGCTGAGCCTGTTGCGGCAGGCGATGGGCTTGCAATCGACGCCGCCCAATCAGGTGCTGATCGGACTCGCGCTATTCCTCACCTTTTTTATCATGTCGCCGGTATTCGACCGCGCCTACAACGAGGCCTACAAGCCTTTTTCCGACGGCACGATCGGCATGGAACAGGCCGCCGAAAAAGGGGTGGAACCGTTCAAGCAGTTTATGTTGCGGCAGACCCGCGAGTCCGATCTCGCGCTGTTTGCCCGGATCGCCAAGGCCCCGCCGATGAACGGCCCGGAAGATGTGCCGTTGCGCTTGCTGGTACCGGCTTTTGTCACCAGCGAATTGAAAACCGGCTTCCAGATCGGCTTCACCATTTTTATCCCGTTCCTGGTGATCGACTTGGTGGTGGCCGTGGTCTTGATGTCGATGGGTATGATGATGTTATCGCCCGCGACGATTTCGCTGCCTTTCAAGCTGATGTTGTTTGTGCTGGTCGACGGCTGGCAATTGCTGCTGGGTTCGCTGGCGCAAAGCTTTTACACCTGATTCCGCCCACTCCGAGATCCGCCCATGAGCCCCGAATCCGTATTGACCATGGCTCACCATGCAATGGTGATAGCGCTGCTGCTCTGCGGACCGCTACTGCTGGTCGCGCTGGCGGTGGGACTGCTGGTCAGCATGTTCCAGGCAGCAACCCAGATCAATGAGGCGACCCTGACTTTCATTCCCAAGGTGGTGGCGATCCTGGCGGTGTTGGTGATTGCCGGACCGTGGATGCTCGGGACCATGCTCGACTATATGCGGGATATTTTGAACGGCATCCCGGGCCTGGTCGGCTAAGCGGCGCCGGCACCGCTTCCGCCCAACCATGATTTCCTTCACCTCCGAGCAACTGAACGTGTGGCTCGGCGCATTCCTGTGGCCGTTCATTCGCATCATGGCCTTGATCAGCACGGCCCCGATCTTCGATCAACCGAACGTGCCGAATACGGTCAAAATCGGCCTGGCGGCGATCTTGACCGTAATCATCTCGCCCCTGCTGGGGACCTTACCCGCCGTCAACGTCGGCTCGGCCGCCGGGATCCTGATCATCGCCCAGCAAATCCTGATCGGCGCCTCGATGGGCCTGGTCATGCAGGTCGTGTTTGCGGCAGTCGAAGGCGCCGGTGAATTTGCCGGTTTGCAGATGGGCCTGGGCTTCGCTCAATTGATTACGCCGACTGCCGTCGGAGGCGAGACGCTGGTGCTGGCGAATTTGCTGAATGTTTTTTGTACGCTGGTATTTCTCGCCATCGACGGGCATTTGCGTTTGATCAGCGCACTGATGGAAAGCTTCACCACCCTGCCGATCTCAACAGTCAATCTGCAGGCTCATGGTTTCGAAACGATTGCGGCCTGGGGCGGCGCCATCTTTTCCGGCGGCCTGATGCTGTGCATGCCGATTGTCGCGGTGATCCTGATGGCGAACATCTCCGTCGGCATCCTGAACCGTGCCGCACCCCAGATCGGGGTATATCAGGTGGGTTTTGCGATTACCTTATTGGTCGGGGTGCTGATGCTGGACTTCACTTTGCCCAACATCATCCCCTACATCGTGCAATTGACTGAAGAGGGGTTTAACGTCCTCTTCACCGCGATTGCAGGATTCGGCGGTTATCAGCATATTTAGCGCCGCGGGCGATTAAAAGCGCGCGTCCCACGCTAGGCGTGGCCGCGCCGCCGCGTTATTGAATAATCGAGAACAGCGTCAGGCTTTCCGTCTGCACAAAGGTTTTCTCCGCGGCCTGCAGCGCGACGCTGGTTTCCGTGTACTGGGAATAGGCGGAAACGATGTCGGTGTCGGTCAAGTTTGAGAGGGTCGAGCTGAACCCCAACTGGGACGTGCTGTTATCCGTCTTGAGCGTGGCCAATTGCTGCTCGCGCGCGCCGACCAAGGCACGCACCGTCAGCACATTGTTTTGGCCGTTCGAGACTTGCGCCGTGGCGGTGGTCAGCGCATTGCTCAAATTGGCCGCATCGAGCGTGCCGCCGCCCGGCTGGTTCAGCGCCGCCACTACATTGGACAGGGTGGTGAACAGATTCACCCCGACATTTTGCTGCTGCACGGTAAACGTGTCGCCGTTGGCCGGTGCGCCGGTGATTTGCACCGTTTCCCCGGTACCGAGCGCGACGGTCGCGGGCGCGGTATAAACCACGGGCGCAGCGGACACATTGGTATCGGTATTGGTCACCGTGTATGAGGTCACCCCGCCGGCGACCGAAAACGCCACCGAGTAGGGCGCAAAAATCGAAGGGTCTTGAGGATCGGTCACCGTCACCGGGCTGATCGCACCGGTGCCGGTATTGGTCGAGGTTGCCGCGGTGACCGTGTTGGTGCCGGTGCTTTGGGCCGGATGCACATTAAACTGGTCGTTATTGGCCGGCACTCCGGTCAAGGTCACCGACTGTCCACCCAGGCTGATGGCGGTGCCCGAAGTATAGTTCTGCGGCACGCCGTTATTGAGCTGCGTATCGGTGGTGGTATCCAGCACGGTATAGGTGGTCAGATCGTTCGCCACCGAAAATGTGATCTGGTACGAATCGTTATTACTTGTCGACGCCGAATTGGTAATCGACACGGCACTATACGTAGCAGTACCGGTATTGGTCGAGGCAGGGTAGGTGATGCCCGGGCTGGAGCCGGTCGGCACGCTCTGGAATATCGCCGAACCCGGGTCGGAAACCGCGATACTTTGCGTGGCATTGACCTGTACCAACTGCTGCCCTTCATCGCCCGAATAAGTTACCGTACCGTTGGCCGACACCGAAAACGGCGCGCTGGTGCCCTGAAACCCGCCAAACAGATAATTGCCGTTGGCATCGGTGGTATTGCCCAGACTCACCAGACTTTGCGACGCAGCCGCGATTTGCGTGCCGATCACGCTACGTTCCTGGTCCGTCAGGCCAGGATTGCCGGCCTCGGTCAACAGCGTCTGGACCGAGGCGATCACAGTGCTGATACTGGTCAGCGTGGTGTCTTCAAGTTGCAGGTTGCTGGTCGCCGAGGTCTGGTTCGTCGCATATTGGACATTGGCATCGCTGCCCTGTTGCGCGGTAACGGCTTGAGCTGCGCCCAGCGGATTATCCGACGGTACATTCAAGCTTTTACCGCTGGAGATCTCTTCCTGCAAGGTCGCGAGTTGGGACAACTGGGACTGAACCCCTGAAGTACCGATATCAAAAATCGTACTGGATGCGATACGCATAATTCCCCCGCCTACTGAATTGCCAGAATCGTTTGGAACAGCGACGAGGCAACTGAAATGACCTTGCTGTTAGCCTGATAAATCTGCTGGAATTGCAGCAGATTCGCGGCCTCTTCGTCCAAATTCACCCCGGACACCGATTGTTGCTGGGTGGTGAATTGCGTGACGAGCGCTGTCGAAGAGGTAGTGGACACCGTGTTGTTCTGCGCCTGCGAGCCAACCTCGCTGACCAGCACGCCGTAGGCGCCGGTAATACTTTGCGTGCCGCCCGCCAGCAATTTGTCGGTGGACAAGTTGGCCAGGGCCAGGGCATTGCGGCCATCCGAGGTGCCGTTATTGGGCGTCACGGTAAAGGTGTCGTTATTCGACGGCGGACCGCTCAAGCTGACGGACGCCCCGCCGAAGGTGTAGGTGGTGGAAACGCCGCTGGCGCCGTTATACGGGATCGCCGTGGTAGGCGGCGCATAAGTCGTGGTAGTGACCTGCCCATTGGCACCCGTCACGCTGGCCGTCACCACATCGTTCGGCGGAAATCCGCTGAAGGTATTGGTGCTGGAGTTGAACGTCAAGGTTGCAGCCGATGCCAGCGGAGCATTGGGCGCCACCACAAACTGATCGCCGGTCGCAGGCGTCCCGGTAATGTTGGTCGTGATGCCGTTGAAACTGATCTGCGCCCCCCCGGCCGGCAGAGGAATCCCCGGCGTGGTGGTGGTGTTATAGGTGGTAGTGGTGCCGTTGGCCGTCACGGTCACATTGGTCCCGGCCGGAATCCCGGTGAGGGTGCCGCCCGCGGTATAAGTGAGCGTTACGGGCGAAGTCAGCGGCTGCGCCGCGTAAGAGGCGGCCACCGTCGGCGGCGAAATCGTCGCGTTGCCGGTATTCGTCGACAAGGCCGTGGTCAGCACCTGGTCAAAATAACTGGCACTCACAGTACCCTGGGTAATCACCCCGGTACCGAGATTATTGGTGGCAGCCGCCGCCAGGATCGGCGAGGCGGCAGCCACGCTGGATGGATTGGTGGTGGTCAGCGTCAATGACGACGCGGCACCCGCGGTCGGTTCGATGTTGAAACTGTCGCCGGCCTGCGGCGTACCGCTGATGTTGATGCTTAAACCAAATGCGGTCACCGGAAAGGTCGCCGTCGGGGCGAAGCTGGAGGTGGCGCCGGTAGTTTGATCGGTCACCGTGTATTGCGAGCCGTTGTACGCCAACGTGTAATTGTCCGCCGGCGGGCTTTCCGGGTTTTCAATCGACACCGAAACCACACCGTTACCGGTGTTGGCGGAATTCGAGATGACGGTGGGCAACTGAGTGGAAAATAAGGCCGTGCCTTGCGCTCCGCTCAAACTCAAACCCAATTCATTTTGCGTATTGACCGCCCCGGCAATCGACGAGGCAATCGTATTCAGCGCCGACAGCGCCGGAACCAGCGTGGTTGAGCGGAAACTCAGCAGGCCGCCCAGCGAGCCGCCGGTCAAGGTGCTTTGGTTCAGGTATTCGGGCGTGGCGCTGGCGCTGCTGCCCAAACCGGAATAAGCCACCACGGTTTGCGATGGGTCGCTCGGCGAAGGCACGGCTTCCAGCGTATAACTTTGCGCGCCCAGCACCAGCGATTGGCCGTTGCCGATAAACACGTTGTCCCCGCCACCCGAGACCGGAACCACGGTGGTGCCGACCAACTGGCTCAAATTGGCGATTGCCTGATCGCGCTGGTCGAGCAAGTTGTTCGGCGGTTGAGTCCCGCCGCTACCCGCCGACGCCGCCTCGATCTGATTATTCAGCGAGGAAATCTGGGCCGCGTAAGTATTGATCGACGCGACATTGCTGGCAATTTGTGTGTTGACGTTGGTATTGATCGTCGCAAATTGCGTCGCCACGTTATTGACCTGGGTCGCCAGCGTCTGGGCGGTACCGAGGAAAGCGGAACGGGTCGACGTGCTGGACGGGTTGGTCGATACCGATTGCAGGCTGGAGAAAAAATTGTCGATAGCCGTGGTCAAGCCGGCAGTCGGGCTGCCCAGGACGTTATTCACCTGGGTCAGTTGGGTACCCGCCGCGGTCAAAGCACTGTTTTGCGACACCGCCGAATTAAGCTGGGTCGTCAGATATTGGCTATAAGCGCGGGTTACCGTGGTCACATCGACACCGTTGCCGAGGAACCCGCTGCCGGTATATTGCCCAGCCGCTTCCTCGGTCTGCACCGATTCCGTGTCGTAGCCGGTGGTGGACGCATTGGCGATGTTTTCGCCGGTCGTGGTCAGCCCATATTGAGCAGCGTTGAGTCCGCTGACACCGATCTGAAAGATGCTATTTGCCATACTTCATCCTGTATGCCGGGAGCTGTCATAGGTCCGGAGGTCGCTCTGTCGTAACCGGTATAACGGCAACTCAGCGTAAAACTTTAATGGTGGGGCCAAGCCATGGGCTTCCGCGCCAAAGAGCCGGAATACTCCCATTCTGCGCGCAAAACGGGAGATGACCAAATCGAGCGAAAAAAGCAAATAGGGCCCGATGGATAAAGCGCTACGCGCAGATTGAGACCGCGCGCTGAAACAGAAAATCGACGACGGCGAGCAACCGCCTCAAACCATCTGCTTCATGATACTCAACAGTTTTTTGGCGTACAGCGGATCCGTCGCATAACCGGCATTTTGCAAACCGTGGGCGAAGCTGGCGGGGTCGCGCGCCGCCTGGACCACCGCGGCAAATCGCGGATTGTTCTTGAGCAGGGAGGCATAGTCACCGACGGCTTCGTCATACGACGCATATGCACGGAATTTTTGTACCACCTGATGGGCAATGCCATTGACGTACTCGGTGGTTTTACTCAATACCGTCGCCCCGCTCCAGTCCTTACCCGCCTTGATACCGAAAATATTGTGGGTGGTCGAGCCATCCGAGTGCTTGATTTCCTTTTTGCCCCAACCTGACTCCAATGCGGCCTGGCTCAGGATATAACGCGCGGGAATCCCGGTGGTCGAGCTGGCTGCCTGGGCCGACGCCGCCAATTTATTGACGAAGTCGGCGGCATTCACCGAACTGCTGGTGCTATGCAGCATCTGAGCTTGCTCGGCTTCGCCATCGGTGCTCGAAAATCCTTTGGTGCCCGCGAGCGCACCGTTGGTGGCCGAGGTCGCCGAAGTATAAGCCTTGAGCGCATTGGTGCTATCGGTCGAGGTGCCGTCGCCAGCCGTGCCGGTATCGCCCTGGGCGCGCATCAATTGCGCATACATTTTGTCGGCCAGGCCTATGCCTTTGGACGACAACTGTTGCGACAATTGCTGATCCAGCATATCGGTGAAACTTTTGGTCTGGTCCGAATCCATGATGCCATCCGACGGCGTCGCATCACGCATGCTTTTCAGCATCATCTGGGTGAAGGTCACATCGAATTGTTTGGCCGCAATCCTGGCGCCCTGCTCGGGGGAATTTTTTACCGTCTGGCGCAGGGCCGCAAAACCCTGCATGTCGAGCGCAAATCGCTGACTGATGTCGTCGCCGGCAGTGCTTGCAGTACTGTTAGTAACGTTATCGCTCATGGCAACCGCCTTTAGATAATTTGTAAATCGGCACGCAGAGCACCTGCGGCTTTAATCGCCTGTAAAATCGCAATCAGGTCGGCAGGCGTAGCACCGAGTGCATTCAACGCTTTCACCACATCGGACAAATTGGCCGCCGCCGGCAGCGTCTTGAGACTGCCGTTTTCCTGGCGTACGCTGATATCGGTGGTCTGGGTCACCGCCGTGGTGCCGTTCGACAACGCGCCCGGCTGACTGACTTGCGGCGAGGAATTGATCACCACCGACAAATTGCCGTGCGCCACCGCGCAATTTTGCAACGCGACGTTCTGATTCATCACAATCGAACCGGTGCGCGCATTGACGATTACCCTGGCCGCTGCCTGCGCCGGACGGACGTCGATATTTTCGATGCGGGCCAAAAACCCGACTTGCTCCGCGGGGTCGCTCGGTGCGCGCACGGCGATAGTCCTGCCGTCCAGCGCGGTCGCGGTACCTTCGCCAAAATTGGTGTTTAATGCGGTCACCACGCGCTCGGCCGTTTCGAAATCCATATCGTTGAGTTCAACCTGCATCACCCCGGATTGGCTGATGGAACTCGGCACCGCACGCTCCACAATCGCGCCGCCCGAAATCCGCCCGGCATTCAGTTGATTGACCTGGACCTTGCTGCCGCCCGCGCTCGCCCCCGCCCCCGCAATCAGCAAATTTCCCTGGGCGATGGCATAGACCTGGCCGTCGGCGCCCTTCATCGGGGTCAACAATAAAGTGCCGCCGCGCAGGCTTTTGGAGGTCCCCAGCGACGACACCGTAACGTCGATCGCCTGGCCCGGCCGGGTAAACGGCGGCAGGTCGGCCGTCACCATCACCGCGGCCACGTTTTTGAGCTGCGCGTTGCTGCCGGCCGGGATGGTGATCCCGAGCTGGGCCAGCATATTGTTCAAACTCTGCAGCGTGAACGGGGTTTGTGTGGTCTGGTCGCCGGTACCATCCAGCCCGACCACCAGACCGTAACCGATCAAGGGGTTGTCACGCACGCCCTGGATCGCCGCCAGATCCTTGATCCGCTCGGCCTGCGCCACGCCACCGGTCAACCCCAATAACGCGCCGCCGCACAGCATCAAGCCGGCCAAACCGCAAAGCCGTTTCAGCGAGCAAGACATACGCGAAATGATCGAGGTGCTCATCAGAAAGGCGCCACACTTTGGAAAATACGCTGCAACCAGCCCATTTGCTCGCCGTCGTTAATCATGCCCTTGGCGCTATATTCGATCTTTGCATCCGCCACGCTGGTGGACGCAACCGTCGAACCCGAAATACTGGTCGGATTGACCACCCCGGAAAAGCGGATGTACTCGTTGCCCTGGTTGATCAACATCTGCTTTTCCCCGCTGACTTCAAGGTTACCGTTACCCAGCACGTTGGTGACGGTAACCGTGAGCGTACCGGTAAATTGATTCGAGGCATTGGCCCCTCCCGTCGCCGCAAAGTTGTTGTCGCCTGACATAACCGTGCCGGCGGAGCCGAACAAACCCTTCAACAAACCCGGCACCGTGGTCGGGGTAAAGTCCGCGCTGGTCTTGCGCGTGGTGTTGGCGCCCGAGGTTTTGGTCGCGGTGATGTTTTCGCTGATCACGATGGTCAGAATGTCGCCGACGTTACGTGGGCGCGAGTCCTCGAACAAAGGGTGATCGGAATAACCCGGGTTGTAAATCGAGCCATTGGTCTGCGACGGCAAAGTCCGAGCCGGCGGCTTGGCTGTCATCGGCTGCTGCACCAGCGGTTTCTGGGGCGCCTCCGAACAACCGCCCAACACCGCCAGCGCCAAACACGCCGCCACCACACCCATGCGCTGACGGCCGAAAAAAACCGCGAAATACTGGCCCGGCATACTAAACCTTTTAGATAGTCAACTGGCTCAGCGTCTGCAACATCTGGTCGGATGTTTGCACGGCCTTGCTGTTCAATTCGTAGGAGCGCTGGGTCTGGATCATATTCACCAGTTCCTGTACCACGTTCACGTTGGAGGTCTCGACATAACCCTGGTTGACGTTGCCGACGCCATTGGTGCCCGGCTGCGCCACCGTCGGCGCCCCCGACGAAGTGGTTTCAGACAGCAAGTTGTTGCCCAGCGCCTCCAGCCCGGTCGGGTTCACAAAACTCGCCAACTGCATGGTGCCGATCTGAATCGAGTTAACGTTGCCGGGCTGAGTCACGGATACCGTACCATCCTGGCCGATGGTCAGCGAGGTCGCGTTGGACGGCACGGTGATCGCGGGCAGCACCGGAAAACCGGTGGCGGTCACGATCTGGCCGTTTTGATTGGTCTGGAACGAACCGTCGCGGGTATAAGCGGTGGTGCCGTCCGGCATTTGCACCTGGAAAAACCCATTGCCTTCAATCGCCACGTCGGTCGAATTGCCGGTTTGTTGCAAGCTGCCCTGCGTGTACAAACGCTCGGTCGCAACCTGTTGCACACCGGTACCCAATTGCAGGCCGGAAGGCAAATCGGTTTGCTCGGTGGTCGGCGCGCCGGGCTGGCGTACGGTCTGATACAGCAAATCCTGGAATACCGCGCGCGAGCCTTTAAAACCGTTGGTGCTGACGTTGGCCAGGTTGTTCGAAATCACATCCATCTGCGCCTGTTCGGCATTCATGCCGGTGGCCGCGATATAGAGAGAACGGTTCATGCTTGAAGCTCCCGGCTGGTTGACGCCCGCAAAATTGCTAAGCGCCGCACATAAAATTTAAGCATCACGAAGTAAATGTCAGGATCGCGTTAGCGGTCTGATCGTCGTTATCGGCGGTTTGCAGCAATTTCATCTGCATATCGAATTGCCGTGAATTGGCAATCATCGCCACCATCTCGTTGACCGGATTCACATTGCTGCCCTCTACCGTTCCGGGCGCCACCAGCACCGTCGGGTCGGCGTCGGCCGGTTGGCCACTGGCTTGACGAAACAGTCCGTCGTCGCCGCGCACCAGGGTTTTAGGGTCCGGGTTCACCAGTTTCAGCTGATCGATGGTGGCGACGGTGTTGGGCGGATCGCCCGGCGTCAGCGCCGAAATCGTGCCGTCGTTCGAGATCGTGACATCGGCGCCTTGCGGCACCGCGATCGGCCCCTGGGTACCCACCACCGGCAAACCGCTGGCGCTGACCAACTGGCCGTCCGCATTGATCGACATATTGCCGGCGCGGGTATAAGCCTCGTTGCCGTCGGGTGTTTGCACCGTAAGCCAACCCGGCCCCGTGAGCGAAACGTCCAGCGGATTGCCGGTTTGCTGAATCGCCCCAGGCTGGAAATCCGAACCCGGGGTCGAATCGACCACATAGGTTCGGGTCACCTTGGTGTCGCCATCGGCGAGCTGGTCCGGGGTGCGCAACGGCGCAGCCCGAAACGCGCTGAGTTGCGCGCGAAAGCCGGTGGTCGACGCGTTCGCCAGATTATTGGCGATCTGCCCCTGTTGCTCCAACGCTTGCGAGGCGCCCGTCATCGCGACGTACAGCATTCGATCCATATGCGCTCTGTCTTTTGGCTGATTGACTAAATTACCCGCTCATTTACCCGTTCATTTACCCGCTCGACGCTTACAGGTTGAACAGCGCCTGGTCGACCGTCTGCTGCGTCTTGATGGTCTGCGCATTGGCCTGGTAATCACGCTGAGCCGTGATCAGGTCAACCAATTGCGAGGTCAAATTCACGTTCGACGCCTCCACCGCACCCGGCGTCAGGTTGCCCAGGTTGGTGCCGCCCGGCGTGCCGACGATCGGCTGTCCGGAGGCCGAGGTTTGCTCGTAAGCGTTGTTGCCCACCGACGTCAGTCCATTGGGATTGTTGAAGGTGGTCAAGATAATCTGCGCCAGCGGTTGCGACTGCCCGTTGGTATATTCGCCCTGGATCACCCCCGAAGCGCTGATGCTATAACCGCTCAGCGCGCCCGAGGTATAACCGTCTTGCGTCTGGTTATTCGGGTTGAAGGCAATACCGAACTGGGTGGTGCCCGTCAGGTTCAAATTGATCGACTCGGGCGTGGCTGAGCCGCCGACGCCGGCCGGGATGGATACCTGGAGCGCACCTGGGTTGGCGCCAACCACACCGTCGGGGTTGGTGAAGGCGGTGAGCGCACCGGAGGTGTTAAATGAGAGCGTGCCGAGAAACCCTGCCGGCGCGGCGGTACCCGCCGCCACCGACGACGAGCCGGTGAGCGAGGTTGGGCCGGAGCCGAAAAATGCGCTGGCTTCGGTGCCCGTGACCGTAATCGGCGTGGTGCTGGTCGGATTGGCCTCGATGCCCTGAGTCAGGACGATGTTCCCCCCGACAATGGCGGCAGTAACGGGCGGCGTAAAAGAGCCTGCGGTATTGGCGGCGTTGATCGCGGCGACAACGTCGGTTTCGGCAATCGAGGTTGCGGGCGCGGTTGGAGCAATCGTGAGGGGTACACCATTGACCAACAAGGTATTGGCACTGGTACCGCCGACGGCGGCCAGCGACGTGTTGGCAGTAAACGATGAGCCCGTATAACTGCTGGAGGTCCCGGCGGTGGCCGCCAACGCACCCTGCGATGGCAGCAGCGTGCCGTTCGCCGTCTGATACACGTCCCATACACCCGCGGTCGGGCTCTTCACAAAGAAGGTTTCCAACTGAATCGGATTGCCCAGCGTATCGTAAACCGTGGTGCCCGATTCACTGGTGTAACTGTTCGGATTGGTCGGGCTGAAAGTCGAAACGGTCGGGACCGTGTCCTGCGAATCCAGATTGAATTGCAGCGCCACGGAAGTGGTCTCTTTCGGCGGGATATTGGTGGTCGGAATTTGCAGCGACTGCGGCGTGGTCGAGGTGACGGCTCCGGTCGAGCTGAGCGGGTAACCTTGCAGATTGGCGCCCGACGCATTCACCACAAAACCGTTGGCATTGACCGAGAATTGGCCGTTACGCGTATATTCCGTGGTGCCGCCATTCGATAGCTGGAAAAACCCGCCGCCGTTAATCGCCACATTCAGCGAATTGTCGGTGGTGGTGATATCGCCTTGCGAAAAATCGTTGGCCACCGTCGACACCTGGGAACCGATCCCGACTTGCTGGCTGGAACTTTGCGCCAAGGTACTCGAATAGACGCTGGCAAACTCCGCGCTACCCTCCTTGAAACCCACCGTGCTGGCATTCGCAATGTTGTTACCGATAACGTCCAATTGCGTCGAAGCGGTGCTTAATCCGCTTAATCCCTGTTCATAGCCCATGACAATCTCCGCCGCTGTAAATGTCGTTATCGATTAAAAAATGTCGGCGATGGTGCTCAGAGCCACCGTGCTGCCGGTGCTCAGAGCGACCCCTACACCACTGGATTGCTGTACCACGCCTTCTACCGTGCTGATCGTCAGCGGGGTCGCGGTGACCGTGGTCGGAACCGCGCCCGCTGTCGCCGGCGCTCCGGTGGCGGTGGCGCTGATGGTGTAGGTGCCGTCCGGCGCTTGAGTGCCCGCCGAAGTTTCGCCATTCCAGGAAATCGGAACCGCGCCGGCCGACTGCGCGCCCAGGTCCAAAGTCTGGACCGTGGTGCCGGCACTGTTTTTGATGGTCACGGTAACGTCCGTCGCCGCGCTGCCGACCTCTACGCCGAAGCCCGCCGCCGTCCCGCTGCTGACCGCAAAGGTGGTGCCGGGGGCGAGTACGTCTTTGCCGATCAGCGAGCTGGCTTGCAGTTGCTGGGTCGCGGTCAATTGCGTCTGCACCGATTGCAGCGTGGTATTGAGCTGGCTGATGCCCGACACGGTATTGATCTGGGCCAGTTGCGAGGTCATTTGCGAGCTGTCCATCGGGCTCGTCGGATCCTGATTCTGCAACTGGGTCACCAGCAATTGCAGGAAAGTGCTCTGCAAACTGGAAGCGGCCGACGAGGTAGTGGAACTCGAACTCGAACTGGCAGCACCCGCCGAGCTTGACGACGACGAATTGGAAACCAGATTATTGGTGGTAGCGTTGCTGATCACTGACATGACCTATCCTTACTGACCGAGAGTCAGAGTTTTGAGCATCAAAGTTTTTGCGGTATTGAGCGTCTCAACGTCGGCTTGATACGCGCGCGAAGCGGAAATCATATTCACCATCTCTTGTACCGGGTCGACATTGGGCAAACTCACATAGCCGTCCGCGTTGGCACCGGGATTATTCGGATCGTAGACAGTTTTTAATGGGGTCGGGTCTTCGATCACGCCCGTCACCTTGACCCCGCCTATCGGACTGCTGGTGGCCGATTGCGAGCCCAGCGGATCGGTTTGGAACAGCACCTGCTTGGCGCGATACGGCTGGCCGTCGGGACCGCTGGTGGTATTGACGTTGGACAGATTGCTGGCGGTCACGTTCAGGCGCTCCGACTCGGCAGCCAGGGCCGACCCGGATATCTGAAAAATACTCATCATGGTCATATCAGGTTCCTGTCGAAAGCGCCGCGAGCATGGTCTTGATCTGGCCCGATAACTGGGTGAATACGGCCTCGTAATGCACCGTGTTATCGGCGAAATTGACCCGTTCCGTATCCAGATCCACCGTATTGTTGTCGGCGCTCGGCTGATCCGGATTGCGATACAGCAAGGGGCCGTAGTTATCGTTGGCGCCGCCGCCCGGACTGCTCGCGCCCGGCACCTGTCCAGCCGCGTCAGTGGCCAGCGTCACCCCGCCAGGGGCCGCGGCTACACCGGTCGAAGGCGCCGCCATGGCAAGCGTGCCGTCATTGACCCCGGTCGAGATGCCGCTACGCGCCAGGGCTCCGGTCAAGGCTTGCGAAAAATTCACGTCGCGCGCTTTGTAATCGGGCGTATCGGAGTTGGCGATATTCGATGACAAGACTTGTTGCCGGTAAGCGCGCAAATTCAGCGCTTCCTGACCGAACTTAAATTCCGTGTCGAGTTTATCCATGGCTGCACGATTCCCGCTTTCTGATACTCGCTTCGTATTCCCATTACGCGGTGCCGCCGCCCGAATGCATTTCAGGCCGGCCAGCACGGCGCTCGGTCAAACAGATGGGTTGCACCGCAATTATCTCAAAAATAAAGCGGTAACAAACTGCCCAACCCACCGTCACGCCACATTACGTCAACAAAAAGTGTTTTTTGCGAGGGATTTTTCACCCTTGGCACATCGTAATACCCGAAGGCCACGGGCAATCGTGCGATTAAGCGGCAAAGCGCGCTTCAATTCAAGGTATTCGCGGTATCTGCAGTCACTACAATCTAAGTTGTAGTCGAGAGTATCGTGTTCCGCAAATTCGTTCGATGTGAAATTGACGAAACAGGACACCAGATTTTTTTGGAGAGTCGCAATGGCGCTGGATCAAACGCCCCCGGCACGACCCGGGGCGCGGCAGGCGCATCGGCAACACTTACCGGTCCGGTGGAGCGCCATGTTGCGTCGGCTGGCGCTGGTAGGCAGTGCCCTGGGGCTGGCGGCCGGCCCCGCAGCCGCGCAGGTTTCCGCCAGCGGCACCATGCTCGCACCGCAAGCTGCCAGCGCACCCGGCACCGGGCATTTTGTCAGCGGTGTGGCGGATGCCATGCCCAAAATACCCAACCACACGCA
The DNA here is from genome assembly GCA_026225455.1 of Burkholderiales bacterium. GTDB lineage: Bacteria > Pseudomonadota > Gammaproteobacteria > Burkholderiales > Burkholderiaceae > LMUX01. The sequence continues at coordinate 17,617 of JAMFSV010000090.1, read as the reverse complement.
AAATACCTCAAACGGTCCAGCCGCCCTGCAGATGCCCTCGCATCCCTTGGTGCTGCACCCTGTCATGCCGACTTTGCCGGTGATTGAGCCGCCCCACCGGATCTCGATCGCGGTTTCCGCGGGCAATCAAGGTTTGACGCAGACCCGCAGTGTTGCGCCTGTCACCGCTTCTGTTGTGGCCCCCATTGCGGCACCCATTTCCACCCCTATTAGCCCGGCTGCTCCGACTCCGGCTGCGGCAACCCCCGCGCCGCAGCCCAACCCGCATGCAGCGGCCAACCCGTCGCAGAATACGCTCGCCAATATCGCGGTCCCGCCCTCAGTCGGCGGCTTGCTGCCGGCGCCGCGCATCGATCCCAGCATCGGGTCGCCCGACCCGGCGCCGGCCAACTCCAGCCCCGCGCCGGCTGCGACCGCCGCGGCGTCGGCTCCGGTGCCGGCCCTGGCCCCCAATGGAACCGAAAATAACGAAGCGATACGCGCCAGCGCGGACCAGTTCTTACGCCAGCAAACAGCCGGCCTGCCGGGCCAGGTGGGCATCAACGTGACCGCTATCGCCCCGCGCGGGCTGAGCGCGTGCGATTCGCTCGAGGCATTTTTGCCGCCCGGCGCCCGTCTCTGGGGCCGTACCACGGTCGGCGTGCGATGTATCGGAGCCCATCCGTGGGTGATGTATCTGCAAGCGCTGATTTCGGTCAAGGCCACCTATTTCGTGGCCAGCCGCGACATAGCGGCGAATCAGGTGATTCAAGCAGGTGATCTGACCCCGCGCGAGGGCGATCTCACCAACTTGCCGCGCTCGGTGGTGACCGACCTGTCGCAAATTATCGGCAAATCCAGTATGGAGCACATCAGCACCGGCTTGCTGCTGCGCCAGGATATGCTGCATACGGTCGCGGTGATTCAAGCCGGTCAAACAGTCAAACTGGAAGTGCAAGGCAGCGGGTTTTCCGCCAGCTACGAAGGCGACGCCGTCAGCAGCGGCGGCACCGGCGATTCAGTCAAGGTTCGCACACCGTCCGGCCAGTTGGTCAACGGCATAGTGAAGGATCGCGATACGGTCGAGATTCCGCTTTAGCTCTGTATTCAGCCGCTTGAGCCGCACTTGAGCCAGGGATCTTAAGCGTTGAATTAAATGGACTATTTTTATGCGCTGTAAGATTACCGCTAAAGTTTCGCCGCCGATTGCCGTTACAATAGGCAAACCATCAGTTGGATGCCATCGTGAAAATTGATCCGAACGTCACAAGTACGCCGAATAGCGCCTCGTCGCTAACTGGTGGCGCGCAGCGTACCGCGCAAGGCGACGCTTCAACGCAGACCGCCGCCACTCCTGCCGCACCGACCGTCGCGACCTCGGCTGCCGCAACCTCGACCAATGCCGCGGCTACCGAAACCGTCAATATTTCGACCATTTCGACGCAACTGCGTGCGGCCGGCTTGTCGGGCGATATCGATACCAAAAAAGTTTCTGAAATCAGAAATCAGATCAGCAACGGTCAATTGGTGATTAATTCCGCCAATATCGCCGACGGCATACTCCAGACCGCGCGCGACCTGGTTTACGCCCCGCAAGAGGAAGAATAATCCTGGGACCGAGGGTGTTGAGGTAAAAACTGTGGTTGGTTAATGTGCAGCACACCAGGCTATAAATTCATGGAACACTCAGAACAGTCCGACGCCGCCGCAGCCAACGCCGCCCTGCGCACCATGAAAAGCGCGCTGCTGATCTATGTCACCGAAGAACAGGCGGCGGCCGCCGAATTTGCCAAAGTATTGGCAGAAGAACAAGCCGCATTGCTGGCGGGTCCGGTACTGGACGATTTGCCGGCTATCGTCGACCGCAAATCGGCGTTGATTGCCCGTTTGTCCGAACTCGCGCTGCAAAGAGAGCGTTGTTTGCAAGCGCTGGGCCACGGTAACGGCCGTGCCGGCATGATCAGCGCGATCGAGCAGGATTCCCGCCTGACAGCCATTTGGGAAGATTTGGTACGGCACGCCAGCGAAGCGCGTTCGCGCAATGTGACCAATGGCATGCTGGTACGTACCCGGCTGGACTACAACCAACGCGCACTCAATGTGTTGCGCGACGCTTGCGGTATCGCACCGGTGGCGATCTACGGACCCGATGGCCGCATGCCGGCCTCGATCCGCTAAACCGCCCAATCAGGCTATCCGCCAAGGCGGCCCCAATAAGGTGGCCCAGGCCCAATAAGCCGACCACCGCGCCGCCAGCACCACACCCCTACGATACCCGCTCAGGCGGCTCATGATTCTGCCGCAGCCGAGCCCAGTGGGCCCAAGGCCGCCATCAGCGCTGCGATCAATTCAGGCGCGGGCCGCCGCCGTCGCACGGCGCCGGAATATAGCGGTTGACGCACTTGCAGTGCGCTGGCCGTCGCCACCGGCCGCGGGTTGCGCTCAAAAGCCAGGCAAGCCGGATCCCACGCCAGCCCGCAATGCGCCAGCAAACGGCGCACCTGAGCCGGCAAATCGCCGACCATCGCCTCATAATCCACTTCGAGCAATACGCCGGCCGGCAACACCGCACGCCAGTGAGCCATCAAAGCGTCGTAGGCGGCGTAATAACGCCCGAGTTCGCCCAATTCAAAGCTAAACGACGCCGTGCCCAAAAGCTTGGAGAAACACGACAGGCAGGTCTCCACCGGATTGCGCCGGGCGTGAATAAAACGTGCATTGGGCAAGGCCAGATGAATCAGCCCAAGTTGCATGAAATTGGGCAGCGTCTTGTCGACAACCCGCCGGTGAGCCCGCCCGATACCGCCCAGATAACCGATACGGCGCTCATACGCGGCACCGATGGCCGTGAAATCCGGCGCGCTCAGTGCGCCGAGGATCGCGGTTTCGGCCAGGCCCTCGCCCGCTTTACCTCGGACACATTCGCCCAGCGCGTCGGAAAACGCCTCATATTCCCCCGCGCCGTATACCTCGGGGTGACTGGCCAACACTTGCTCGATCAGGGTCGAACCCGAGCGCGGCATGCCGATAATAAATACCGGCGAGTCGGAAAGGTCGCCTCCTCCGGCACAGGCCTGGAGATGATCCCGGGTGAAGGTCTGTCGCACCCAGGCGTAACGCGCCATGGTCGCGGCTTCGTCGTAGCCGGTCAGGCGGCGCTGCAAGGCATTGCCTTGTAATACATGAGCGAAGGCGGGTTCATCGGCACCCAGTTGCGTCAGCGCATCGGCCAGCGCGAAATGCAATTCGATACGATCTTGCGGACTAAGCTGGTCGCGGCGCCCGGCGAACCGCTCCAAGGCCAGATAACAGGGATGGTCGTAGGTCAGACGGGTGACCGAAGCCAGTTTGCGATAAGGCCCGACCCGATCGGGCACCAAGCCGACCACGGTCTGGTATGCTTCGCGCGCCTCGTCGATGCGGTTCATTTCACGCAGCGCGTGAGCGCGGTTGGTATGGGCCTCGGCAAAATCGGGGCGCAACGCGACAGCCCGGTCGTAGCTCTCCAGCGCCTCGGCGTGCCGATTGAAATGGCGCAGCAGGTTGCCCCGGTTATTCAGCGCCTCGACCAAATTCGGCTCAAGTTGCAGCGCACGCGACTGACTCGCCAGCGCCGCGGCGTAATCCTTCAAATCCAGCAAGGTATTGCCGCGATTGTTCCAGGCCAAGGCGAAATCCGGCTGAAGCGAGAGTGCGCGTTCATAGCTGGCGAGCGCCGCCTCATGATGCCCCAACTCATGCAGCGCAATGCCGCGGTTATTCCAGGCGGCGGCGAAATCGGATTTAAGTGCCAGCGCCGCGTCATAAGCCGCGAGCGCCTCCGCATAACGCCTGAGCTGCTGCAGCGCATCGGCGCGAGCGGATAGCGCTTCTGCTTCAAGGTCGGTAGGGTTGCGAGTCATGGCTTGGGGGCCGGCAGCGTTATATCCGCGAGGCGGGAACCGCGGTGGCGCGGCAGGGCAGCTTAGCCGGATGATTCCGGCGAGGTCCAGGCAAGTTCCCGCAGACGGGTCCTGAGGCGGGTCACCGCCTGACTGTGGAGTTGGCATACGCGCGACTCGCTCACCTCCATGACCGCGCCAATTTCCCGCAAATTCAAACCCTGCTCGTAATACAGACTCATCAGCAGTTTTTCACGGTCGGGCAAACGTTCGATCGCATCGATCAAAGCCGCGCGCAAGTGCTCGTCGAGCAAGGAACTCAACGGGTCGGCGCGATCGACGCAAAAACGGTCGAGGAACGGTTCGTCGTCCCCGCCGCGATCGAAGTCTTCGTAATAAATAAGCTGGCTGCCGTGCAATTCCTGCAGCAGGGATTGATAGTCCTCAAGCGGCAACTTCATGTGGCCGGCTATTTCGGTTTCCAGCGGCGCGCGTCCGAGCTGTTGTTCGACCTCATGCACCGCATGCTCAACCTCACGCGAGGTTTTACGCATGCTGCGCGGCAACCAGTCGTTGTTGCGCAACTCGTCCAGCATCGAGCCGCGAATTCGCTGGCTGGCATAAGTTTCGAACTGGGCGCCTTGATCTTCCTTGTAACGCCCGGCGGCATCCATCAAGCCGATCATACCGGCCTGGATCAGGTCGTCGAGATCCACACTCGCCGGCAATTTGGCGATCAACTGCAATGCCAGCCGACGCACCAAAGGTGCGTACTGAGTGAGCACTTCCGAAGAAGTGGCGACCTTTCCCTGAGCGGTGTACATCATATTGTTATTAGGCAAGCTGAGTCGACGGCACCAGCGTCCTTGCGCTCAAACGCGAACGATCAGGCACCGATGCCGCGACGGGACGCCACGGCCAGTGCAATAAATCGCCCGCAACCCGGCGATAGTCGGCCGACGATGGCGCTGCCGGAAAAGCTTCCACTACACTGCGGCGTAATTGCTGCGCGCGCGGTAGTCTCGGATCTGCCGAAATAGCGCCTGCCGGGGATAAAGAAACCGCCAGATAGCGGTTCGCCACGCCCGAGAGGTTATGGTACACGCTTTGTGCGTCGCTGGCGCTAGCCGCGCCATTGATCAGCACCCTAAATTGCTGCATCGCATGGGCGTAATGCAAGCGTTTGACGCAAGCATAGGCGCCGGTAATCGATGCCGCATCGACGCGCATCGCAATCACCACATCATGCGCTTGCATCGCCAGTCGCGACAAGCCGCCGTCGCTATCGAGCACGGCATCGATCAGCACGATGTCGGCAAAGCCGTTGATCGCCGCGCACAGTTGCGCCGGGTCCAATTCGTCGAGGCTGGCGCGGGGCGCGGGCAACACCGACACGCCGTCGGCGGTTCGCCCCACGGCTTGCTCCAGTACCAAACGCCCTTGCACCACGTCGCGCAAAGTACCGCCCGTCACAATCCCGAGCGACGCGGCCACCGATCCCGGACCCCCGGCGCTCTCGTCGATAACCAGCACATCCTTGCCCTGATAAACCAGCGCGGCGGCGAGGTTGGCGACGGCGGAACTGGTGCCGGCACCGCGCACCCCGCCGACCACGCTGACAATCCGCGATACGTCCCGCGCCAACAAGCGGCGCAGGCCTTCGGCTTGATCCAGCACAATCTTATCCAAGGCGGACCTCGCTCAGGTCGGCCGCTGCGTGCGTCGGGACCGCCGCCATCATCGCGGCGAGTTCATCTTCGGCGGGCGCAAAAGGCGAACTCTCACGGGGTACGGCAAAAGCGCTTTCGATCAAGAAGTCCTTGCGCGCCACATAGAGATTTTCCGGTACTTTCTGTCCGGTCGAGACATAATGCACCGGCAGCCGGTAACGGATTACCGTATCGAGCACCGCACCGATATTGGTGGCCTCGTCCAGCTTGGTCAGAATGCAGCCGGCCAGGTCGGAATGTCCTTCAGTCGCCTGGCGGTTGCGATAGGCATGCACCACCTCGTTCAAAGTGTCGCCATGACTGGTCGCGTTAAGCAGCAACAAACGCTGTACCGGCGTGCCGGTGCCGCATAACATGGCAACCTGCTCGGACACGGTGCGGTCGCGCTGACTCATGCCGATGGTGTCGATCAACACCATATGTTTGTTACGCAGCTCGGAAAGAGCAAGGCGCAAATCGGCGGCATCCTTGACCGCATGCACACCCACCCCAAGAATTTTGCCGTAAATGCGTAGCTGCTCGTGCGCGCCGATCCGGTAACTATCCGTCGTCAGCAATGCCACCCGATTGGCGCCGTAGCGCATCACACAACGCGCCGCCAATTTTGCCGTGGTGGTGGTCTTGCCGACACCGGTCGGGCCCATCAGGGCATAAACCCCGCCGCGCTCCAGCAGGGCGTCTTCGTTTTGCAATACCGGAAGGTTGCGTCCCAGTGCCGCTTTCAGCCAATCCATCGCCTGCGCATGGTCGAGCTGAGTGGGCATACGTTCGATCAACAATTTGACCAATTGCGATGAAAAGCCCGCGGCAAGCAGGGTTTTGGCCGCCTGGCCGCGCGCCGGATCGCGCCGCTGCCGGTCGCTCCACAGCAGCCCGGCCAGTTGTTCTTCGATCACGCCGCGCATCGAGTGGATTTCACCGATAACGCTTTGCGCCACCAATTCAGCGACTCGCGCCTGCGCCTGGTCGGCCGGCTCCGCCGCGAGTTGTGCGGCGAGATCGTGCAGACCGCCGGAGGTATCGCCCATTTCGTTCGTTTCGCCCGGGGCAGCCGACACCGGCATTTCCGGCAGCGGTGCCGGGGCGGGCATTACCGCCGCAGCCGGTAGAGGCAGCGGGGCTGGGGCCGCTTCAGACGCGACCGGCGGGGCGACGGCCGAGGCTGCAAGCGGCGTCTCAAGCGACGCGGCAATCGGCTCAGGCAGGCTGGCGGCAATGACCGGGGCCGGGGCCGCTTGCGCCGGAAAACGGCTGGCCATCGAAGCGCTTACCGTGGTGCGCATCGCGTAGGCCGGTTGCGGCAAGGCCGCCAGCGCCGGATAAGAGCGCACCGGCGGCACGGCAAAAGCAGCGGCACTATCGGGCAGAGTCATGGCAAGCTCCTGACGGACGGACGCAGTGCGCGCCGGGGCAGTCACTGAAGCCGGCACGGCAAACGGTACGGCCTGGGCCGCTGGGGAAACCGCAGGCACCGCGCTATCCCGTGGCGCATGGTGATGACGCTCGGCATTCCAATCCGAAGCCGACTGAGAAGCGTGCTGAGAAGTGTGCTGAGAAGCCGGATGAGAATCCGCATAAGCCGGCAGCGCCGTGCTCGGGGCGCCCATGCTGCGAGCCATCGCGGTGGCCGGCGTTACCGGGTGAGACGTCGCTTGCACAATTTGGTCGTGCGACTGCGGCATCTGCGGCGTAAATTGCGCTGGGACCGGTTGCGCCGCCTGGGAGCGGGCGGCGGCAGACCGGTCGCTGCGCGGATCTTGGTGGTGCTCTTGACGCGGGTCTTGACGCGGGTCTTGGCGTAACTCCGAACGTGGTTCGGTGCGCGTTGCTGGACGTGCGTCAGCCTGTGGCTCGTAGCCCGAACTTTGCGCCGCGGCGCTTTCGGCTCGCCACGCGGCGATGCGCTCCGATTGCTGGCGCAGCGAACGCTCGACCGCGCGTTCGACCACATGGTCGACCGCCTGGTTCGGTTCGGCCGGCTTGCGTGCGGCCGGCGCCTGGGTGCGTCCTTCGTAGGAGGCGGCAACGCCCGCGGTATGCTGGTCATCCCAGGTCGGCCGGGACGGTGGACGCGGCGAGGCCGAGTCGGACGCATAGTGCGAGGGATAATCGACACTGGCGGCGGGCGCACCGAAAGTCGAGGCAAACGGGTCCGGCAGGGCAGCCCCGCCGCGCTGCGGCATCTGCGATATCGGCGCTGAATACGGTAGCTGCGAAGCATGCGGTACGGGTACGGGAGCGACGGGCGCACCTTGAGCTTGCACCCCGCTATCGCGCACCGGTTCGGCGGATAAACCGGGATGCGCCAGCGTCGCCAGATCGTTTTCGGCCAGCGCGACCAATTCAACCCCGCCATCGACGGCGCGATTGCTCAGCACTACGGCATCGGGGCCCAGCGCTTCGCGCACCAGGCGCAGCGCCTCACGGGACGAACCCGCGAAGAATTTACGAATCTTCAAGCTTGACCTCCGATCATGGCAGTCACTTTAAGGGTCCGGGTGTCGGGCACCTCGGCATATGACAAAACTTTAAGTTGCGGCAAACTACGCCGCAAGAAACGTGCTAACAACGCACGCAATGAGTGCTGAACCAGCAAAACCGGAGGAAACCCAAGATTCTGCTGCCGTTGCAAGGCACTCTGGGTTTCTTTCAAAAGCGTGTTGGCCAGACCCGGCTCCAGGCCCGGCTCCTGCATCCCGGCCGGGGTCGCGGACAAGGCTTGCGCCAGTACCCGTTCCAGCCCGGCCTCCAAACCCATCACATGCATTTCACCCATCCCGGGGAACCATTGTTGCGTGATCGCCCGGCCCAACGCCAAGCGCGTCAAGGCGGTCAATTCATAAGGGTCGGTCACCCGGGGGGCATTTTCAGCCAGCGCGTCCAGGATGGTGCGCATATCGCGAATCGGCACCCCTTCGTCGAGCAGATTCTGCAACACCTTTTGCACCGCGGTCAGCGGCAATGCCTTGGGCACCAGATCTTCTGTCAGCTTGGGCGAATCTTTGCCGATGCGGTCGAGCAGCTGCTGGACCTCCTGGCGCCCCAGCAATTCGGAGGAATGGGTGACCACCAGATGATTCAAATGGGTTGCAATCACCGTGCTGGCATCCACCACCGTGTAACCGAAGACTTGTGCCTGCTCGCGCAAAGCGGGTTCGATCCAGACCGCGGGCAGGCCAAAGGCCGGGTCTTTGGTCGGCGTGCCCGGCACGGTGGCGCTGACCTGGCCCGGGTTGATCGCCAGCCATTGCCCCGGGAAGGCTTCACCGACACCGATCTCGACGCCTTTCAAGGCAATCCGATAAGCGTTGGGTCGCAATTCGAGGTTGTCGCGGATATGAACCACCGGCACCAGGAATCCCACTTCCTGGGCGAATTTTTTACGGATGCCTTTGATCCGTTTGAGCAACTCGCCATCCTGGGCGCGGTCGACCAAGGAGATCAAGCGATAGCCGACTTCCAAACCCAGCGCATCGATCAGCGTGACGTCGTCCCAGCTCGCTTCGGGCGCTTCGGAAGCTACCGTGGTGACCGGTTTGGCGACCCCCGCGATATCGGCCAGGCGTTTGGCTTCGGTGCGTTGCGTCATGCGGCGCGCCATCGCGATCATGCCGCCGCCCAAGGACAGGAAAGCAACATGCGGCATGCTGGGAATCAAGCCCATCACCGCCAGAATCACCCCGGTGATGGTCAGCACCCGCGGATTGGAAAACAACTGCGAGGTCAGTTGGGTGCCGACGTCTTCGTTGGTCGCTACCCGGCTGACGATCACGCCGGCCGCGGTGGAGATGACCAAAGCCGGAATCTGCGCCACCAGACCGTCGCCGATGGTCAACAGCGTATAGGCCTTGGCCGCCGCGCCGACATCCATATCGTGCTGCACCACGCCGACGATCAAACCGCCCACCACGTTGATCACCATGATCATCAAACCGGCGACCGCATCGCCCCGGACGAACTTGCTGGCACCGTCCATGGAACCGTAGAAATCGGCTTCCTGGGCCACCTGCGCACGGCGGCTGCGGGCCTGGTCTTCGGTGACCAAACCCGCGTTAAGATCGGCGTCGATCGCCATCTGCTTACCCGGCATCGCATCCAGGGTAAAGCGGGCGGATACTTCGGCGATACGCCCGGCGCCCTTGGTGATCACCATAAAGTTGATCACGATCAGGATAATAAATACGACGATACCGACCGCGTAGTTGCCGCCCACCAGGAAATGCCCGAACGCTTCGATCACCTTGCCGGCGGCATCCGGCCCGGTATGCCCTTCCAGCAACACGATCCGCGTCGAAGCGACGTTGAGCGACAAGCGCAGCAAGGTCGAAAACAGCAGCACGCTGGGGAAGGCGGAAAACTCCAGTGGTTCGCGCGTATACATGCTGACCAGCAGCACCATGATCGACAGCGCGATGTTGAAGGTGAACAGCAGATCCAGAATAAACGCCGGCAACGGCAAGATCATCATGCCCAAAATCATGATGATCAGGATCGGGCCGGCCATGCCCTTCAGCTGCAGCCCTTGCAGGGCCTGCGGCAGTTTGAAACGGCCGGCGGCGGCCGGTGAGGGCGTACTCATGCGCGACTTCCTTCGCTATCCAACTCGTCCGGCACACTAAACTCGGTGGGCTGGGTCGGTGCCGCGCCACCCTCGCTGTGCCAGCGATGCAATTGATAAACCCACGCCAGAATTTCGGCAACGGCGCCATACAGCGCCGACGGAATCTCATGGTTGAGTTCGGTATGGTGATACAAAGCGCGCGCCAGCGGGGGCGCCTCGATCAAGGGAATATTGTGCTCGGCGCCGATTTCGCGAATCCGCGCGGCAACCATGTCCGAGCCTTTGGCGATCAGGCGCGGCGCACGCATCTGACCGTCCAGGTATTGCAGGGCAACCGCGTAGTGCGTCGGGTTGGTGACGATCACATCGGCTTTAGGCACTTGCGCCATCATCCTGCGGCGCGCCATTTCACGCTGTTGCGCCCGAATTTTGCCTTTGACACGCGGGTCGCCTTCGTTTTCCTTGAACTCGCGCTTGACCTCTTCCTTGGTCATGCGCAATTTTTTGCCGTGCTGCCAGATCTGATAGGGCACATCGACCGCCACCAGGATCAACATGGAAAAAACGATCCACAGACAGCACACGCCGACCAGATGCAGCGCATGCGGCATGGCAACGCTGGGGGTCTGAAGAATCAGGTTGGCGGCGTCCGGGCTGTAATGACGCATCACCAGAAATCCCACCCCGCCCACCACCGTCGCTTTGGCCAACGCCATCCCGAGCTGGGTCAGGCTTTGCGCCGAAAACATTTTGCCCAGGCCCTTAATCGGGCTAAGACGGGTGAAGTCGGGGGTTAAACCCTTGGCGCTCAGCAACCAGCCGCCCAAAGCCATCGGCGACAAGATCGACACAGCCACCAGCATGGCCAGCAAGGGCGCAATCGCCATACCGCCGCGTGCCGCCAGCATGCCGGCGTTGGGAATCACCAGCGCGGAGTCAAAACTGAGCGCCCGGTCGAAAGTGAAGGCGGTACGAAACAGGGTGGAGAAAGCTTGACCCAGCTCACCGGCCATGGCGTAGCTGCCGCCGAACCCCACCAACAGCAGCAAAAACGTGGTCAGCTCGCGCGAGCGCGCAACCTGGCCGTCCTCACGCGCCTGTTCCAGGCGCTTCGGAGTCGCCGCTTCTGTCTTTTCGAGATCGCTTTCTTCTGCCATGAATTCTCCGCGCCGTGGCGCGTGGCGCGCAAGGTGCTGCGCGCGGAGTTACCCCACTGAACTCATTATTCCGTGTGCCGTCCATGCGTGATCGGCCAATAAACATGCGGAAACAGGCGTATTTCGAGTGATGGGATGGCGGCGGCGTCAGAACCGCCTGGATTCAAGGCGCGCGGGGCACCGGCGGTAGCTTGCCGAAGCCGGCAGGGGCAGAAAAAAAGTGGGATTGTGCGTAAAACCAACCTGCGACCAACCCGCGCGGATTGGTCCGCACGGGTTATGCATCATTTTTATCAGAAACCGAGGCTGGTCAACAAGTCGTCGACCTGTTCCTGGTCGCTCACCACATCGCTATGCAGTTCCGGATTGACTTGCGGACCGTTAAGCAAGGTTTCGCCGGAGTGCGGGGTGCCGATGACAACCGCCTGGATCTCGGCACGGCGCTCCGCCGAAATGTTTTCCAGCAGCACCGCCAGCAATTGCTGCTCGATGTTGTACACCACTTCCATGATTTTCTTGATCACCTGCCCGGTCAAATCCTGAAAATCCTGAGCCAGCATGATCTCCATCAATTGTGTATTGGTGGCCTGCGTTACACTGGGTAATTCTTTCAGATAGGTGCGCGTATCTTTAACGATATCCCTGGCCTGCTCGATCCCGACCGGTTCATCGAACCATTGCTGCCAGCGCTTATCGAGCGCCTGGGCGTCTTTTTGCAACTGTTCTTGCAAGGGTTTGGCAATTTCGATCGAGTTGAGCGCGCGTTCGGCTGCTTGCTCGGTCATCGACGCCACGTACTTCAGCCGGTCGCGGGCATCGGGGATCGCCACCGCGGCTTTTTCGACTTGCTTGTCCAGCCCCAGCTCGCGCATGCTTTCGCGCAAGGTACGGGTCAACTGGCCGATGCGGTTGATAATCCGTTCCGCGGCTTCATCGCCGCCGGCCAGATGCGCGACTGCGGCTTGAGCTTCGTTCTCGGCGGCGGCGGCTTCAGCGGCCGCGTCATTCAGGGTAGGTTCGCTGCTCATGTCAGGTCCCCACTTTGGTCATTTTGTCGATAATCTTGGAAAGCTTTTCGTCCAGTGTCGCAGCCGTGAACGGCTTGACCACATAACCGTTCGCCCCGGCTTGAGCCGCCGCAATAATGTTTTCTTTCTTCGCTTCCGCCGTGACCATCAACACGGGCAGATGCGAAAGCGCCGCATCGGCACGGATTTCCTTCAGCATCGAAAGCCCGTCGAGATTCGGCATATTCCAATCCGAAACGACAAAATCGAAATTGCCGGAACGCAACTTGGCCAACCCGGCCAGCCCGTCTTCTGCTTCATCGACGTTGGCGTAACCCAGCTCTTTGAGCAGGTTGCGAACGATCCGACGCATGGTCGGAAAATCGTCCACCACCAGAATCTTCATGCCTTTATCCATCGTTTCAGCTCCCCAAATCCAGTAATCGCACGGTCGTTTCGGTGCAGGCTGCAACACACTGATACTGGCACCAGCACCACAAACGCCGCTTCGTATTCATCTTTAAACGCGATGCCCGCGGCCGCCCATAGCGCCCAGACAGGTCATCAAACGCCCACTGATATCGCCAAGTGGCGTCACTTCATCGGCACCGCCCAGCGCAATCGCCTCACGCGGCATGCCGAACACAATACAACTCGCCTCGTCCTGGGCAATCGTGTATGCACCGGCCTGGCGCATTTCGAGCAAGCCGGCCGCGCCGTCTTTGCCCATCCCCGTCAGAATCACGCCCAACGCGTTTTTACCCGCATGCAGCGCCGCCGAACGAAACAGCACATCGACCGAAGGACGGTGGCGATTCACGGGCGCGCCATAATCGAGTTCCGCGACATAATTCGCCCCGCTACGCACCAGCTTCAGATGCGCATCGCCCGGTGCAATATACGCATGTCCGGGCAACACCCGCTCGCCGTGCTCAGCTTCCTTGACGGTAATCCGGCACAGGGTATTCAGACGCTGGGCAAACGAACGGGTAAAACCCGCCGGCATATGTTGCGCAATCAGCACCGCGGGCGAATCGGGCGGCAACGGTACCAGCACTTCCCGTATCGCTTCAGTGCCACCGGTCGAGGCCCCGATGATAATCAATTTTTCAGTACTGATCAGCGGATTACGCAACAACGGCGTTTCGCCGACAGCGCCGGACCGTGCCGCCTGCGCCGGGGTTGCCTGCACATGATGGCGCACGCGGGCGCGGGCGGCGGCGCGGATCTTGTCGGCAATCATTTCCGAGTAATCGAGCATGCCGTCGCGAATACCCACCCGCGGCTTGGTGACAAAATCGACTGCGCCCAATTCAAGCGCACGCAACGTAATTTCCGAGCCGCGTTCAGTCAGGGACGACACCATCACCACCGGCATCGGCCGCAAACGCATCAACTTCTCGAGAAAGTCGAGCCCATCCATCCGGGGCATTTCGACGTCGAGCGTCAATACGTCCGGATTGTGTTGTTTGATCAGATCGCGCGCCACCAAAGGATCGGGAGCGGTGGCACATACCATCATGTCCGGATGACTGTTGATGATTTCACTCATCAAGCTGCGCACCAGCGCAGAATCGTCCACACACAACACTCTGATTTTCGGTTGAGAACTCAAGCCTCCTCCACTGTCTGGTTATTGCGCCGGACCCCGTTCACACCTACGACAGGTGCCGCAGCTTTGGGCCGGCTGAAAAGTTCGACTTTCGGACGTGTCGCCAAGTCCGGTTTGTCTCTATAAGGCGATGCACCCTTGCGGCCGAAGATCTCGATTTCGCCGTGTGCACGCTGGGCGCGCTGTTCGCGCAATTCGCGCGCCAGAGTCTGTTCACGCTGCGCGATCGACGGGCCGTCGGTAGCGCTTGCGACTTCTTGCTGCAATCTTAGCTTTTTCACCATCACCTGTCCGGTGCCGGGCAAAAATGCCACTTTCCGCGGATAGGTGCCTTGCAGATCCTCCGCCGTCACCCGTATTTTTTCCAAGGCCAGATAACGCCGTACAAATTCCGAATTACGGTCGCCGATATTCAGCGTGGTCATGCCGGCCAGCACCGCGGCGCCGCCGAACACCTTGGCCTCGAGGCGTTCGCGTTTGGCGCCGCCCTTGAGCAATTCATTCAGCAGCACTTCCATCGCATACCCACCATAGCGTATCGCGTCGGAAGCCGCGCGACTGGCATCGCTGTCGTCCGGCAACATAAAATGATTCATCCCGCCGATCCCGGCGGTACGGTCATGAATACAGGCTGCGACACACGAGCCCAATACCGTCGACAAGACAATGTCTTCGGTGGTGACGAAGAACTCGTTCGGCAGCAGCTTGACCCCTTTACGATGAAAGGTGGTATCCATATAAAAATTGCTGGCAACCGGAAGCCCACTCATGGTCTGCCTCCTTGCCCGGGGTCGCCGCCGGACATTGCGGTCGCGCGAGGCGCGCGGTCATGCGTCAACTCATAAACGGTCTGCCCCCGAAGCTTGAATGATCGGGTGACATAGGTAAAGTTCTCGGAATGCCCGGCAAACAACAAACCGTCCGGTTTCAGCAACGGCGCAAACTTCTCCAGAATACTGCCCTGGGTCGGTTTGTCGAAATAAATCATGACATTGCGGCAAAATATAACGTCAAACGGTGCCCCGGTCTTTTGCACCTGCGGCCAGGATCCATCCGTCAGATTGACCTGAGCGAAGGTGATCATCGAGCGTAGTTCGGGCCGCACTTTGACAAATCCCGCTTGCTCACCGGTTCCTTTGAAGAAAAAACGCCGCAACCGCTCGGGCGACATATTTTTAACCTGCTCCATCGTATACACACCGGCCGCGCCTTTCGCCAGCACTTGCGTGTCGAGGTCGGTGGCCAGGATTGTCGCCTGCGACGCCTTGGCGCCCAACGCCTCGATCAGCGTGATCGCGATCGAATACGGCTCCTCGCCGGTGGATGCCGCGGAACACCAGACGGTTACCTGTCCGCGCGCTTTGGCAATATGCGCCGCGAGCAGCGGAAAATGGTGCGACTCTCTAAAAAACGAGGTCAGGTTGGTGGTCAGCGCATTGGTAAACGCTTCCCATTCAAGCGGATCGTCTTCGCGCTCAAGGTCGTCAAGATAGCTGCTGAAGCTGGATTTCCCACGCGCTCGCAAACGCCGTGCGAGACGGCTATAAGCCATGTCACGCTTGTGATCGGACAAAGCGATGCCGGCGCGCTGATAAATCAATGTACGAATCCGGCCAAAGTCCGCATTCGTAAAATCGAAGTCGCGCTCATGGTCCATTCCGTTGCCGACCGGAGCGGATTTTTCATTACGACGCTCTGCGCGTGCTTCCATACATATCCTCTCGCAGCATCTTGATTGCCGCAATCTTGTTCCATTTCGTCACACTGCTGCCACCAGCATGCCAGCCAAATGTTGCACCGGTATGCACCTTACCGGGCAATGCTGTTTGCGACCGAGCTCCAGGAACAAGAAGATGCATCGCCGTCAATCGCCGGCCGATGCATCACTCATCACAACCTATGAAGCCACGGTTTCGATCAGGGCCATTTCCTCGCTGGTCATCAATTTTTCGATATCCATCAGGATCAACATGCGGCCGTCGATGGTGCCCAGGCCCGTCAGGTACTCGGTCGTCATCGAGGTGCCGAATTCGGGCGCCGGACGGATCTGGTCTTCGCTCATGGTCAAGACATCGGAGACGCCATCGACTACCATGCCGACCACGCGGCTGGCAACGTTCAAAATAATCACCACGGTTTGGTGGTCATACTCGACGCGGCCCAGGGCAAACTTGATGCGCATATCGACGATGGGCACAATGATGCCGCGCAGATTGATCACGCCTTTGATGAAATGCGGTGCATTGGCGATCCGCGTGACGGTGTCGTAACCGCGGATTTCCTGGACCTTGAGAATATCAATGCCGTATTCTTCTTCGCCGAGGGTGAAAATAAGAAACTCTCGGCCGGCGGCTTCAGCCTGGCTTCCGCGCCCGACAGCCGCTTTGATGTCTGACATGTTGTTCTCCGGGTTACCTGTTCGTTAATGTTCGGTGTGGTGTGCGCTACGCGCCGCTCAAGCCGCAGCCAGGGTTTTGGTCGATGCCACTTGACGCGCCACTTGATGGCCTCGATTCAGCGCCGGCACGTCGACAATCAAGGCGACACTGCCGTCGCCGAGAATGGTCGCCGCCGAAATGCCGTGGACTTTGCGGTAGTTGGTCTCAAGATTTTTCACCACCACTTGCTGCTGTCCGACCAGCTCATCGACCAGCAAGGCAAAACGCCGCCCTTCCGCCTGCATGATGGTCACGATGCCTTGTGTCGCTTCCGTGCGGGCATCCGCGATCTTGAAGATCGCATGCATCTCGACCAACGGCAGGTATTCGCCGCGCACCCGGATCACCCGCTCGTCGCCGGCCACCTGATAGATATCTTCGTTCGACGGCTGCAGCGACTCCATCACGAAGTTGAGCGGCAGAATAAAGATCTCGCCCCCGACCTTGACCGACATCCCATCCAATATCGCCAGCGTCAGCGGCAGCACAATCCGCGTGGTGGTGCCGTTACCCGCTTTGGACTGGATTTCGACATGACCGCCCATCGCCTGGATGTTACGTTTGACCACGTCCATCCCGACCCCGCGGCCGGACACGTCGGTCACTTTTTCGGCGGTCGAGAAGCCCGGCATAAAAATCATCTGCCACACTTCTTCATCGCTCATCGAATCGCTGGACGGCAAACCTTGCTTGGCCGCTTTCGCCAAAATCTTGTCGCGCCGCAGACCTGCGCCGTCGTCGCTGACTTCGATAACGATGTTGCCGCCTTGATGTTCGGCCGACAAAATCAGTTGCCCGGTACCCGATTTGCCCGAGGCCATGCGTACTTCGGGGGTTTCGATACCGTGGTCGAGACTGTTGCGCACCAAGTGCGTCAGCGGATCGATAATGCGTTCGATCAGGCTCTTGTCCAGTTCGGTCGCCTGACCGAAAGTCACCAGTTCCACATCTTTATTCAGCTTGCTGGCCAGATCGCGCACCAGTCGCGGGAAGCGGCTGAACACATAATCCATCGGCATCATGCGGATCGACATCACCGCTTCCTGCAAATCGCGGGCATTGCGCTCAAGCTGGGCCATGCCGTTGAACAAACGATCGTGCAGCACCGGGTCGAAACCCGACGCGGTCTGCGCCAGCATGGCTTGCGTAATCACCAGCTCGCCCACCAGGTTGATCAATTGATCAACCTTTTCCACACCGACCCGTATCGAACTATTTTCGCTCACCGCAGCGGGCTTGCCGGCCGCGGCCG
>JAMFSV010000089.1 GCA_026225455.1 Burkholderiales bacterium | reverse complement strand
GCTCGACAGCGAAGTGCAAAGGCCCAACGGTAAAGTAATCGGGCGTGCCGTGGATATGCTGGTCGATACCAACGGCAAACCGCTGGAAGTCGTGATCAACCTGAGCGGGTTTATGGGAGTAGGCGACATCAAAACCAATTTCCCCTGGAGCGAATTTCACTTTAGTCCCGCCGCACACAAAGCGCCGGTTACCTTGACCTTCGGCTCCGGCGATTCGATGATCTCAACCCAAACGCGTTTGACCCAGGCCCCGGCTACGAACGGAACCGCCGCCGGCAATGCGCGCCCCACCCTGCAGTTGATGGACAATGCGGTGCAGGACATGAGCGGTGCCAAAGTGGGACGTGTGGTCGACGTGCTGATTGACGAGAAGGCACAGCCCCAGGCCATCGTGTTCGATGTCGGCAATTCGATCGGCCCGAATCGCCACAATATTGCGGCGACCTGGAAAGCTGCGCGTTTTGTGATGAAAGACAAAGTCCTGCAATTGCAGATGGATCTGAACGATGCCCAGATCAAAGCCGCCCCGCCTTATGTCTCCGATCAGCCCGCGCGTGTAATTGCCCCGGTTGCGGTCGCGCCGGCACCTGTTGCGCCGCCGGCCATCGCGTCGTCAGCCGCCGCCCATAATCCCCGGTGACGCAAAAACACATGGCGAATTTACGCAGTGTGCGAGCACTGGACTGGCTGAATTTCTTTGCCGCGAATGTGCAAACCGGCTTTGGGCCTTTCATTGCCTCATACCTTGCCGCAAGCAAATGGACCCAGGGCGAAATCGGCTTGATGTTAAGCGTCGGCACGGTCACCGCCATGGTCAGCCAGTTGCCGGGCGGGGCCGTGATCGATGCCTTGCAGAACAAACGGGCTGCCGCGGCTGCCGCGATTCTGGCGATCACGCTCAGTGCTTTGTTGCTGGGCGCCAGCCCCACCTTTGTGCCGGTGCTCACCGCGGAAATTTTCCACGGCTTCGCCAGTTGCATGCTGACCCCGGCGATGGCGGCCATTTCCTTGGCGCTGGTGGGACGCCTCGATCTCGGTGAGCGGCTGGGCAGGAATGCGCGCTGGGCTTCCATCGGTTCGGCGGTCGCCGCCGGGATGATGGGCTTGTCCGGCGAATATATTTCAGTGCGCTCGGTATTCTGGTTGACAGCAGCCCTTGCCCTACCTGCTTTGGTCGCGCTGTACCTGATGGAAAATACCAGCACGGTCGAGTCCGCCCGCGCAGCCCCCGTCGAACCTCGTGAAAGCTTGCGCGAATTATTGAAAGACAAGCGCCTGATGATTTTTGCGGGCTGCGTGGTGCTGTTCCATATGTCGAATGCGGCGATGCTCAACCTGGCTGCCGGCGAAGTGACGGCCCATATGGGCGACAACGTGGAACTGGTGATTGCCGCGTGCATCATCGTGCCGCAAGTGGTGGTGGCCATGATGTCGCCCTGGGTCGGACGCTCGGCGCAACGCTGGGGTAGACGGCCGATCCTGATCCTCGGCTTCTGCGCGCTGCCGGTGCGAGCCTTGCTGTTCTCCGGTGTCAGCAGCGCTTATTTGCTGATACCCGTGCAAGTACTCGACGGTTTAAGCGCTGCCGTGTTCGGCGTGATGTTGCCTTTGATTGCCGCCGACGTAGCAGGCGGCAAAGGCCGTTATAACTTATGCATCGGCTTTTTCGGGCTCGCGGCAGGCATCGGCGCGACCATCAGCACGGCAGCAGCCGGATTTGCCGCGGACCGCTTTGGCAATACCGTCAGCTTTTTCGGCCTGGCAGGCATCGGCGCTTTGGCGGTGTTGCTGGTATGGGTCGCGATGCCGGAAACGCGGGAGCGCGAACTGGCCGCGGCTTAAATTTTGCCCGCCAGCCAAACCAAAACAATTTATTGCGTCGCGGCGGCTACATTTACCTCGACCCCAGCAGCCCGAGCCGAGGCTTTGGCCTCGGCCGGCAAGCCGGCGTCGACCAGCCAATGTTTGACACCACCCAACGGCACAATCTGCGCCAGCGACGGCACCCTCCATTTACTGCTGTCGACCAAGGCAAACACCCGTTTGCTGCGCGAGATCACCGCACGTTTGACCAGCACTTCCATATGATTGGAATTGGTCCAGCCGCGCTCCGGGTCGACGCCGTTGGCGCCCATAAAAAACAGGTCGAAGCGGAATTGATCGATGTGTGCCAATGCCGATGGCCCGACCGTGCAAAAGGTGTTTTGGTAGATTTCGCCGCCGATCAAATGCACGTTGTAGGGTGTCTGGCCGATCAACTCGCCGGCAATCTTCACCCCATTGGTGAAGATATGCAGATGCGTTACCGTGGGCAAGCCCTCGCGAATTGCAGCCACCAGTTCGTGGGTAGTCGAACCGACGTCCAGATAGATATTTTGCCCACTCTCGATCAAGGCCGCGGCAGCCCGCCCTATCGCACGTTTTTGCGGCACGCTATGCTCCAGTCGGTTCGCATACGCCACGTCCTGGTCAACCAAAACCGCGCCGCCGTGCACGCGTAACAATAAACCCTGTTCTTCCAGCTCCAGCAAATCGCGCCGAATAGTGTTTTCCGAAAGCCGGAAGCGCTGCGCCAATTCGCTCGTACGGCATTCGCCCTGCGCCGATAGCGCGGACATAATCAGCTGCATGCGAAAATTAGCTAGGTGACTCGACATGATGAATGGGTGATTAGGGTCCGTCGGCAAGTCGCTCGTACAAGGCCAGGAAGCGATGATACTCGACCGTGGCCGCATCGGCAGCATGCTTATCGGGTTCGAATATCGCTTCGGTATCCAGCGCCAGTGCCTCGATGTCCGTATCGCGCCAGTGGGCCGCGGCAATTCCGCCCAGCAAAGCCGCTCCGCGCGCCGAGGCATTGGCTTGTTGTAACACCGACAAAGGACGTCCCAGGGTATCGGCCAAGAGTTGCCGCCAGGCCGGATGGACCGAACCGCCTCCAGCCAGTTTCAGCAGATCGATGTTTATCCCACCCTCGGTCAGAGCGCTCAGCCCGGCGCGCAAACCGTAAGCCACGCCGCGAAACGCCGCGCGCATCAAGCTCGCCGCGTTATCGGCGGGGGCCAACCCAACCCAGCCGCCGCGTACCGCCGGGTTCATCCACGGCGAACGCTCTCCCGTCAGGTAGGGCAAAAACAGCACCTCGGTTTCCCTCAATGAGGCCGAGAAAGCCTGCTCGTAAGCAGCGTCCCATGACAAACCCAAAATGCCACGCGCCCATTCCAGTGCAACTCCGGCATTTTGCATGGCAGCCATGGCGTACCATGCCGGTAACGGTGCACGGTAGGCACTGCGATAACGGTTGAGCACCGCGCTCGCGGGCGGTGCCTGATGGCGCAGCACAATCAGCTGCGCGCCGGTACCGGTGGTCAATTGCGCATCGCCTTCACGCACCAGACCGCTGCCGACAATCGCCGCTGCGGTATCTCCGGCGCCGACCGCCACCGGCACGCCTGCGGGCAAACCAAGTTCAGCTGCCAGTTTCGCCAACAGATTGCCGCGGCCAGCCCCAGCGTCACGCAACGGGGCAAACCAATCCGGGTCCAGGCCCAAACGCCGGGCGCCGGCCAGATCCCATTCACCACGATGATCCGAGAGCAAGGTCGCACTGGCATCCGAGGCGTCGCTGACCGCTGCGCCGGTCAGCAGGAATCCCAACCAATCCTTGGGTTGCAAAGCCCAGCGCGCACGCGCCAAGGTGTGGGGTTCATGCTGTGCGAGCCAACGCAGCAGCGGCCCTGCCATCCCCGGGGCAAAGGGATTACCGCACGCGGCCGGCGCTTGGCTGCGGCATAAATCCGCGGCCCGCTGGTCGGTCCAGAGCAGCGCGGGACGTAATGCTTGACCGGCTGCATCCGTCACCACCAGGCCATGCATCTGCCCCGACAACCCGATGCCGCGCACCGCTTGCCGTTGCTGCGCCGGCAAGCGGTCCAGAGCTTGCTGCAGGCCGCGTCGCCAAGATTCAACCGGGATTTCACCCGGTATTGACGTGGCCGCCGGTTTGTCACCCGCATAAGCGCCGCTCGATTCAGCCACCGTGCGTCCATCAGCATCGAGCAACAGGCATTTTATCGAACCCGTGCCAAGATCGATTCCCAGATACATGGCGGGTCCTAGGCCAACTGAGCGTTGCGCTGACGCCATTTATCCAGCATCACCGCCAGCACGATCACCACACCTTTGGCGACGTATTGCCAGAATGACGACAAGCCGAGGATGGTCAAGCCATTGTTCATCACGCCGATAATCAAGGCACCGACTACCGTGCCCCAGACCGAACCGACTCCGCCCATCAGGCTGGTGCCGCCCAGCACTACCGCCGCAATCGCATCGAGTTCGTAACCGGTGCCCCAATTACCATTGGCGGCATATAACCGGCTCGCCGACATCGCGCCGCCCAAGCCGGAACATAAGCCGCTCATCGCATAGACAAACATCAATACCATGCCGACCTTGATACCGGTCAACCGCGCCGCTTGCGGATTGCCGCCCACCGCGTAGATTTGCAGACCCAGCACAGTTTTGCGCAGGATGAACCAGCTCACCAGCACCACCAATGCCGCCAGCCAGATCAACCAGGGGATGGAGAGGAAGTCGCCGTTACCCATCCAATCAAAACTGGGGATGGTGTCGTTCAATACGCTGGTGCCGTCCGCCAGCAAGTAAGCGGCACCGCGCAGCGCGGTCATGGTGCCCAGCGTCACCACAAAGGGATTAAGTCCGACGAAGGCGATCAGGCCTCCATTGAGCAGACCGAGGGCCAGGCCCGCCAGCAAAAAAGCCGGAATCGACAAGGCCGGAACATGACCTAACGATACCAGCATGCCAAGCACCGCCGAGACCGCCAGAATCGACCCTACCGACAAGTCTATGCCCGCGGTCAGGATCACAAAGGTCATGCCCGAGGCGAGCACCACATTGATCGAGACCTGCCGCAGAATATTCATGGTGTTACCGGCGGTCATAAAATTCGAGCCGCCGTCGCCGGCCACATAGGCGGTGAGCGCATACATCCCGAGATACAACACGATCAGCACCGGCAACATGCCCATGCGGCGAAAAATATTTCCCATTTTTTGTCTCCTGTCGCGGGGCTGGCCGCGACTTAATATGGCGTAGTAACCGGCAGATCCGCTTGATGCTGCAAGCCGCCCGGTTTATCGAACATTCGTTTATTGAGGCACCGGCTCCGCTTCGATATGTGTCGCCATGGCCATGATGTCCTCTTGGGTGATCTGATCGCCGCTGACTTCGCCTGTGAGTTCGCCTTCGCGCATTACCAGCACCCGGTCGCAGATACCGATCAGTTCCGGCAACTCGCTGGAAATACACAACACCGCAACACCGTCGTCCGCCAATTGATGCACGATCTTGTAGATCTCGCTTTTGGCGCCGACGTCGACACCGCGCGTCGGCTCGTCAAGGATCAGGACTTTCGGTTTGATTTCCAGCCAACGCGCCAGCAGGATTTTTTGCTGATTGCCGCCCGACAGACCGCCAACGATGCCGTTGGGTCCCGAGACGCGGACGTTCAAGCGTTTGATGGTTGCCTGGGTTAGCGCATGCAGCGCAGCGTGATCAAGTACCCCGGCATGCGCGTGCAGATTCAACACGTTCATCGAGGTATTTTCCAGCGCCGACAGTTTAAGAAACAGCCCCAGATGTTTGCGGTCTTCAGGTAGATAACCTATGCCCAGCCGAATCGCATCACCCGGCTGACGGATCTCGACCGGCTCGCCGTCGAGCCAGATTTTGCCCGAAGTCTTGCGGTCGGCGCCAAACACCAGCCGCGCGAGTTCGGTACGTCCGGCGCCGACCAGGCCCGCCAGGCCGGTCACTTCACCGGCATGCAGGTTGAACGAAGCCGGCTTGACCTTGCCGCCGCCCAACTGTTCGACGCGCAAACGTGCGGCACCGCGCGAGGTGCGCCGGGTATGTTGATAAAAATCATCGAGCGGACGCCCGACCATCATCTGCACCACGCGCTTGGGATCGAGTTCGTCATGGGTCAATTCGCCGACGTAGGCACCGTCGCGCAGCACCGTGACCCGGCTCGCCAGGCGGTGGACTTCCGGCATACGGTGACTGATATAAAGGATGGCAATGCCGCTATCGCGCAGCGTTTCGATAATGCGAAACAGTTGCTCCGTCTCGCGATCGGATAAAGCGGCAGTCGGCTCGTCCATGATCAGGATGCGACTGTCATGAACCAGCGCCCGCGCAATTTCGACCTGTTGCTGCTCCGCAATCGACAAGCTGCCGGCCAAGGCTGTCGCGGCAAAACGTGCGCCCAGATTACGCAAAACCTCGGTGGTACGCCGATTCATCTCGCGCTGGTCGACCATGCCCAGTGCCCGCCGCGGTTCGCTGCCCATAAAGGCATTCTGCGCTACCGTCATATGCGGTGCGATACTTAATTCCTGGTAGATCAGATTGATTCCCAGTTCCCGCGCCTGCGCCGGATTATCGATTTTGATCAGTTTGCCATCCAGCAAAACCTCTCCTGAATCGGGGGTGTACACACCCGACAGGATTTTCATCAAGGTGCTTTTTCCGGCACCGTTTTCACCCATCACAGCATGAATTTCATGGCTGCGTACCGTGAGTTTGACATCGCGTAAAGCATGCGTTGCGCCGAAGCGCTTATTGATCCCACGCATTTCAAAAATAACTTGCTTGTCCGTCATGACGAGGCCACTGTCCCTTTGCCGGCCGGCTTTATGCCCGGCCGTCTTGTGTGCCAAGGGTGCAGGCATGACGCCCGCACCCTGCTGCCCAGCAACTGCGCAGTTGGAGCCGGCTTAGTTCTTGACCCAGCCGGCGTAGGACGCCACGTTGTCTTTGGTGACTGCCGGTGTGGGTAACAACGTCACCGTTTGTGCCGGTGCTTTACCGTTCATCAAGTCGTAGCCGATCTGTACCGCCATCGAGGCCATCTTGTACGGATTTTGCGCAGAGGTTTCGGAGAACAAGCCTGCTTTATTTTTCAGGGCGTTCTGCGCATCCGGCGCG
>JAMFSV010000088.1 GCA_026225455.1 Burkholderiales bacterium | reverse complement strand
TCGACCACCCGCACCTCGAAGGTGGCGCGCTTTTCCGCCTGGATCAGGGTCCGGCGGGCATCGCCGAATTGCTTGGCGTCGGCCTCTATTTCGCGGATCAGCAAACGCTTCAAGGCCGAATCGCTGGCCAACAAATCTTCCAGCTTCTGCTTTTCATCGCGCAGTTCGGACAGTTCTTTCTCCAGCTTGATGCTTTCGAGCCGCGCCAATTGCCGCAGGCGGATTTCCAGAATATCTTCGGCTTGGCGATCGCTTAAAGCAAAAGCCGCGATCAGTGCCGCTTTGGGTTCGTCCGCTTCACGAATGATGCGTATCACTTCATCGATATTCAAAAAGACGATTAAACGGCCTTCGAGAATATGAATCCGGTCGTTGATTTTATCCAGGCGGAACTGGCTGCGCCGCGTCACCGTGACCTGACGAAAGCCGATCCACTCGCGCAAGATATCGAACAAGCCTTTCTGGCGCGGCCGGCCATCGGAGCCGATCATCACCAGATTCAAGGCCACGCTCGATTCCATCGAGGTTTGCGCGAGCAAGGTATTGACGAATTCGGCCTGATCGATGCGGCTCGATTTCGGTTCGAACACCAAACGCACCGGCGCATCCTTGCCCGATTCATCGCGCACCGCGTCGAGCATTGCCAGCAGCGTTTGTTTGGTCTGCAACTGATCCGGCGTCAGGGTCTTTTTGCCGAGCTTGATCTTGGGATTGGTCAGCTCTTCGATTTCTTCCAGCACCTTCTGGCCCGAGGCATTCGGCGGCAGCTCGGTCACCACCAGTTGCCATTGGCCGCGCGCCATTTCTTCGATCTTCCAGCGCGCCCGCACCTTCAGGCTGCCGCGCCCGACTTCATAGGCGGCCGCAATTTCCGCTTCGCTGGAAATCAATTGCCCGCCGCCCGGAAAATCCGGCCCGGGCATCAAGACCATCAATTCCGCATGACTCAGTTTGGGATTGCGGATCAGCTCGACGGCCGCCGCCGCCACTTCACGCAGATTGTGCGAAGGAATTTCCGTCGCCATCCCGACCGCGATACCCGAGGCGCCATTCAGCAACACCATCGGCAAACGCGCCGGCAACAGCTTGGGTTCCTGGAACGAGCCGTCATAGTTGGGCATGAAATCGACCGTGCCCTGGTTGATTTCATCCATCAGCAATTTGGCAATCGGCGTCAGGCGCGCTTCGGTGTAGCGCATTGCGGCCGCGCCGTCACCGTCGCGCGAGCCGAAATTACCCTGGCCGTCGATCAGCGGATAACGCATCGAAAACGACTGCGCCAAACGGACCAAAGCGTCATAGGCCGACTGATCGCCATGCGGATGATATTTACCCAGCACATCGCCGACCACCCGCGCCGATTTCACCGGCTTGGCCTCCGAAGTCAGCCCCATCTCGTTCATCGAAAACAGAATCCGGCGCTGCACCGGCTTTTGCCCGTCGCACACGTCCGGCAGTGCGCGCCCCTTGACCACGCTGATGGCGTAGTCCAGATAGGCTTGCTCGGCATAAGCGCCAAGCGTCAATGATTCGCTTGCGCCGGGCTCGATAAAATCGATGTCCTGTTGTTCCATAGTCTCTTGATCTGTGTTTCGTTACGGTCGGCGCATAAGCTGGCCGGACTCGCGGCGGCGCTGGCGCGCTTGGGCGGCAATGGCAGCCGAGGCCTGCGATACGCGCTCAACGCCGAGGGCTCAAATATCGACTTCAACCAGATTACCGCGCTCTTCCAGCCAACCGCGCCGTGCCGCCGCTTCGCCTTTGCCCATCAGCATGTTCATCATGCCGGTGGTGGCCTCGGTATCGAGGTCGCCGAGCAAGATCGGCATCAGGCGCCGCGTGTCCGGATTCATGGTGGTTTCCCAAAGCTGCTCGGCGGACATTTCGCCCAAGCCTTTGAAGCGGCTAATGGCCCATTGCGTGTCGCGCACGCCGTCCTTGCGCAATTTGTCGAGGATGGCTTCAAGCTCGCCGGCATCCAGCGCATAGATCTTCTGTTCTGGTTTTTTGCCGCCTGATTTTGTCGAACGTCCGGGCGCATCGACGCGAAATAGCGGCGGACGCGCCACGCAGATATGACCGAGATCGATCAATTGCGGGAAGTGACGGAAAAACAAGGTCAGCAACAACACCTGGATATGCGAGCCGTCGACGTCGGCATCCGACAAAATGCAGATCTTGCCATAGCGCAAATTCGACAAATCGACTTTATCGTCGCGCCCGTGCGGGTCCACCCCGATAGCCACCGCAATATCGTGCACTTCGTTATTGGCAAACAAGCGGTCGCGCTCGGTCTCCCAGGTGTTCAAAACCTTGCCGCGTAACGGCAGGATGGCCTGAAATTCCTTATCGCGCCCCATCTTGGCCGAACCGCCGGCCGAATCGCCTTCGACCAGGAATAACTCATTGCGGGTAATATCGGTCGATTCGCAATCGGTCAACTTGCCCGGCAGCACGGCCACGCCCGAGCTCTTGCGTTTCTCGACTTTTTGCCCGGCACGGGTGCGCGCCTGGGCCTGCTTGATCACCAGGTCGGCCAGCTTCTTGCCATGTTCGACATGATGATTCAGCCACAACTCCAGCGCCGGCCGGGTGCAGGCCGACACCAGGCGGACCGCGTCGCGGCTGTTGAGCCGCTCTTTGATCTGCCCCTGGAATTGCGGATCGAGTACCTTGGCCGACAAGACAAACGAGACGCGGGCAAACACGTCTTCGGCCAGCAACTTGACTCCCTTGGGCTGCAGATTATGCAGTTCCACAAAACTTTTCACCGCCTGAAACAGGCCGTCGCGCAAGCCCGATTCGTGCGTACCGCCGGCCGGTGTCGGAATCAGGTTGACATAGGACTCGCGCAATAGCGGCCCTTCCTCGCTCCAGGCCACCACCCACGCCGCCCCTTCGCCATCGGCAAAACTTTCCTCGCCATTACGCGAGGAATCCGCCGCATGCTCACCCTCGAACAACGGAATCAACGTATCGGAACCGGCCAGGCCTTCAAGCAGGTAACCGCGCAAGCCGTCTTCGTAGCGCCAGCTCAGGCGCTCGCCATTCTTTTCGTTGAGCAATACCACTTCGACGCCGGGCAGCAGCACTGCTTTGGAACGCAACAGCCGTTGCAGTTCGGCGATAGGGAAATTCGGCGAATCGAAATATTTTGTATTGGGCCACGCCGTCACCCGGGTGCCCGATTTTTTGTTGCTGCGCTCGGCCGAGGTTTGCGGCCGCACTTCCAGCGCTTGCGCCACATCGCCGTTGGCGAAGCCCAGCGTGGCAACCTTGCCCTCACGCCAGACTGTCACGTCGAGCCGGTTCGACAAAGCATTGGTCACCGAAACACCGACCCCGTGCAGACCGCCCGAGAAGGTATAAGCACCGCCGGCGGCCTTGTCGAACTTGCCGCCCGCATGCAAACGGGTGAACACAATCTCGACCACCGGCACGCCTTCATCGGGATGCAGGCCGAACGGAATCCCACGGCCGTCGTCTTCGACGCTCACCGAACTATCCGCATGCAAGGTCACACTGATCTGCCGGCCATAACCGCCCAGCGCCTCATCGGACGCGTTGTCGATGACTTCCTGGATGATGTGCAGCGGGTTTTCGGTGCGCGTGTACATGCCCGGACGTTGCTTGACCGGCTCCAGCCCTTTCAGGACCTTGATCGACGCTTCGCTATAAGCAGCAGTGAGTTTTTTCGACATGGGTTACCAAAACAAAACATAAGCCGTCACCGCTCAAAGTAGCGGCAAGCGGCTGGGACAACCGGTGGATTGAGGAACATCCGGAGTTACACCACCATCAAACCGGATGACGCCGGGCTGGAGTGGACCCCGGCCGCAAGCGCCGAGGATGCATGGCATTTTACTAAGCCATTTTACGGATGCAAGTAGGGCAATGCGATAACCATACGATAAAGCAGCCTCAGGACTCAATAAGTCCGGCGCAGCAAGCCGTGCCGCCCTGCCCGCGAAAAACACCCCGGCGCGACCCGAGCAAACACTGTCGGGCCGCGCACGGCCAGCCAGCATGGAGCGGGCTGCACCATCAGGGCGTCAAGCCTTGCCGGTGGCTTTGGCCTCAAGTTTCTCCCAACGCTCCATGATTTCGAGCGTAGCTTCGTCAATTGCAGCAAAACGCTCACTCAAACGTTGACCCTGCTTCGGGTCCTTGGCAAAGATCGAACCGTCCGCCAATTGCGCCGTGATCTCTTTTTGCTCGTTTTCCAGCGCCGCGATCTGCGCCGGCAAAGCGTCCAGTTCGCGCTGCTCCTTGAAGCTAAGCTTGACCGGACGCGGCGCACTGCGCGCAGTTTCCTTGGCCGCTTCCTGAGCCGCCCCGCGGTTGGCGTCTTTATTGGCGGCCCGCGCCATCCCTTCGGCCCGCGCCGACTGCACCTGCCAATCGGAGAAACCGCCCACATACTCGCGCCAACGGCCTTCACCTTCAGCGGCAATCACCGAGGTCACGACGTTGTCGAGAAACGCGCGGTCATGGCTGACCAGCATCACCGTACCGTCGTATTCGGTCAACAACTCTTCAAGCAATTCCAGCGTCGGAATGTCGAGATCGTTGGTCGGCTCGTCGAGCACCAGAATGTTGGCCGGGCGGGCAAACAAACGCGCCAGCAACAAACGGTTGCGCTCGCCACCGGACAGCGACTTGACCGGCGAACGGGCGCGTTCCGGCGAAAACAGGAAGTCGCCCAGATAACTCATCACATGCTTGCGCAAGCCGTTGATTTCAACCCAGTCGCTACCGGGGCTGATGGTGTCGGCCAGGCTGCGTTCCGGGTCAAGCTGCGCGCGCATCTGGTCGAAATAGGCCACCTGCAGATTGGTGCCGGTGCGTACCGTGCCTGCATCGGGAGCCAATTCGCCCAAAATCATTTTCAGCAGCGTGGTCTTGCCCGCGCCGTTGGGGCCGACAAAACCGATCTTGTCGCCGCGCATCAGCGTGGCCGAGAAATTGTCGACTACCGTGCGCTCACCGTAGCGCTTGCTGACGTCCGTCAGTTCGGCCACGATCTTGCCCGACTTGTCGCCCTGGCTCACGTCCAACTTGACGTTGCCTTGCACATTACGGCGCTCGGAGCGGTCGTTGCGCATCGACACCAAACGTTCGATGCGAGCCACACTGCGGGTGCGGCGCGCTTGCACCCCTTGGCGGATCCAGACTTCTTCCTGGGCCAGGAATTTGTCGAACTTGGCGTTCTCGACTTCCTCGACTTCCAGTTGTTGCGCCTTGCGCAGTTGATAGGCGGCAAAGTTACCGGGGTAGGACAGCAAACGGCCGCGATCGAGTTCGACGATACGGGTTGCCACCTTGTCGAGGAAGGTCCGATCGTGAGTAATAAACAGCACGCTGGTGCGCAACCCGATAAGGAAGGTTTCCAGCCAGCGAATCGCTTCGAAATCCAGATGGTTGGTCGGCTCGTCGAGCAACAGCACATCGGGCTGCACCACCAGCGCACGCGCCAGCGAGACGCGTTTTTGCATCCCGCCCGACAGCGAACCCATCAGCGCATTGCCGTCCAGCGTGATCTGGTCGAGGGTGGTCGCGACACGAGTGGCCCAATTCCAGCCATCGATGGTATCCAGCGACGACTGCAAGGTGTTCAGGTGCCCCAGCAATTCATCATGGCGCTCACCCTCGGGCGCATCCGCCAGCTCGTGGACCACTGCTTCGTATTCGGCCACCAGGGCGCTCACGGCGGTCAAACCCGATGCCACCACGTCGAATACCGTGTGTTGCGGCTCAAATACCGGCTCTTGCGGCACATAAACCGTGGTCAGGTCCTGCTGGCGCGTAATCAGGCCATCGTCGGGACGTGACAAACCTGCCACAATTTTAAGCAGGGACGACTTACCCGCCCCATTGCGGCCAATCAAACCGACCCGCTCACCGGCTTCGATCGAAAAATCGGCGCGATCCAGCAAGGCTACGTGACCGAACGCGAGTTGCGCGCCCGAAAAGGAAAACAGCGACATGTCGGCGATACTCGAATAAAACGCCTATTGTACTGGGTCGGACGTGTCAGCCGTCCGGAGTTATACGGGTTTTGCCTGATTGGATACGCTTTGCACAGCGTTTTCGCTGGTTTTGGGCCGGCTCGGACCCCTCGAATAGGCTCTTGCAGGCTGATTCGGCATTGCCGCTATCTTGACCACGTCCGTCTTTGTTATACTTCGGGCCGTAGCGAGCCTCGGTTTCCGGCGGCCCGCTGCAACGGCCCTCCCTGTAGTTCAATGGATAGAACAAGTGCCTCCTAAGCGCTAGATACAGGTTCGATTCCTGTCAGGGGGACCATCAATAACGCGCCAAGCCGTTTCCACAAAGCCTCTGCCTGATCCTGACGTAACTTTGGCGTAAGCACCACAGCGCAAGCCAAGCGCATGACGTCGGCAATGCAAAGACGGTTTGAGCCTGCCCAATTGCCACCGCTCCTTTATCTGCTGCGCAAACGGCAATCCAGCTCC
>JAMFSV010000087.1 GCA_026225455.1 Burkholderiales bacterium | reverse complement strand
CTGCCCCGCCCCTGAAGCACCGACCAGCACAGCCGAGCCATAATGCTGCAAGACCCCGGCCACCCGCTCAAATGCCGCTGTTTCACCGCCGCACATAATCGTCAGCTTGCCGTTTTGCGCCCCGGCTTGGCCGCCCGAAACCGGCGCATCGACAAAATGCAGGCGAGCCTGCTGCGCCACCTCGAACAATTCACGCGCCACATTGGCCGACGCCGTGGTGTGATCGACAAATACCGTGTCACGCGTCATGCCGGCAAAAGCGCCGCTGGCGCCCAGCACCACATGACGCAAATCGTCGTCATTACCGACACAGGCGAACACGACTTCGGCCCCGGTAGCCGCTTCGCGGGGGGTGGCCGCCGCCTGGCCGCCATACTCGCCGACCCACTGAGCGGCCTTGGCGGCGGTACGGTTATAGACCGTCACCTGATGACCGGCACGAGCAAGATGGCCCGCCATGGGATAACCCATCACGCCCAAACCAAGAAATGCGACACGGCGGGCTACGAAGGACGTATTCGAGTCGGTCATTATTACTGCCTCCTATATATCAATGGACTGAGCGTACCCCTAGTGTCCTGTTCCGCAAATTCGTTCGCTATGAAATCGCCCATTGGGGCCCCATGCCGTATCGCTTCTCCTCGCCATAGCAACGGCTATGGCTCGTCGTCGTGCCTTGCTTGCGCCCCGGAGGAAGCGCCCTTGGGGCAACGATCCAATGGACAATTTCATTCATCAAACAATTTACGGAACAGGACACGGGTACATAACGTGCGTTCCATACCGGGTATATGATTTCCGATATCACGCTGAACTATACAAGACCCGCGTAGCGAGATGCGTTCTAGTGAGGTCTGAGCGGCAAATACCTTGAATTCCCGCGCCGGACCTCGGGTAATATCATTGGCTTGAAGCGCGCCTCACATCGGTGCAGGACCAACAGGGCGGCTGCCGGCGGGCCATGCGGATTTCCGACCCCCTCATTTATTCGAGATTTTTTATGCCGCGTTTTGCCGCAAACCTTTCGATGATGTATCTGGAATACGCGTTTCTTGACCGCTTTGAAGCGGCTGCACGCGATGGCTTCAAGGCCGTCGAATTCATGTTTCCCTATGAATTCCCAGCCAGTGAAATCCGCGCAAAGCTCAAAACCCATGGCCTGACGCAAGCCCTCTTCAACGCGCCGCCCGGCAAATTCGAGGCTGGAGAACGCGGTATCGCGGCGTTGCCGGGCCGGGAACGGGAATTCCATCGCAGCATTGAAACCGCACTGGCCTATGCAGACGTTCTGGGCACCAGCCGTCTGCACGTGATGGCCGGCATCATCGCCGAATCCGACGATGTGGCACACCACCGCGGCAAATACCTGGACAACCTGGCCTTTGCGGCGGCCCAGGCCAAACCCTTGGGCATCACCATTGTGATCGAGCCGATCAATGTCCGCGACATGCCGGGGTATTTTTTGAACTACCAGAACGACGCCCATCTCATCTGCGAAGAAGTCGGTGCAGATAATCTGCAGGTCCAGTTGGACCTCTACCATTGTCAGATCATGGAAGGCGATTTGGCCATGACACTCAAGCAAACCATGGGCGGCGTCGGTCACATCCAGATCGCCGGCGTACCGGATCGGCATGAACCCGATGACGGTGAAATCAACTATCCCTACCTGTTCCAGCTAATCGACGAATTGGGCTACACCGGCTGGATCGGATGCGAGTACCGGCCGCGCCAAAGTACCAGCGCTGGCCTGGGCTGGCTGCGGCAGTGGCAATAAAGCGCGCAACCCCGCGCATCCGTCAACCTGCGTCTTCTCCATTGAGTACCGTCGCCCCGTGAGCCTTCTCGAACAAATCAAAGACTCTCTAACCACACTGTCGCCCGCCGAACAGCGGGTAGCCGAACTCGCACTTGCCGACCCGCGCAGTTTCGTCGGCCTGCCTGTCGCCACGTTGGCCGCCAAGGCCGGTGTCAGCAATCCCACCGTGGTCAGGTTTTGCCGCAGTCTAGGTTATCAAGGCCTGTCGGATTTCAAGCTGAAACTCGCGGCAAGCATGAATGAAGGTATCCCTTTCGTGCACCACGCAGTCAATCCCCAGGATGCAACTGGGGACGTGGTGCTAAAGGTAGTCGACAACGTGGTCAGTGCCTTATTGAGCTATCGTAAAGACGCGCCGAGCAAAAATATCGAGCGCGCCATCGCCGCTTTGGTCAAGACCATCCGCTCCGGCCGGCGCATCGAATTCTACGGTGTAGGCAACTCGGGAATAGTCGCCCAGGATGCCCAGCACAAATTTTTCCGCCTGGGCTGCAATACGATTGCCTATGCCGACGGCCATATGCAGGTGATGGCTGCCACCATGTTGGGCGCCGAAGATTGCGCCGTGATCATTTCCAATTCGGGCCGCAGTCGCGATCTGCTCGATGCCGCCGAACTGGCGAAAAAGCATAAAGCCACGACCATCGTGATCACGGCCAGCGGCTCGCCGCTCGCGGGTATGGCCGACATCCTGCTGGCCGCCGACCATCCGGAGGGTTACGACCGCTACAGCCCGATGGTGTCGCGTCTGCTGCATTTACTCATTATTGATATCCTGACCACAGGTGTCGCCATTCAACTCGGACCGGACTTGCAAATCAAATTGTCGGAAATGAAAAAGAACCTCAGCAGCAAACGTTATAAACCGGTCTAGTCGCCTATTCCGGCACTGTGGGCTCGCCGCCGACTGGGACCGCCGCCGGCCACCCCCAAGTTTTCCCTAATACGATCATGGCAGCTTTTTTCCATCAACTTGTGTAATATAGTTACACATAAGAATGTAACTATATTACAAGACAGAGACCATAAGCCTCAGGAAGCGGCGCAGCAAACACTTCCGGCCCGGCCCCTGCCTGCTCCGCTGACTCTCTGATATCTGGCTACTATGACAACTACATCTGCACCTGCAACACCCGAACTTCCGTTGGATATGATCATCTTCGGCGGAGTAGGCGACCTATCGGCGCGCAAACTGCTGCCGGCCTTATATATGGCGCATCTGCACGGCAATTTGCCGCCGCACACCCGCATCATCGCCATCGGCCGGCGCGACTGGACCCGCGACGAATATCTGGCCTTCATGCAAAAACAGTCGCGCCCCTTCGTCGACAGCAAAGCGATGGACGTCCAGGCGTGGGAGAGTTTTCTGGCCGCCTTCGATTACGTCAATCTGGATGTCTCCAAAGCCGAAGATTACGTACGCCTGGCCTCAAGTACCCGCCCCGGCGTACAACGCGTTTTTTACCTCGCGACCGCGCCCAACTTGTTTGCCTCGATCTGCGACAGCTTGTCAGCCGCCGGCTTGGTCGACCAACAATCGCGCGTGGTGCTGGAGAAACCGCTGGGTCATGATCTGGCCTCGGCGCAAGCCATCAATACCGCTGTCAGCCAACATTTCGCCGAAAACCAGATCTACCGGATCGACCATTACCTGGGCAAAGAAACAGTACAGAACCTGATGGTGCTGCGTTTCGGCAATGCCATTTTCGGTCCCTTGTGGCAGGCGCCCTACATCAAGAGCGTACAAATTACGGTGGCCGAATCGGTCGGCGTCGGCAGCCGCGCCGGTTTTTATGACGATACCGGCGCCATGCGCGACATGGTGCAGAACCATTTGTTGCAACTGTTGTGCATCGTTGCCATGGAGCCGCCCGTCTCGCTCGACCCGGATGCCGTGCGCGACGAAAAACTCAAGGTGCTGCGTTCACTGCGACCGATGACGCTCACCGATATTGGCCGCGATACCGTGCGCGGCCAATACAAAGCAGGCGCGATCGACGGCGAGACGGTCAAGGGTTATCTCGACGAAACCAATGTACCGCAAGATAGCGGTACCGAAACCTTCGTCGCGTTGCGCGCGCAGATCAATAACTGGCGCTGGGCCAATGTGCCGTTTTTCCTGCGCACCGGCAAGCGCTTGCAAAAACGCCAATCGGAAATCGTGATCGAGTTCAGCGACCTGCCGTTCTCCATCATTCCAAGCGGCCCGCGCACCGGCGCGAACCGGCTGATCATCAAATTGCAACCGGAAGAATCGATTCAATTGCAGATGATGGCGAAAGAACCGGGCAGCGGCATGCACATGCAGCCGGTGACGCTTAACCTCGACTTGCAGCAAGCCTTTACCGCGCGGCGCGCCGAAGCCTATGAACGGCTGTTGATCGATGTGATTCGCGGCCGGCTGATGCATTTTATGCGTCGCGACGAACTGGAAGCCGCCTGGACCTGGGTCGAACCGATTCTGAATGGCTGGAAAGAGCTGGGCGATACGCCCCGCAACTACCCAGCCGGCACCTGGGGCCCGGCTGCCGCCTCGGCCCTGGTGGCACGCGAAGGCATGTCCTGGGTCGAAGAAACCTAAACCCGGTTCGCGCTGCAAACATGAGTCGGTGCCACGGCCGCACCAGTAGGGCGGCTGTGCCTGAGCTCGCCTGGTCGTCGGCCTTGCACCGGCCTCAATACGCCCAACCCAACTCGATTACCACTGATGAAATCATCCTCCCCGCTCGCGCAGCCGGCATGGCAAGCGCTGACCCGACACGCCGCAACACTGCCTCAGGCGAACCTGCGCGACCTGTTTGCGCAAGACCCTGAACGCGCGCCGCGCATGACGCTGCAGGCCGCGGGCCTGACACTCGATTACTCCCGGCAACGGATCTCGCCGGAGATTTTGCAGTGCTTGCTGGCACTGGCCGAACAATGCGACGTCGCGGGTCAGCGCGATGCGATGTTTGCCGGGCAAGCAATCAATGCCACCGAGCAACGTGCCGTGTTGCACCCCGCGCTGCGCGCAAGCCCGGGGAACGATACGCCCTGGGGGGCCGACGTCGGCGCTGCGGTTCAGCACGAATTGGCGCGGGTCTGCGACTTTGCCGAACGCGTACGCAGCAGCGCAGTGCAGGGTCATACGGGTGTCACCATCAGCGACGTGGTCAACATCGGCATAGGGGGTTCCGATCTCGGCCCGCGCATGGCCGCGGCGGCGCTCGACCATCTGGCCGGCAATGCGGTACGGGTGCACTACGCCTCCAATCCCGACCCGTGGGCAATCTATCGCATCTTGCGCGACCTGGACCCGGCCCGTACGCTCTTTGTGGTTTCCTCAAAAACCTTCACCACCCAGGAAACCCTGACCTTGGCCGCCACGGCACGGCGTTGGCTAAGCGACAACGGTTGCCCTGAAGACCAGATAGCCGGCCATTTTGCGGCCATCACGGCCAGCCCGGAACAGGCGTTGGCACAAGGTTATCGCCCCGATCAGACTTTTCTGTTCTGGGATTGGGTCGGCGGCCGGTATTCGGTATGGTCGGCACTGGGCCTGCCGCTGGCGATCGCCATCGGCGCGCAGCATTTCCGTGCTTTCCTCGCCGGCGCCCACGCGATGGACCAGCACTTCCGCCACGCGCCCCTGGCCGAGAATCTGCCGGTTTTGATGGCATTGAGCGGCATCTGGAATCGTAATTTTCTGCACGCGCCGACTCAGTTGCTCACGCCTTATGCGTCGAGATTGGCCTATTTCCCGTCCTTCATTCAACAAATGGACATGGAATCCAACGGCAAACAGACCCATGTTGACGGCAGCCCCTGCCTGATTGAGACCGGCCCGATTGTCTGGGGCGGACTGGGCATCGATGGTCAACATGCTTATTTTCAATTGCTGCATCAGGGCAAACATCTGGTGCCGGTCGACTTTATCGGCGTACGCCACGACGACACGCCGCTGCCGTTGGCCCAGGACCATCACCGTGTGGTAACCGCCAACCTGATTGCTCAAACACGTGCACTCGGCTTCGGCCGCGACCACGACGAGACGCTGGCCGAGCTGTTGGCAGCCGGTCTGGCGCCCAGTGAGGCCGCTCGCCTCGCGCCCCACCGTACCTTCCCCGGCAATGTGCCGAGCCATGTGGTGTGGCTGGACCGGCTGGATCCGGCAAGCCTCGGCGCCCTGATCGCGCTCTATGAACACAAGGTGTTTACCCAAGCCGCCATCTGGGGCATCCACGCCTTCGATCAATGGGGCGTCGAACTCGGCAAAAAAGCGGTGCGCGAAGTCTATCCCCTGCTCGACGGGGCAGCCATTCCGCAGACGCTGGACCCGGCGACTCGCGAGACCCTGCGCGCCCTGCGGCAGGCTTGAAATTTCGGGCCGGACAACGTTGTCCGGCCCGGTAGAACGGCTCTCTTGCTGTACACTACACAGCAGCATCTCAAGCGGTTCTCTTTCCACCGCGCGCGGCAGGCACCGGCCACTCAACATAGCCGGCACGACCCCAAAACGGCACACTGCCCGCTCTTCTATTTGCCGGCGACACTTGTCGCGCCATGCGGCTTGCAACAGAAAGAAATATTCTGTTAGCGCCAGTTTTATTTGGGCCTAATATTATTCGGTATTACATAAAATCAAACAGGCTCTCAGCAAGCGTTGAAGTGGGCCAATGCAACGACGCTCGGGCTGGAGAAAATTAAATGCACTTGGCACGCTGGTACTGCTGTCTCCCTTGTTCCGGCTGCGAAGCGTTCCGTTTACCTGGCTCGACCCTGCACGCGGCCTCATGAAGACTCTTCCTCCGTATTTCGTGCCGGACAGCGACTTGCCGGCGCTGCAGCAGCGGATCGAGCAGGCGCTCTCACCCCACGAGATCCTCTGGGAAACAGCCTGTTTCAGTTGGGCCTGCCGCGAGCGCGACGCAAAACGCGCACAGTCGCTGGCACGTGAGGTCCTCGCTCAGACCACCAACCACGCCGATCCGCACAGCGTGAAGCTGGTACGGGCTCTGGCAC
Organism: Burkholderiales bacterium; assembly: GCA_026225455.1. Taxonomy (GTDB): domain Bacteria; phylum Pseudomonadota; class Gammaproteobacteria; order Burkholderiales; family Burkholderiaceae; genus LMUX01. The sequence continues at coordinate 1,957 of JAMFSV010000087.1, read as the reverse complement.
TCAACACTCTCGCCGAACTCTGCGTGCTGCAAGGCAACCTGACACAAGCGCGCACCATGGCACGCGAAGCTCAGCGCTTGTTCGAAGCGCTGAACTGTCAAACCGGCGTAGGCGATGCCCATTTGATTTATGCCGCCGTGGCGTGGGATCGCAGCGAGACGGCCAGCCGCGCCGAAGAGCTGGAGCTGGCCCGCGCACTCTATGCCGAAAGCGGAGACACTGCCCGCGAGCAGATTGCCCGGGTACGGCTCGCGCATAACGATAGTTACGACAATCCATCCGGCACTTATGCCACCTGGCAACCTTGGCTGGATCAGCAATGCGAGACCGGCGATTCCAGCGTGGCTGCGCTGGCGCTGGAAGCCAGAGGATCATTCGCCTTCAGCCGTGCCGACTATGCTCAATCGGTGCGCGATTACCACAATGCCTACCAGACCGGGCTGGTCACCGGTCAGACCCGCTTGGCCATCGTCAGCCTGATCGGCGTTGGCATCAGCGTGACCAACCTGGGTGACCCCGCAGCCTCGATGGAATGGCTTGAACGTGCGCTGGGCATGGCCCGCGACTATGCCTGGCCGGTCTTATTGGGCCAAGCCTTGCAACAATATGCCATGCCTTTTGTGACGATGCAGCGCTGGGATGCCGCGCGCGGGATTCTCAAAGAATCGATCGAAGTGCTGCAGCCTTTCAGCCCGTCGCGTCGCGCCGCGCTCTCGCAGGCATATTGGGGCGAACTGGCCCATGAAACCGGTGATTTCACCGAAGCATTACGTTCGTACCGCCTGGTGCAGGACCAAGCGGACCAAATCGACGATCAGGATTTGCGCATCAGCGCCGCCATTGGACAGGCGCGCGCCTTGGCCAGCCTGGGATGTATCGAAGAAGCGCTGGATTATGCCCGCATCGGATTTGCCATGAGCCGATCCGTGGGCGAACGCGTGCTGGAAATTACGGCGCTGCGAACGCTCGCCAATATCCACCGGCGTTGCACCTCCGACGGTAAAACCCACTTGCAAACCGGCGGCTCCGCGATCGAATATTTAGAACAGGCGCTGGAAGTTGCGCAATCGATCGAAGGTTTTATGGCGGATGCCGAGCTCTACGCGGAGCTCGCGCGGGATTACGCCAACGCCGACGATTACCGAAAAGCCTACGAAACAGAGCAACGCGGCACCCAGGCCCGCAAACAGACCTATAGCAAAGAAGCCACCGACCGGGTAACGGCGTTGCAAGTGCGTTATGACACCGAACGCGCCAGCGCCCGCACCGAGCACTTGGAAGCGATGGCCAAAACCTTGCAGCAAGTTTTGGAAACCTTGGAATTACTCGGGGAAATCGGCAAGGAAATTACCGCCAAGCTCGACCCTCAATCGGTATTCGACGCATTGAACCGGCATTTGGGGCGCTTGATGGACGCGACCCACCTGTCAATTTTTCAGATGATCGACACCCCGCCGCGCCTGAAAATGAGCTTCGGCATCAGCGCCGGCGTACCGCTTGCGCCCATGACCATCATGCTGGACGAACCGCTCTCCAAAATCGCGCGCTGTGCCCGCGAGCGAGCTGAAATTCACCAGGACGAACCCTCGCCGCCGGGACAAGCACGTCCTTTCCCCGGCACCATACCGTCCGCCAGCATGGCCTACCTGCCGCTGATCGCGAATAACGAACTATTGGGCGTGTTATCGGTGCAGTCGCCCATCCCGCATTCCTACGGCCAGCGTGAACTGCTGGTGCTGCGCACGCTGTGCGCCTACGGCGCGGTTGCCCTGGCCAATGCCACGGTAGTGGCTGAGTTGCATCAGACCCAGAACAAGCTGGTGGCGGCGATGGGCACCTTGCAACAACTCGCCACGCATGACGCATTGACGGGCGCCACCAACCGCGGCGGTTTTTATGCACAAGCGAGCGAGGAAATTTCCCGAACCCGCCTGCATGGCATGAACCTCAGCGTAAT
>JAMFSV010000086.1 GCA_026225455.1 Burkholderiales bacterium | reverse complement strand
GGAAATTTAAATCATTTCGAATTTTTGATTCATGAACAGGAGAAATATAATGATTGCACTCAAGATAATTTTTGGCTCACTACTGATTTTGACGATACCTCTCGGTTTTTCGGTCGTAGTCTTGGAATCATGTGCAGCGGTGAAATGGTTATTGAAGTTAATCATCGACAAAATCAAGAACCGGTGGCATACGTTTTTCACACCAAAATCTACGTGGTGTAATTTATTTCGCACTACGAAATTTAATCAAATCGAAGCTGATAGAAAACACGTAGGTGAAATTTTTTAGCCTGCCGCGTGTTCCAGCCAACGCGTCCGGCATGCAGGCCTTTCTCATCTGCAAAGATAAGGCGAAGCTCAAGGTCGCTGGAGACGCGGTTGGGAAAATGTCCTCCCAACCGACGTCCCGGCATTTATCGATGTCCAGCCACCGAGTGTGCCGTAGTCCCCTCATGCCGCACCGTGAGCAGCGCGATCACCAATGCCGTCACGGCGCACACGGCGATACCGATAATCATGGGTTCGGGCATGCCGTTGGCGAAAATCCCCGAGATGGCCATCACCGCGGCACCCACCACAAACTGCAGCGCGCCCAGCAACGCGGAAGCCGTGCCGGCGATCGCGCCATGGTGTTCCAACGCCAACACGCCGGTGGTCGGCAACACCAGGCCCAAAAATCCGTAGCCGATGAACAGAAACACCATCATCAGCGGCAGACTGTCGACGCCCGCGATAAACAGCGCGGCAACCACGCTCATCGAGGCCGCGAATCCACAAGCAGCCAGCCGGATCACGCGCGGCAAGCCGTAACGCCGGGTCAGTCGCCCGGTCAGTTGGCTGACGCCGAAGAAGGCGGCCGCATTGAGGGCAAAGCACAGGCTGAACAGCGTGGGCGTCAGCCCATAATGATTGACGATGACAAACGAAGCATTGGCCAAATAGACAAAAAAGGATGAGATGCCAAACGCGCCCGTCAGTGTCAGGCCCATGAACATAGGGTCAAGCAGCAGCTTGCCGTAGGCGCTGAAAGCGCCGGCCCAGGTGCTGCCGGCACGGTGGTGCACTTCGCGCGTTTCGCGTAATTGGGTCAAGGCGAGGATAAAGGCGACCGCCGCCGCAATGGTCAGGGCCCAGAACACGCCGCGCCAGCCAAAAGCCACGATGATAAAACTTCCGGTCAGCGGGGCCAGAATTGGAGACACGCTCATCACCAGCATCAACAGCGACATCAGGCGCGTCGCCTCGTGCCCGGTATGCAAATCGCGCACGATAGCGCGCGGGATCACCATGCCGGCACACGCACCCAATGCCTGCAGCACGCGGAACCCGATCAGCACGTTGATAGTGGGCGCGAACGCACAGCCGATGCTGCCGAGGGTAAAAATCGCCAAGCCGGCATAAATCGGCGGCTTGCGGCCCACCATATCGGCCAGCGGCCCGTACACAAGCTGGCATACGCCCAGCGTGATGAAAAACGCGGTCAGGCTCATCTGCACGGCGGCAGGCGTTGCGTGTAACGCTCCGCCGATCGACGGCAATGCCGGTAAATAGGTGTCGATCGCAAACGGCCCGACAGCGGTGATGAGACCCAGCACGATGGCCAGGCGATAAAAGCGTCGATTCATGATGTCTCGGTGGAAGCGGGTGAAGGCCGTGGCGAGGATTTCGTGCCGGGGCCGCAGATGCAATGGATCGGCAAGTTTAATACAATGGCGGCAATCGCGTGTCGCGCACCCTTAAATGGATCGCGCGACGGGGTCAAGAGCCGCAATCGAATGAACAGCGCCATCGGCAACGGCAGCCCACCCTGGGAGAGATCCTCAACCTCCAACATCATGAGCGTGCCGGCGGCCAGGTCAGACTCGATCACATGTAGCGGCATGCCCCCGAGACCTTCCCGCGATATATCATAATCAACTCATCGCCATTCACTTGTTTGCAACCCCGATGCGGCATGCCCGAACTGAAGCGTTGAACCAACTGGAAGATTTGCTTACCGCGCTGCGCGCCCTGCCGCTGCTGCGCGAACGGTCGCGCGGCGTGTTTTATTGGCGGGCCCAAGCCTTCATTCATTTTCATGAAGATCCGGCCGGTCTATATGCCGATTTAAGGGTTGGCGCAGAATTCGAGCGTTATCCGGTCAATACCGAGACCGAGCGCGGCCTATTCTGGAGCGCCGTGCAACAAGCCCTGGTTTAGAACATTTCCCCCACGCCATGCTGTTTCTCAGCGTGCGCCGTCAGCCATCAATCCTGTTTATCCCTGTGCGACGGTAGGTCCGATTTTTGGAACGTGTCCGGCTATAACGCACCGGCACTGCTAACGTGGAAAATCACGCCTGGCCAAACTACGGGCGTGCCCGCATGCGATACCGCTGCCGTCATTCCGTTTTCGCACTCATACACCTTCTATCAATTTAGGCCTGATATGCTCAAAATAAACGTCATCGTTTTCGCGTTTTTCTGTCTGCTTTGCTCCGCCTCTGAAGCCCGAGAAAAAACAAACACGATTGTGCTGGAACCCCATACCCATGATGCATTAACGATTCAAATCCCGAAAAACGCGAAAGTGATCACGTCCAGCGACAGTATGGCGCTTGTCGCCCCAAATAAAATGATAGCGGGGAAGTACGAAATGAATGGAAACGTCAAGATCGAGATATCGACAGATCACTATTCGCTCTCTCTCACGGCCGAACACGCGTTGATAAACAGCCAGTAATCTTTGGCTCGATGTGCTGCATGCCTAGTGCCGCGTGGAAAAACGCGAGAAAAGAAGAAGTACACCGCCGGGGGTCGCAGGGCGGTGAATGGCAGGTGCCTCAATCCTGGTCCGGTTTAATACAATTCCGGACACAAAGCCCGCTCAATCGACTCAATCAGGATATGCAACACTTTGATGTGCAATTCCTGCACCCGGTCGGCATACTCGCCGCCAGGAGTACACACGTCGATCGTCGCCAGGGCGCTGAGCAGCGAATCGCGTTTGCCTGTCAGGGCAATCACGGAAGCGCCTGCGGCCTTGGCGCTGCGCGCCGCATTCAGGATATTCGGGCTTTTGCCGCTGGTGCTCAGGGCAACCAGGCAGTCGCCCGGCCGGGCATGCGTTTCGACATAGCGCGAAAAAACGTGGTCGTAGCCGAAGTCGTTGGCGACGCAACTCATGTGTCCCGGGTCGCTGATGGCCGTGGCGGCAAAGCCGCGACGGTTTTTACGGTAGCGACCGGTCAATTCTTCCGCAAAATGCATGGCATCGCACATGGAGCCGCCGTTGCCGCATGAATAAATCCGGCCACCGTTTTGCAGGGTCTGAATCAGCAGGTTCGCCGCGTCTTCAATTTTCGACAGGCCCACCTCATCCGCCAGCAGTTGATTCAGGGCGCGTTGGGCTTCAAGCAGGCTGTTTTTTATGATGGCGGTCATTCTATGGGCTTGGTTGGGTTTGAACGGCATAAAACCGTGCCGAATACCTCTACTGTAAACCATCGGCCGTCCCAAGGCAGGGGATCGCGTCCGGCACGCTTTATCTAAGCGGTTGCGGCGGTGCCGGCTTGAGTCCGTATTTCTTGAGTATGGCGGCGAGCTCGCCCGAATTGTTGAGCGCGGCAAAGGTGGTTTCAAAGCGGGCGGCGATTTCCGGCGAGATCAATTTGCGCGACAGACAAATATAGAGGTCCATTATTTTGATGTCGCCTGCCGCATAGACATTCGTAATGTGTTCGTCCGACATCAAATATTGGGCACCGTCACGATCGATAAAACCTATGCCTTTGGCGCCATACCGGCCGGCTGACAGTTTCCTCAAAACCGTGACGTGATTGAGTTCCATCACAATTTTGACGGAAGGTATGCCGGCCGTGATTTGCTCCAGTGTTTTTGAAATGCCGGATGGACCGTAGACACCTATCGTATAGCCCGCGAAATCCTTCCCTTCACGAAATTCAGTCGTGTCGCCGGCCAAGGTATAAACGGTGAAATTGGTTTCGAGAATAGGGCCGATGAAATAATAGTCGGATTCGCGCTCAGGCAAGCGCGACATGGGAAATATGCCGCTCAGCTCCAACTGTTGCGCTTCTCCGATCACGCGCCGCCACGGCAGGGTTTCGATGGTGCAATCGGTCTGCATGCGTTGGCAGATCAAACGCACGATGTCGGCAAAAGGACCGGCTGCGCTACCTTTTATTTCCCGGTTAAAGGGTGGAAAGTCCTGGGTCGCAAATGTCAGAGTGACAGTTTCCGCGTTGGCTGAAGCAAACAAGAAGCTCCCCAGCAGCGCGAAAACAAATTGGACTCGCAAGATCTTGTCTCCGGATTTGCGCATCAGCCAGTTTCGCGATGCTGCGATGCAGCGTTCTAGTTTGAGATCCTTTTAAATATAAAAACAAGACTAGCACTAAAGCGCTGTAAGAAAATGAAATACAAGGATATGCGGCGGCTACCCGACACAGTGGGCCGCGGCACCGGCGACCGTGTCAGCCTACGCCGCCGCTGACACACTCCCGTTCCCCGGCAAATTTCCTTCAAGCAGCCCGCTATTTGACCCCGCGCCGCTTACCTGGCTGCCGCAAAAGCCGATTCGCGATGCGCCGGGGGCGCCACGGTAAAGACCGCCACCATTTCGCTTAATTTCATTGCCTGTGCTTCAAGCGATTGAGCCGCGGCCGCGGCTTGTTCGACCAGGGCGGCATTTTGCTGGGTCACTTGGTCCATTTGGCCGACGGCATGGCTGACTTGTTCAATGCCCTGCCCCTGCTGGTCGGTGGCCCGTGTGATGCTGCCGATAATGTCGCTGACTCGTTTGACCGCTTGTTGCACTTCCAGGGTGGTGCGGCCGACTTCTTGTGCTTGATCCGAACCGGAACGAATGGTGGCGACAGAACTGCCGATCAACTCTTTGATTTCCTTGGCTGCCGTCGACGAACGTTGCGCCAAGTTGCGGACTTCCGAGGCGACTACGGCAAAACCCCGCCCCTGTTCGCCGGCGCGCGCGGCTTCGACTGCCGCATTCAACGCCAGAATATTGGTCTGGAAGGCGATGTCCTCGATCAGGGAAGTGATTTCGGCTATTTTACTTGAACTGTGAGCGATGTCGCTCATGGTCTCGACCATACGCACCACCACTTGCTGCCCTTTATCCGCGATGGTGGCGGCATCGACCGCCAGCGTATTGGCCGTGCGAGCACTAGCGGAATTTTGTTTGACGGTGCTGCTCAACTCATCCATGCTCGCGGCGGTCTGACCCAAGGACGCGGCTTGCTGCTCGGTGCGTGCCGATAAGTCGAGATTACCCGCCGAAATTTCCTTGGCCGCTATGCTCACAGAATCACTCGACAAACGCACCTCGCTGATCAGTTCAGCCACGCGCGTTATCAGTTTATTGAAAGCATGCGCGGTATGCCCGATTTCGTCCATACGCTCGATGGGCGCACGCAAGGTCAGATCCAGCGATTCATTGACCTGGGCCAGAACACGCTGGACGCCACCGATGCTGCGGCTGATATTTTGATGCAAACGCGAGGTCAGGAAGGCCGCCAGCAATAGCGTAGCGACCGTGATGCCGATCAGCAGCCAGAACGCCCGTGTGTAATTTTGAGTGTTGGCCTGGCGCAAGTCGTTACTCAGTTGGATGTTGTAGGAAAATTGCTTATTGATGCCATCCAGCAAGGCTTTGGCGGTATTGAACATCGGCCCGTTTTGCAACGAAGCTTGGGCGCGGCGGATCGAATCGGCCTTGATCATGTCGAAAAATTCCTGACGCGCTGCCCGGTACGCCGCCATATTCGTCTTATCCGTTTCGAGCATGCTGCGTTCGCTGCTATCCGAAATATCTTCTCGTTGTGCGTTCGCCAGATGTTGGTCGAATTGTTTATCCGCGTCAGCCAGCGCCTGCTCGGCCTGGGAATTTTGGCTGACATCGGCATTGTCGAGCAGTTGCAGCACCAGAATCCGGATATCCGCCAGATTGTCTTTGGCTTGTGCCAGCTCTTTGATGCTGGGCAGCGTGTTGATTTGGATATATTCGAAACGCTGCTGCGATTGGAATAATGCGATGACCCCGTAAGCGCCGACGAAAGCCAGCGCCAACATTGCTATCGACAAGGTTGTGATCAAGCGTTTGCTGATATTCATCGTCGTTCCCGCGAGATATGCCACGATAAAAATAATTAAAATCGAAAAACAGCGATCAGTACTACTAATCGCTGTTTTTCGGTAAAAATAGGCAAATTGGGATTGCGATACGCATCCAAGCCGACATCAGCGCGCTGCAGCCCAGCGCCGGTCCGGCTTTGACGTTACGCCGCCCCCAACATGACCGGCTGGCCGGTCTGCAATGAGGTGCGCAAAGCAATGCCGATACGGGTCGCTTCAAGCGCATCGTCCAAGCTCAGTGCCAGCGGCGTATCCGTCAACACCGCCTGGACAAAGGCTTGAGCTTCGTGATGAAACGCGTCTTCAAAACGTTCGTAGAAACTCGGGGTGCACGCGTTACGCACGCCGCTTGCATCGGCTATTTCGACCCGGTCGGCGCGAGGGTTGCGTCCAATGGCCAGGCTGCCGGCGGTCCCCATCACTTCGGTGCTGGTGTCGTGGCCATGCGCCATGGTGCGTGAAGCATAGAACACCGCCAATTGGCCACCGTCGAATTCGCAAATTGCCACACCGTTGTCCACATCCTGGCAAGCGGCCAGGCCTGGGTGCATGGCAATGGTGCCGCTGGCGTAGACACGTTTGGCGATCGGATTACCCAACATCCAACGCGCCAAGTCGATGTCGTGTACGCTGCAATCGAGAAATATACCGCCCGAAGTCGGCGCAAATTGGACAAAAAAACCATCGGGATCATTCTTGTCGCAGGTTTGCGAGCGCACCATAAAGGGCTTGCCGATTTCGCCATTTTTGATCCGCCCGTGTGCCGTGCGATAGCTTGCATCAAAGCGCCGGACAAAACCGATCATCACCTTAAGATGCGGGTAACGAGCAGCCACCGCGGCCACCTCATGGCATTCGTCGAGATCCAGCGACAAGGGTTTTTCGCAAAAGACATGTTTGCCGGCGTGCAAAGCGGCAATGATTTGCGCAGCATGCAAGGACGTCGGTGTAACCAGCCAAACCGCTTCGACTTGAGAGTCGGCCAACAACGCCGCGTAATCGGCATGAATGGTGCCGATCTGCAAGGTGTCGCGGGCCCATTCGCATTCCGCGGCAATGGGGCTGCAAGCCGCCACCAACTGCGCTCCCGGCGTGTACCGCGCAAGATTTTCGGCATGGCGCCGGCCTAGACGCCCTAAACCGACGATGCCTATCTTGAGGCTTGGATGTTCCATATTGCTGTCTCCATTGCTGTTATAGGTTGCCGTGGTCTACAAGTCGTCACGGTCATGCCGCATGGCACGGCGAGGCGGCAAGATTCCCTGCCGCCTCGCTGACCCTTGGGTGTCGCTCTTGAAGCCTGGTGTTTCAAGCTCAGTCCAGCGTAATGATGCGGTTTTCGCGCCATGAGCGCGTCGCGGCATCGGCCAGCACCAGTGCCTTCAATCCGTCTTCAACGGTGGTACGCACCGGCGTACCATGGATAATCGCATCGGCGAAGTGCGCCATTTCGGCGGCATAAGCGGCGCGGTAACGTTCCAAAAAGAATGGCTCGGGCACGTCGCAGCTTTGCGCGGTTTTGGAATAAGCGACGACTTCGGTCGGACGCACATTGCCGGCTTGCAGCATGCCCAGGCTACCAAGAACTTCGAAACGCTGGTCGTAACCATAGGCGGCACGGCGCGCGGTATTGATCTGGCACAAACGGCCGCGCCGGGTGCGTATCGTGACAGCGGTCGAGTCGATATCGCCTGCTTCCTCGATGGCCGGATCGGACAGGCAACTGCCGGTGGCATGCACCGAGATTGCTTCGTCGTCGAGAATCCAGCGGAAAATGTCGAAGTCGTGAATCAACATATCCTTGAAAATGCCGCCGGAGCTTTTGATATAAGAAACCGGCGGTGCGCCGGGGTCGCGGCTGGTCACCACCAGCATTTCCGGGGTACCGATTTCGCCGCGCTCAAGGCGCGCATGCAAGGCCGAGAAGGTCGGGTCGTAACGGCGTTGGAAACCGATCATGGCGGTTACGCCGGCGCGTTTGACGGCATCGGCGCAAGCCCGGGCGCGCTCCAAAGTCAGGTCGACCGGCTTTTCGCAAAAAATCGCTTTGCCGGCCGCAGCAGCCTTGATAATCAGCTCGGCATGGGTGTCGGTGCTGGTGCCGATGATTACGGCGTTGATCTCCGGGTCGCCCAGCGCACCGTCGATATCGGATACCTTGGCGCCATGCTCTTGCGCCAGCGCCGCCGCCGACGGCGCATGCACGTCAACCACATACTTAAGCTGCACGCCGGGCTGGCGAGCCAGATTACCCGCGTGAATCTTGCCGATCCGGCCGGCGCCGAATACGGCCGCATGGATCGTGGTGTTGGTTTGTTTAGTCATCGTATCCTCCTGTCTCCTTGGTTTCGTCTGGGTCGAGTTCCATCTTGTAGGCCAGTGCGATAAACAATGCCTGGCATAGGCAAATCGTGCTGGTCAGGGAACGAAACGCAAACGCGCTGCCCTCCTTGACCGTCAATAAGGCGTCCGCCGAACGTGCCAGCGGCGACAGCTTGGTATCGGTAATGACCAGCGAGCGGGCTTCGTGCTGACGCGCGACGCGCAAGCAATGCTGGGTTTCCTTGCCATAGGGCGCGAAGCTGATGGCAATCATGACGTCACCCTTGGTCACGCTGCGAATTTGCTCGCGATACATGCCGCCGATGCCGTTGATCAAATGCACCCGCTTGGCGGTGTGCTGCAAGGCGTAGACGATGTAACTGGCGACCGGGAACGAACGGCGCACCCCAATCACATAGATGTTTTCGGCGCGACGCAGCATATCGACCGCCGCATCGAACTGCGCGTCATCGAGCCCGGCATGAAGTTCGTCGATCCCGGCCCGGCTCCCCGCGATAAATTCGCGCGCTACATCGGCGCTGGACAGCGAGCTTTGTTTATCGGTAATCAGCTTGCGGATACGCTGCTGATAATTACGGTTGGGGCTGGTTTGTTCCGTATAGGCTTCCTTGAACACCTGCTGGAAGTCGGAAAACCCGGAAAACCCAAAACGCTGCGCAAAGCGCACCACGGCCGACGGATGGACGTCGCAACGGGTGGCGATATCGCTGGTGCGATCGACCATCAGGCTGGCACGGTTTTGTTCCACATACTTGGCTACACTTTTTAACTGTCGCGGCAGTTCGTCGTAGGTTTCAGTGATCTGCTTGATCAATTCCTCGACGGTCGCCAGCGGCTCCAGATCGCTCATCTCCCCTCCTCTCCAGCTTTTTTTGCATTGTATGCGAGACACGTCCAATTTGGAATAAATTTTCCACCAAATAAAATATCGAACGATATGTTGCATTTCTGGATTGCTTGCACTAATCTTTCCATGACGCGATTCGATGCTTTGCCAGAACAGAGCCAAGTCGCGTAGACGGTATCTCAATATAAAAAATGGTGGAGACAAATGAAGACGATTCTTAACAAGCGTGCCTTGCGCACCCTGGTCGCATCGCTGTCGCTGAGTTTTGCCACGCTGGCCGTTGCGGCCCCGCCCCACCTGGTTCTGATCAGCCATGCGCCGGATTCGGACACCTGGTGGAATACCATCAAGAACGCCATCAAGCAGGCTGACGAGGACTGGGGTACACAAACGGATTACCGCAATCCGCCCAACGGCGACTTGGCCGATATGTCCCGCCTGGTGGAGCAAGCAGCCGCGCGCAACTATGACGGCGTGATTGTGTCGATCGCCGATTTCGACGTACTGAAAGGCGCCATCGCCAAAGTGACGGCGAAAAAGATTCCGCTGGTGACGATCAATTCGGGGACCGAGCAGCAAAGTGCCGAGCTGGGCGCCATCATGCACGTGGGCCAGCCTGAATATGGCGCAGGCAAGGCCGCCGGCGAAAAAGCCAAGGCCGACGGCGTAACGTCGTTTCTCTGCGTAAACCACTACGCCACCAACCCAGCCTCATTTGAACGTTGCCGCGGCTTTGCCGATGCCATCGGCGTCGACTATCGCCGTTCGACACTGGATGCGGGTACCGATCCGGTCGGCATCGAAGCCAAGGTTGAGGCCTACCTGCGCAATCATCCCAGCACCCAAGGCGTATTGGCCCTGGGCCCGGATTCGGCTACGCCGACCATGAAGGCTTTGGAAAAAATGGGCTTGGCCGGCAAGACCTGGTTTGCCACCTTCGACTTCTCGACGGATATTGCCAAGGGCATCCAGAACGGCGAAATCAAGTTCGCTATCGACCAGCAACCGTACTTGCAGGGTTACATTCCGGTTGCCGTGCTGGCGATTGTAAATCGCGACCACACCACCGACCCGGTGAAGATTCGCGAAGCGCTGCAAGCCAGTCCGAAGTTCCAGAAGCGGCTTGAAACCTATGGCCTGGCTCCGAGCTACGGCCCGCGCAATATCGGCTCCGGCCCGGGCTTTATCACCAAAGACAACGTCGACAAAGTGCTGAAGTACGCAGGTCAATACCGGTAATTCATCAAGCCGCGGCTTAAGCCGCGGCGTCTACATACTGGCCACGACGCCGCGCAGGCTGGATGCTGCGCGGCGCCGGAAACGGCCGGCAATATACAGGACGCATTTTCGCCGTCCGCAATGAAGGAGATTCCTATGAGCGTTGCCAAAAAGCGCTTTCAACCCGGCGGGCCCGATGTGGTCGCCGGCCTTGCAGCCACCGCTCCTTCAGGTGCCGCATTGGACGAACGCGTTCGTAGCGAGTCGTGGTTCAACAAAATTCTGAATCGGCCCGAGTTTGCATCGATTTCGGGCACCGTGATGGTATTCGCCGTATTTATCCTGGCTGCCGGCAATTCGGGGATGTTCAACCTCGACGGCATCATGAACTGGACCCAGGTCTCCGCCTACCTCGGCTTGATTTCGATCGGTGCCGCGCTGCTGATGATCGCCGGTGAATTCGATTTATCCATCGGCTCGATGATCGGCTTCGCCGGCATGATGGTGGCAATCCCGACCATGTATTTCCATTGGCCCATCTGGCTCGCCATCGCCTTCGCCTTCGCCGGCTCGATGGCACTGGGCGCCTTGAATGGCTATCTGGTGGTGCGCACCAAGCTGCCGTCATTTATTGTGACGCTGGCCTTTATGTTTATCTTGCGCGGCCTGACCCTGGCCCTGTCGATACAGTTCGCCGACCGCACCATTATTTCCGGTGTGGGCGATGTCGCGGCGCAAGACTGGTTTGCCCGCACCTTGTTCCAGGGTGTGGCCTTTCATGATTTGATGCTGCGCCTGGGCCAGATGGGCTGGATCCGCATGGTCGATGCCAACACGCCGTTGGTGCCGGGGGTGCCCAAGGTTATTTTGTGGTGGATGTTACTGGCCGGCCTGGGTGCTTTCCTGCTCGCCAAAACCCGCTTCGGCAACTGGATTTTTGCGGTCGGCGGCGACGCCAATGCAGCCAAGAACGTCGGCGTGCCGGTCAAGCGCGTGAAAATTTCGATGTTTGTGCTGACCGCGTTTTGCGCTTGCCTGTTTGCCGTGTTGCAAGTCTGCGATATCGGTTCGGCGGCGGCGGACCGCGGTTTGCAAAAAGAATTCGAAGCGATTATCGCTGCGGTGATAGGCGGATCTTTGCTGACGGGCGGCTACGGCTCCGTGATCGGCGCTTGTTTCGGCGCCCTGATCTTCGGCGTGGTGCAGATCGGGATCGGCTACACCGACGTGAACTCGGATTGGTTCCGCGTGTTCCTCGGCCTGATGCTGTTGCTGGCTGTACTGTTTAACCACTATGTGCGCCGGCGTGTGGGCGGCGGGAGGTAAAGGGCATGAGCGACTATATTTTACAACTCGAAGACGTCACCAAATGCTTCGGCAAGGTGATCGCATTAAACGGCATTACTTTGCGCCTGCGCCAGGGCGAAGTGCATTGTTTGCTGGGCGACAACGGCGCCGGAAAATCGACCTTGATCAAGACCTTGGCCGGGGTCCATCAACCGACCAGCGGGCAATATCTGGTCGACGGCGCACCGGTGGTATTCGAATCGCCGCGTGAAGCGCTGGATCGCGGTATTGCCACGGTATATCAAGATTTGGCGCTGGTGCCTTTGCTCTCGGTAGCGCGCAATTTCTTTATGGGCCGCGAGCCGCAAAAGAAACTGTTCGGTTTTCTCAATGTCATGGATCTGGAACAAGCTGCCACGGTCGCCAGCACCAAGCTGTCGGAAATGGGGATCAACGTGCGTGATCCGCACGACCCCATCGGCACCATGTCGGGCGGCGAAAAACAGTGCCTGGCGATTGCCCGGGCGATCCATTTCGGCGCTCGCGTCCTGATCCTCGATGAGCCGACGGCGGCACTCGGGGTCAAGCAGAGTTTTAATGTGCTCAAGCTGATCCATGTAGCGCGCGCCAAAGGGATTTCGGTAATTTTCATTACGCACAATGTGCACCATGCCTATCCCATCGGCGACTCGTTTACCTTGTTGAATCGCGGCAAGTCGATGGGGACCTTCACCAAAGATACGATCAGCAAGGACGAGGTGCTGGACATGATGGCCGGCGGTGCCGAAATGCAAAAAATGATAGGCGAACTCGAAGGCGCAAGCATTTAATCCGCCTCTCAAGCGATAAGGAATTAGCGATGCAACATGCGACACACCTCGTTGCCCCGGCTGTGAATACGCCGGCGGCAATCACGCCCTCCCGCGCCGCGGCCGACCGACCGCTCGACCTGATTTGTATCGGGCGGATCGCCGTCGACCTCTATGCCCAGCAGATTGGTGCGCGGCTGGAGGATGCCACCTCCTTCGCCAAATATCTCGGTGGTTCCTCCGCCAATATCGCCTTCGGCACGACCCGGCTCGGTTTGCGCTCGGCCATGCTGGCGCGGGTCGGCGACGATCATATGGGACGCTTTCTGACCGAGACGCTGGCGCGCGAAGGGTGCGATATCAGCCATACCACGCTCGACCGCGAACGCCTGACCGCCCTGGTTTTGCTCGGCCTGAAAGACCGCGACACTTTTCCGCTGGTGTTCTACCGCGAAAACTGCGCCGACATGGCGCTGGAAGAAAGCGATATCGACGAAGCCTTTATTGCTTCCAGCCGCGCCCTGCTGATCACCGGTACCCATTTTTCGACCGCCAAGGTCAATCAAGCCAGTTGCCGGGCGCTGGGCTATGCGCGCCAACACAATGTGCGTACCGTGCTCGATATCGATTACCGGCCGGTGCTGTGGGGCCTGACCGGCAAGGCCGACGGCGAAACGCGTTTTATTGCCGACGCCGGCGTCAGTGCTCATCTGCAAAAAATCCTGCCGCTGTTCGATCTGGTGATCGGTACCGAGGAAGAATTTCTGATCGCCGGCGGCGGCGGCGATTTGCTCGCAGCGCTCAAGGCT
>JAMFSV010000085.1 GCA_026225455.1 Burkholderiales bacterium | reverse complement strand
CCTTGGCTTTACCGGCGTCGTCCACCCGCGGGCAGATGTCGACTTCGGCGCTCGCTGTGGTGCCGGAGCCGGCGATACGTACGCGCCCGCCCAAGACGGTCAAGGCCAGCGTCAAACATGGCAAGACCCCGCCTGCGCATCAGGTAAAAAAATAATCCGAGAAAAGCCCTATGCAGGTTGACGGTCCAGCACTTGACGCCCAAGTCGAATGCGAACAGATACTGCGCAGCGTGCCGCAATGGTTTGGCATTGAGGATTCGCGGCTGATGTATGCGCGAGACACTGCCACGCTGCCGACGTTTTTACTGCGTGACGGTGAGCGTGCGCTAGGCTTTATTTCCCTGCGCGCTCATTTCCCGCATGCCTGGGAAATCCATTGTGTCGCAATCCACGCGGAGGCACGTCGTCAGGGTTTGGGCAAAACCTTGCTGGCGCATGCGGAGCAATGGCTGAAAGCGCAGGGTGCCTGGTTGTTGCAGGTCAAGACCATCGCCGCAAGCAGCCCGAATCCGCATTATGCGCAAACGCGAGTTTTCTACGAACGCATGGGCTTTGTTTCATTCGAAGTATTTCCCGATCTTTGGGCGCCCAGCAATCCTTGTCTGCAAATGCTCAAGGTGCTTGGCGGCACTCGGGTTTGAGCCATGCTCACGGATAGGTGTCGGCGCGCTTTCAGATGCGTATTTCGATTGACGCAACACCCGGCGTATAACTGACTCACCCAGGTTTGATATGGCGGCGATACAACTTTGCAAACCAGCACCAGACGATGCGGAAGAACTGCTCGCGTTTGAACTCGGCAATCGCCGGTATTTCGAGCGTTCGGTCGCCTCCCGAGGCGATGCTTATTACACCATCGAGGCGGTGCGGCGGGTAATCGCAGAAGCCGAGTGTGCCAGCCGGAACGATTTATCCCATCAATTTTTGCTCAAGGTCGACGGCGATATCGTTGGGCGCGTGAATCTAACCGCGGTGACGCGGTCCAATTTCAATAAAGCCTCTCTGGGATACCGAATCGGCGAACATTTTTCCGGCCGGGGGTATGCGACGCAGGCGGTTGGTTTGGTATTACAAGAAGCATTCGGCAAACTGAATTTGTGGCGGCTCGAAGCCACTGCCAGAGCCGATAATTTGGGCTCAGTTCGGGTCTTGGAGCGTAGCGGATTTACCGTGTATGGCCGGGCGGAAAACTGCATGTGTCTCGACGGCGTCTGGCGCGACCTGCTCTATTTTGAGCGACGCAGCCGGCCCCAGCCTTATCTTGCCGCCCATAACCAAGAACTTGCCGAGAACAGCATCAAGCCGCCCACCGGCAATTTGAATTGAGTGGCGCCCATGCGCGGCACAAAGTAGCGCGGCGTCCAACAGAAGACTGCTTAAGTGCCGGCAGAGTGGCTATGATGAACACCCACAGCGACGTCTGACGCTCAAACCTGGTAATTGATTGGAGAGAACCCCATGGCTTCATCGCACGAGAATGTCAGCATGGCGCTATTTTGTGATTTTGAAAACGTCGCACTCGGCGTGCGTGACGCAAAATACGAAAAATTCGACATCAAGCCTATTCTTGAACGTTTGCTGCTGAAGGGCAGCATTGTGGTCAAGAAAGCCTATTGCGACTGGGAGCGTTACAAAGGCTTCAAGGCGACCATGCATGAGGCCAATTTCGAATTGATCGAAATCCCGCACGTGCGCCAGTCGGGCAAAAATTCGGCGGATATCCGTTTGGTGGTCGACGCGCTCGATCTTTGTTACACCAAAGCACACGTCAACACCTTTGTCATCATCAGCGGCGATTCCGACTTTTCGCCCTTGGTGTCGAAGTTACGTGAGAACGCCAAGCAAGTGATCGGGGTCGGGGTCAAACAATCCACCTCCGATTTGCTGATCGCCAATTGCGACGAATTTATTTTTTACGACGACCTGGTTCGCGAGAGCCAGCGCGCCGAAGCCAAACGCGAAACGCGGCGCGTGGCGCCTGCGGCGAAGCAGGCGCGAGACGGAGACAAGCCGCGCAAGGATGATCTGGAGGCGCGCCGCAGCAAGGCCATCGAAATCACGGTTGAGACGTTTGACGCTCTGGTACCGGAGCGCGGCGATAGCGGCAAAATTTGGGCCTCGGTGTTGAAAGAGGCGATCAAGCGCCGCAAACCGGATTTCAGCGAGTCGTATTACGGCTTTCGGGCCTTCGGCAATTTGCTGGAAGAGGCGCAAGCGCGCGGTTTGCTTGAATTTGGCCGTGACGATAAGTCGGGCGCTTATGTTTATCGCAGCAGCGCAGCGGCCGCCAGTCATGAGACTGTGGTCGAACCTGTGGTAGCGATGGGGTCTGTGGCGGTGGAACAGGCGGTGACCGAAGAGACGGTGGCGGTCAAGCACGAGCCGGAGCGCAAGGGGCGCGGCCGACGCAAGCCGGCGCAAAAGAAAGCGCCGCTCGCCCTGGCGCCGGTGGTACAGCCAATGCCGGAGGTGCAGGTTGTCAGCGAGGCTTACACGCCGGCGGCCGCGGAAGATATGTCGCATTCGGCGTCAAATTCAACGGCATATGTTGCACCGAATGCCGCGCCTAATGTTGCAACCAAGCCTGCCCGCAAAACCGCTACACGTAGCCGCCGTCCGCGTAAACCGGTGCTGCCGCCGGATGCGGTCTAAGCGATGATTCTGGCGGCAGCTTGAACCGCCGCGTAATCCGCCGCTTGATTCGCCGCTTGATTCGCACCAAGCTGTCGCCAAGCTTGGCTTACCAGCCGCCGTAGCCATACCCATATCCATACCCCGCCGGATAAACCGGATAAATCGGGTAGATCTGTTCAACGGGGTAAGGTGCGTACGGATACGGCGTCTCGTAGGCGTAGCCGCTGTAGTAGACCGGCGTAGCCTCGACCATCTCGGCCCAGGCACGGGCGCGATCAAGCTGGTCTTGCTGATCCATCACTTGTTGATCGATTTGCTTATAGCGGTCTTTTTCTGCTTGGGTCAACTGCGGAGCCGCAGGCGCGGCGCCTGGCGCACCCGCCGGTAAACGCGACAGGATTTGGCCCGGTGCGCCTTGAGCGGGCGGGTAGGCGCAGCCGCTCAGTACGGCCAGGGTCAGGATGCAGGCCCAAGCCGGTAACGCGCCACCCCGAACGCCCCGGTGTCTTGATGGAGAGTCAGGTCGGCCGGCGTTTGAGCCGCGTGAAATAGTGTGATTCATGAAAATCTCCCAAAGCCGCTTTGGCTCAGGTCCGGGTTGGCCGCGCTGGATCTGGTGTCCGGCGCAACCCTTGGCCCCGGTGTTCCTGCCGGGCCGGATTTAATACCGGGCCGGCCCGTCCGGTTAACTTTCCAGCTTGGCGTCCGGCCTTTAGTGTTTTTGTTCAGTGGCTTCGACCACACCTGCTGAGATCGTCGGTGCCGCAAAAAGTTGCGCTACATCGACCGGATCGAATTCGTAGCGCTGATTGCAGAATTCGCAATGGATTTCCACATGGCCGCGTTCCTCGATAATGCTGTCGACTTCTTCGCGACCCAGCATATGCAGCATGCCCCCGACTTTGGCGCGGGAGCAGGAGCATAAAAAGCGGGTGTTGGCCGGCTCGAAGCGGCGCACGTTTTCTTGCCAGAACAGCCGCTTCAACAGCGTTTCGGTATCGGCCGTCAGCAATTCTTCTTGCGTCAGCGTGCTGCCGAGGTGGCATACCCGATCCCAGGTGTCCGAATCGTGTTCGCCGGGGTGGGGCAGGATGCCGCCGTCGCCGGGCAGTTTTTGCAACAGCATGCCCACCGCGCGATCGGCGTTGGAGGCGAGCCAGATCCGTGTTTCCAGTTGCTCGGAGTGGCGCATATAGTGTTCCAGCACTTCGGCCATGCTGCTCAGCGGCCCGGCTTCATTCGACAGCGGCACCACGCCCTGGTAGGGCTGGTGGCCGGGATGTTTGTCGGCCGGATCCAGGGTGATGGCAAAACGGCCGCCGCCATTCACGTTGACCAGGTCCGCCAGGGTTGCATCGGGGGCGATGTCGCCGATCACTTTGGCGGTGGCGCGCATGGTCAAATCCGAATTGCATTGCACCACCAGCATTTTGACCGGGCCCTCGCCCTGGATTTGCATGATCAGCGCACCGTCGAATTTCAGGTTGGCCGACAACAGGGCGGCCGCGGCCATCATTTCGCCCAATAGCTTGGCTATCGGCTCGGGATAGGCGCGACGTTCCAGCACCTCGCGCCAGGTGTTATGCAGCGCCACAATTTCGCCCCGCACGGGGGCGGCGTTAAACATGAATCTTTGCAGCTGATCGTTCACAAACAACCTCATGGACAGAAAATCCGCGTGCTACCCGATTGCGCACGCAGTCGGCTCGACTGAGCTTTAAAAGTGGTGGGTGTCGCAGCATCTCTTTGCCTGCGACGTGCTCGTGTCCTGTTCCGCAATTTCATTCATCAAACAATTTGCGGCACAGGACACTAGCCGATACGCCGCAGATTGGCCTTGAAATATCCACGGCGCTCGGCATATTTGGCGGTATTTTGATGCATCCGCTCGATCTCGGCCGCCTCAAGCTGGCGCACCGCTTTGGCCGGCGCGCCGAGGATCAGCGAATGGTCGGGAAACTCCCGGCCTGCGGTGACGACTGCCCCGGCACCCACCAGGCAATTGCGACCGATTACCGCGCCGTTCAGGATCACCGCCTGGATCCCGATCAGGCTGCCTTCGTGAATCGTACAGCCATGCAACATGGCCTGGTGACCGATGGTGACATGGGCCGCGATCTGCAGCGGGAAACCCGGGTCGG
>JAMFSV010000084.1 GCA_026225455.1 Burkholderiales bacterium | reverse complement strand
TGCGGAAACTCAACCGCACCAGCAGCCACCGTCTGGCTATGCTGCGTAATATGTCCAATTCGCTGATCGAGCACGAAGTCATCAAGACCACGCTGCCGAAAGCCAAAGAATTGCGTAAAGTTGTCGAGCCGCTGATTACGCTCGGCAAAAAGCCGTCGTTGGCTAACCGCCGTCTGGCGTTCAACCGTTTGCGTGACCGTGATTCGGTGACCAAGCTGTTTGAAGTGCTGGGCCCGCGTTTCGCGACCCGTCCGGGTGGCTACTTGCGGATCCTGAAGTACGGTTTCCGCGTTGGCGACAATGCACCGATGGCACTGGTTGAATTGCTCGACCGTCCGGAAGCTGCTGACGGCGAAGAAATTACCGACGCAGAATAAATCGGGCTGAATCAGTTCGATGTGAGCGGCAAGCCTGATGTTTCGACTTGCCGCAGAAAAGCCAGGCTTAGCCTGGCTTTTTGCATTGCGCGCCGGGATCTGTCGCGCTCAATGTCAGTTTGCTGCCGCTGCGACGACTAATTAGCAGTGGTACGATGCAACTCTTCAAATTTGTTGCCGATATGCGCTACGCCGCGCCGCGCTAGGCCGCTGCTGCAATCAACCTGGGAACGCCTTAATTCGCCATGTTCAAGTCTGCCAAGTTTTTTCGTGCGCTGAGTTTTGCGCTATTTGCCCTGGTATGCGCCTTGGCCTTATTGGCTTCAGGCGGCACCGCCCACGCTGACGATAATTTCCTCGATCCCGCGGTGGCGTTTAAATTCAGCGTGACGGAACAAGCCGGCGAAGTCGACGTGCATTACACCATCGCCGATGGTTATTACATGTACCGCGAACGCTACGCCTTCGCGGTGAAGACCGGTAGCGCGACCCTGGGTACCCCGGCTTTCCCGCCGGGACACACCAAGTTCGATGAAAACTTCAACAAGAACGTTGAAACCTATCGCAATGAGGTCACGATCCGCATTCCCGTGACACAGGCCAGTGCACCGTTTGACCTGGCCGTTACCGGGCAGGGTTGCGCGGATAAAGGCATTTGTTATCCGCCCATGACGCATGTCGCGCATATCAGCGGTGCCGCGCTGCGCGCGGCCGGCGTTACCACCGCCGCACCCGCCGCGGCACCTGCCGGTGCGGGTGCCGGTCCGGCAAGCGGGGCGCGGATTGTCCCCGTCGCCACCCCTGGCGCAACGGTGACGGCCTTGTCTGCGGCGCCGGCTTCAGTGCCTGCCTCCACGCCGGAGGTGGCTGCGCTTGCGGCATCCTCCACTGCGGTTGCGGCATCCGGCGGTGGCCAAGACAAGCTCTACAGCGAGCAATATGCGCAAGATGTGCTCAAGGGCCACAGTTTGCCCGGTGTGATGGCAATTTTCTTTGTGTTGGGCATGGCGCTCAGTCTGTTGCCGTGTTCGCTACCGATGATCCCGATCCTGTCTTCGATTGTCCTGGGGGAAGGCACGCAACTCACGCGCCGGCGCGGTTTCAGTTTATCGCTGTCATATGTGCTGGGGATGGCCGTGGTCTACACCGCCTTCGGCATTGTCGCGGCCTTGCTGGGTCAAAGCGTCTCGGCCTGGCTGCAAAACCCGTGGGTGCTTGGCGCCTTCGCGGTATTGATGGTCGGCTTCGCTTTGTCGATGTTTGGCGCCTACGAATTGCAACTGCCCCAAGCCTGGCAGAACCGGGTGAACGATGTGTCGCAACGCCGCTCGGGCGGCAAGTTGGCCGCGGTATTTTTGATGGGTGCTATTTCGGCGCTGGTGGTGGGCGCTTGCATGACCGCCCCGTTGTTCGGCGTGCTGGCCTTTATTGCCAAAACCGGCAGCGTTGCCTTCGGCGGCGCCGCATTGTTTGCCATGGCCTTGGGTTTGGGCGTGCCCTTGCTGATCGTCGGTACCGGCGCGGGCGCGGTATTGCCGCGTGCCGGAGCCTGGATGGAAGGGGTCAAACGCTGTTTTGGCGTGCTGTTGCTGGCGGTGGCCATCTGGATGATCAGCCCGGTGCTGGCCGTGACCGTCAGCATGCTGCTGTGGGCCTTGCTGTTCCTCATCGCCGCCCTGACCTTAAATCCGTTCGCGGCGCTGCCGCCGGCAGGCCCCAGCTACGCTTGGCGTTTGCTGGGCCGCAGTGTGGGGCTGCTGTTGACCTTGCTCGCCGTGATCCTGCTGGTGGGTGGCGCGGCCGGCTCGCGTGACTTGCTGCAGCCGCTCAGCGTGTTTGCCGGCACACGCAGCGCCGCGGGTACGACGGCGACGCCAGCCGCCGGCCCGGTGTTCGGCCAGGTCAAATCCAGTGCGCAACTCGATCAAGCATTGCAAGCCGGTCACCAGCCGGCCTTGTTCGATTTTTATGCCGATTGGTGCACCAGTTGCAAGGAAATGGAAAAATTCACCTTCACCGACCCGCGGGTGCGGGCGCGTCTGGCCCAACTGAATTTACTGCAAGCCGATGTGACCGATAACGGTCCCGATGCCCAGGCGCTGCTCAAGCGTTTTAACTTGTTCGGGCCGCCCGCGATTATCTTGTTCGATGCGCAGGGCCATGAGTTGATGCGGGTGGTCGGGGAGCAACCTCCCGAGACTTTCCTGCGCAGCCTGGACCAGGCTTTCGGTCCGGCGCCGGCGGGCTGAGGGCAGGTGAGGACGGGGGGGCTAAGCACCTGAAGATAAAAAAAGGAGACCGAAACAGGGTCTCCTTTTTTTGTTGCTCCGACTATTGATTGCCCGATGCCGGCGTCAAGCCATATCGCGCAACAACCTGGCCGCATCCAGGGCAAAGTAAGTCAGTACCCCGTCGGCGCCGGCCCGCTTGAATGCGAGCAACGATTCCAGCACCACTTTATCGTGATCCAGCCAGCCATTTTGCGCCGCCGCTTTCAACATCGCATATTCGCCGCTGACCTGATAAACATAAGTCGGAAAGCGGAATTCGTCTTTCACGCGCCGCACGATATCCAGATACGGCATCCCCGGCTTGACCATCACCATATCGGCGCCTTCGCCGATATCGAGCGCCACTTCACGTAGTGCTTCGTCGCTATTGGCGGGGTCCATCTGGTAGGTCATCTTGTTGCTTTTACCCAGATTGGCGGCCGAGCCGACCGCGTCGCGGAACGGACCGTAAAACGCGGACGCGTATTTGGCCGCATAGGCCATGATGCGGGTATGGATATGACCGTCGTCTTCGAGCATTTCCCGCACCGCGCCGATGCGCCCGTCCATCATGTCCGACGGTGCGACGATGTCGACCCCGGCTTCAGCCTGGACCCGTGCCTGGCGTACCAGAATCAACGAGGTCTCGTCGTTGATCACATACCCGTTGGCATCCAGCACGCCGTCCTGGCCATGGCTGGTGTACGGGTCGAGCGCAACATCGGTCAGCACGCCCAACTCGGGGAAACGTGCTTTCAATTCACGCACGGCGCGCGGAATCAGCCCATCGGGATTGGTCGCCTCGATTCCGTCCGGAGTTTTCAGCGCCGGTTCAATCGCAGGAAACAGCGACAACACCGGAATGCCCAGCGTGACGCATTGTTCGGCTACTTCGAGCAACAGATCGACCGAGACGCGCTCGACGCCGGGCATCGATGCCACAGCTTGCCTGACCTGCGACCCCTCGACGATAAACACCGGATAAATCAAATCGTTGGTGGTCAGGATATTTTCGCGCATCAGACGACGGGAAAAATCATCGCGACGCATGCGCCGGGGACGGAAGTGGGGGAAGACGCTCATGTGTTCAAGCCCTTTATTTAATGCAATGCGCCGTGGCGCACATGCAGAATTCGCGCGGCATGTCTTAAGGTTGGTTTGTGCTTAAACCAGACCCAAAGACTGGCATTCCGATATCATACCAAGTGGGCTCGGCATCTTTTGCCGACCTCCCCGCTTCACCTCCCTGAGCGGGGGCCTATCGTCAGACGAGAGGCTTGTTCGCCCGCCGTGTTTTACGGCGGGTTTTTTTATGCCTTCCGGGGATTTGACGGGGAGGCGACCAGCCCGATAGGCCGGTCGAAATGCCTGGCTTGAGGCCGTTCCAGCGGCGGCTCAGGCGGCCGGTTCGACGCCGTCTTCGGGCTTCAGGCCCCAGACTTCGGGCTCCGGCTGCGGTGCCAGCCAATGTTCGAGCGTGGCGTGGGCGTCATCGATGCCGACTCGTTTCAGGGCTGAGAACAACTGCACGGTAAAGATCCCGCCGCCGTATTGCGCGTTGTATTCATCGAGGGTTTTCTGGGTTGAGCGCAGCGCATTGACACTTTCCTGGCGCGTCAATTTGTCGCTCTTGGTCAGCAAGATGTGAATCGGTTTGCCGGTCGGCGCAAACCATTCGGCCATACGTCGATCCAGATCGGTGAACGGCCGGCGCGAGTCCATCATCAACACCATCCCGCGCAACTGCGCGCGCGATTGCAAGTACGAACCCAGCAGTCCTTCCCAATGCGCTTTGGCCGCGCCCGGCACCTGGGCGTAACCGTAGCCCGGCAGATCGACCAGGAACGCGGTGGGGTCCTCTTCCGCGCCGATCGAGAAGTAGTTGATATGCTGGGTGCGGCCCGGTGTTTTACTGGCGAAGGCCAGTTGCTTTTGATTGCACAGGATATTGATGGCCGTCGACTTGCCGGCATTCGAGCGGCCGGCAAAGGCGATCTCGGGCTGCGGATTGTGCGGCAGATCCTGGAGATGGTTCACTGTAGTGAAAAAGCGGGATCGATGCAGAATAAAGGCCATGGGGCGTGCGACGCGGGTCGCTCAGTGAGGGTGTATAAATTCGACTGTATGCCGCAGGTGCGGCGGGCACAGCAAAGGCGTATGGGTAGCGTAATCGTGCGTCACGAGCATGCGTCATTTTGACGCACCGGGCTGTAGCGGCGCTGTTGCCGGGCTGTCGCCGTTTCGACTCGCGCATGGCAGGCATGATACTCGGGGCTGAGTGGCGGCAGGGGGATTCTCACCTTGGGCCGAAAGCTTGGGGCCGCCATCGACGGCCTTGAAACAGGGCCGTTTTGCGGAGTTCCAGCCCATGGCGGCACAGCGCGATCACAATAGGCTTTATTGTACAATATCGACGCTCGTAAAAGTCCGCGAGGCCGTTATTTGTACGATTTTCGTTGATAAATCATCGACTTTCCGCTGTTCGGGTGCAATCCCGCCCTGCGCTTATACCGGCGATTTGATCGTGCAGACGTCTGACGCGGGTATATCTGTCACAATCTGCGCTCACCATCTCGTCCGCCGTCATGGCAGGCTCGCCCGGACGCGACTGCCGGTGTTCGAAGCCGCGGCATACCCCTTGCAGCCGGTGAAATTTACCCCAGCCTGGGCGCGGCGCAAGTCGCTGATGCGTCCCTTTTTGTTGTTGTTTGGAGTTTGAATGAGCGTTAGCACGTCTGGCACGCAGATCAAAACGGGGCCGCGCGTCATGCGCCTAGCGGTCGACTTGCTGGGCTCGATGCGTTTCGCCATCAGTCTGCTGGTGGTGCTGGCGATCGCCAGCATTATCGGCACCGTGCTCAAGCAGGAAGATCCGTACCCCAACTACGTTAATCAATTCGGTCCGTTCTGGGCCGATATTTTCCGTTCGCTGGGTTTGTACAACATGTACGGCTCCTGGTGGTTCATGCTGATCCTGCTGTTCCTGGTGATCTCGGTGTCCTTGTGCGTGACGCGTAACGGCCCCAAGATGATTGCCGACATGCGTAGCTGGAAAGACAAGGTTCGCGAAAGCAGTCTGCGCGCCTTCCGGCACAAGGCGGAATACACCGTGAATGCTTCGCGGGCTCAGGTGGCCTTGGAAATCGGTCGCTGGGTAAGGCAGGGCGGTTATAAATACGTCAGCCGCGAAATCGGCCAAACCGGCGAAACCCGCCAAACCGGCGAAACCCGCGGCCCCGGCGGTGCCACCTTGATCGCCGCCAAGCGCGGCGCTTTCACCAAGCTGGGTTATATCTTTGCTCACACCGCAATTGTGGTGATTTGCCTGGGCGCGTTGCTCGACAGCAATCTGGTGATACGCGCGCAGATGCTGTTGTTCGGCAAATCCCCGGTGCAAGGCAATGCGGTCATCAGTTCGATTGCCGAAAATCATCGGCTGTCGTCTTCCAACCCGTCGTTTCGCGGTTACGCCTGGGTTCCGGAGGGCGACCATGTCTCGACCGCCATCCTGAACCAGCCCGGCGGCTCGATGATCCAGGATTTGCCGTTCACCATCCAGTTGAACAAGTTTGTGGTGGATTATTACTCCACCGGCATGCCCAAATTATTCGCTAGCGACATCGTCGTGACCGACCGTAAAACCGGTGTCAGCATCCCGGCCCGGGTGGAAGTGAATAAGCCGTTCACCTACCGCGGCATCTCGATTTTCCAGTCCAGCTTTGAAGATGGCGGCTCCAAGCTGCAATTGACGGCGTATCCCATGTCCGGCACCCGCACTCAGCCGTTTACCCTGGAAGGCACCATTGGGGCTTCGCTGCCGCTGACCCAGACGCCGGACGGCGACACCCTCGAATTTGCCGACTTCCGCGCGATCAACGTCGAGAACTTCGCCAGCCAGTCCAGCGGCTCGACCGACACGCGCAGCGTGCAAAGCCCATCGCAACAATCCGGCTCATCGGCCAACGCGTCGGCCGGTTCGTCCTTTGAGCGGATGCTGGACGCCCGTTTGGGTTCGGGAGCGAACACTTCCAATCCCAAAGAGCTGCATAACGTCGGGCCGTCGTTCCAATACAAAATCCGCGACAAGAACGGCCAGGCTCGCGAGTACAACGACTATATGGTGCCCGTCACGGTGGACGGCGAATCGTTGTTCCTGGCCGGGATGCGCAGCGAGCCGGACCAGCCCTTCCGCTACCTGCGGATTCCGGCCGATGACGACGGTACGGTAAAACAATGGGTTTTGCTGCACGCGGCGTTGGCGAATCCGGCCATGCGCGCAGCAGCGGCGCAGCAATTTGCCGCACGCTCGGTTAATTCCGGTGATGCGTCGCTGCAGCAACATTTGCAGGAAAGCGCGCTGCGCGTCTTGACCCTGTTTGCCGGCGCCAATGACGACGGTTCTCCGGCGCCAGCCGACAACGGCATTCCGGCAGGCGGTTTTAGCGCTGTTGCGGCCTTTATCGAGCATTCGATTCCGAAGGAAAACCAGCAAAAAGCCGCCGACCTGCTGTTACGCATGCTGGAAGGCTCGATGTGGGATCTTTGGCAAGATGCGCGGCAGCAGGCCGGCCAGCCGCCCGCCACCGTGAGCGCCGAGCATAGCCGATTTGTGCAAAGCGGCATCAATGCCTTGTCCGACAGCTTTTTCTACGGCGCCCCGGTGCTGCTGCAACTTGATTCTTTCAAGGAAATCAAAGCTTCGGTATTCCAGTTGGCGCGCGCTCCCGGCGAAAATATCGTGTATCTTGGCAGTGCGCTGCTGGTGCTCGGTATTTTCTCGATGTTCTTCGTGCGCGAGCGCCGTTTGTGGTTCTGGATCAAAGACTTGCCTGCCGATATTGCAACCGCCGAAGCGCGTGTGCAGATCCTGATGGCGATGTCGACCGCGCGTAGAACCCTTGATTTCGAAAAGGAATTCGCGCAGACCCGCGCGTCAATCGCAGCCCTGTTTGATGTGCCGGCTACCTTTGCCGATGAAAACCACCGTGGCCCGAGTCCGGATAAATCTGCCGACACGCCCGCGGACAAACCGCAAGACCTTACACAGTGACCTGCCATGCAATTTTCGCAAACTTCATCTGACTCGCCGTTGTTGCGACAGGAGCCGCTGCTCAAGCGCCTGACCGTAGTCGACTGGCTCTTCTCGCTGGCGCTGGTGGTGGGGGCAGGCTACGGCTTGTTGCACTACGGTGCTTACACCAACTATTACGACAAACTGGTGCTGGTGGCCGCCGTACCTGTGTTCTCGGTACTGGGTTGGCGCTGGAAACCGGTACGCCTGCTGATGGTGCTGATTGCCGCGCTGTCGCTCAGCGCGATCCAGCTTTATCACGGCGATCTGGCCCGCGCCAATCAGTCCTTTTTCCTAAAGTATCTATTGTCCAGCCAGTCGGCCATTTTGTGGATGAGCGCCTTGCTGGTGATTGCCACGATGTTCTACTGGATCGGCATGCTGTCGCGTTCCGAGGCTGGCGGCAGCATCGGTTCGCGGCTGTGCTGGTCGGCGGTGCTGATGGGTTTTGTCGGCTTGATGGTGCGCTGGTACGAGTCCTATTTGATCGGTGCCGATGTCGGGCACATTCCTATCTCCAACCTTTACGAAGTGTTTGTGCTGTTCTGCTTGATCACGTCGTTGTTTTATCTTTATTACGAGCAGTACTACAACACCCGCGCCTTGGGCGGTTTTGTGCTGCTGGTGATCAGCGCGGCGGTGGGGTTCCTGATGTGGTATTCGGTGTCGCGCGACGCGCAGCAGATCCAGCCGCTGGTGCCCGCGCTGCAAAGCTGGTGGATGAAAATCCACGTGCCGGCGAATTTTATCGGCTACGGGTCGTTCGCTCTGGCGGCAATGGTATCGGTCGCTTATCTGGTCAAGGAGCGCGGCATCCTGGCTGACCGCCTGCCTTCGTTCGAATTGCTGGACGACCTGATGTACAAGTCGATTGCGGTCGGTTTCGCCCTTTTCACCATCGCCACCATTCTGGGCGCCTTGTGGGCTGCCCAAGCCTGGGGTGGATACTGGAGCTGGGATCCGAAAGAAACCTGGGCGCTGATCGTCTGGCTGAACTACGCCGCTTGGCTGCACATGCGTCTGATGAAAGGCCTGCGCGGCTCGATCGCGGCCTGGTGGGCGCTGACGGGGCTGCTGGTCACGACCTTTGCGTTCCTGGGGGTGAATATGTTCCTCTCGGGTTTGCATAGTTACGGGCAGTTGTAAAACCTGCCGAGGCTACTGTTACTGTTGCCCGACTGAAAAGCCGCCGTCCCCCGGGTCCGGCGGTTTTTTTTCGGCTGGTGTACCTTGCTCATGTTGCTGATTCAAGTCGCTTATTTATATAACTTGGACGATGGAATATCTGGCTCGGCCGCGTGTTAGCGTCTATAGGCGCGGGTAAATGCCCCTGCGGGCCCGTCCGCTGTAAGGAAGCCTGGCGCCGTCCGACCAAGCTATATCTCCCCTACCCACCGGCTGCATGCCACCGGCGCTGGATCATCTCAGTCGCGCCGCTAATGTATCAGGAGCAGAACATGTCGATCGAGACCACCCGGCAACAGCGCGGCGACTATATCGCGCGCAGCGAAATCACACCGCGCGAGGTGTTTGAACACCGCCGCCGCTTGGTCCAGATGGCTGGCTTCGGCGCCGCGGGAGCGTTGCTGGGCGCGGCGTCGCTGGCCCGGGCGGAGACCTCGCCCGGCGACCCCCAAGCGCAGAAGCTGGTGGCGCTGACCAATCCGGCCTATCGGCTGAGCGACGCGCTGACGCCATATCAAGACATCACCACCTATAACAATTTTTATGAGTTCGGTACCGATAAGGCCGACCCGGCAAAGCACGCGGGCACTTTGCATACGCGGCCATGGCAAGTCAGTATCGAAGGCGAATGCCATAATCCCAAGACTTACGCAATCGATGATCTGCTCAAATTGGCGCCGCTGGAAGAGCGGATCTACCGCATGCGCTGCGTCGAAGGGTGGTCGATGGTGATTCCCTGGATCGGCTTTCCGCTGGCCGAAATCATCAAGCGGGCGCAACCGACCGGCAGCGCCAAATATGTGCAGTTCATCTCGCTGGCCGACCCCAAGCAGATGCCGGGTCTTGCCGAACCCATTATCAACTGGCCCTATTCCGAAGGCTTGCGCATGGATGAGGCGATGAATCCGCTGACCTTGCTCACTTTGGGCCTGTATGGCCAGGTGTTGCCGAATCAGAACGGTGCGCCGGTGCGTATCGAGGTGCCGTGGAAGTACGGCTTCAAAAGTGCAAAGTCGCTGGTCAAGATTCGCTTTGTCGACAAGCAGCCGCAGACCAGTTGGAACACCTACGCACCGCAGGAATACGGTTTTTATTCCAACGTTAATCCGCAAGTCGATCACCCGCGCTGGAGCCAGGCGACCGAACGCCGCATCGGCGATGGCGGCTTTTTTACCCCCAAACGGCCGACCTTGATGTTCAACGGTTATGCCGAACAGGTCGCCTCGCTGTATCAGGGTATGGACCTGCATCAATTCTTTTGACGGACGAGTGTCATGACAGAAAATTCGCTTTCCGCCGCCGGGGCGCCGGAGCCGGGCGACACGTCGCCGCGGCCCGTCCCCCAAGAGGACTTCCGTCGGGGCGGAGGAAATGCCGGGGCACGCGTGACGGCGGCGGCAAAGCCGGTCGCGACCCAGGACAGGCGACCGGCCAAGAAACCGCTCAGTGCGCAAGACCTGCGCCTGCGCTGGATCAAAGTCGCGGTCTTTCTGGCCGGACTCTATCCTTTGATACGCCTGGTAGTGCTGGGCGTGACTCAGCACCTCGGCGCCAATCCGGTCGAATTCATCACCCGCTCGACCGGCTTGTGGACTTTGGTGATGTTATGTATCACGCTGGCGGTGACGCCGCTGCGACGGCTGACGGGAGTTAATCAGTTACTGCGGTTGCGGCGCATGCTGGGCTTGTTCGCATTCTTTTACGCGAGCTTGCACTTCACCACCTACTTCTGGTTCGACCAATGGTTCGACTTGCATGCGATCTGGCACGACGTGTTCAAGCGACCGTTTATCACGGTCGGTTTTGCCGCGTTTGTGCTGATGACCTTGTTGGCGCTGACCTCGCCGCGTGCCGCCGTGCGGTGGCTGGGCGGCAAACGCTGGCAGTTGCTGCACCGGTCGATTTACCTGATCGCCGGCTTGGCTATCCTGCATTTCTGGTGGATGAAGGCCGGCAAGCACGATTTATCGCAACCCAAGCTATATGGTGCGATTGTGCTGGTATTGCTGGGCATCCGCGCGCTGTACGCGGTGGCGGCGCGGCTTAAAGTCCGCTAGCCGCGCTCGCCGGCAAGGCCGTCCCGGCTGGGGCCGAGCCTTGCTCCGGCGGCAGCGGTTGCGGCATTGGCGGTGCAACGGGAAGGTACAACGGGCCATTTTGCCCGCAACCGGCTAAAGTGAGTACCACGAGTGTTGCAGCCAAAGCCGTTACAATCGCACTGGCGCGGAAGACGACTGACATGACGGAATCCGGAAAATTAATCGTTGGAGTTTAGCATGACAGATAGCGAATACCTGGCCTTGGCAGAGATCGCGCTCGGAGGCATCGAAGAGGCCGTCGAGGCGAGCGGCGCGGATATCGATACCGAACGTAGCGGTAACGTCCTGACACTTGAATTCGACAATGGCAGCAAGATCATTGTCAATCTACAAGCCCCCATGCATGAAATCTGGCTGGCAGCCAAAGCGGGCGGTTATCATTTTCGTCACAAAGAAGGCGCTTGGCGCGATACGCGTAGCGAGAGCGAATTATTCGAAACCCTGTCGGTATTCGTAAGTCAGCAATCCGGTGAAACCGTAGTGTTGACTGCGCGTTAACGCTGGTTTGGGGCGGCGCTGCAAGTGCTGCCTCATCTTGTCTGCTCTTGTCCGCTGTTTGCGGTACCTGCATCCGATATTATCGCGCCGACCCATCGAGCCGACCCATCGAGCCGTTCAGCCCGGCGTATGCGCTGCGCGCGCCGGGCGCCGTGTCTCCGACGTCTCTCCGCATCTTATTTGACCTTATCCCTCTTGACCTGATTTGAGGCTCGCCTCCCGGCGGCTTTCGCCTTGGCGTTTTGGCCGTTCGGCGGAATATCGCGGATGCGCGCTTGCCGCAACAATCTCCCTAATGCCTGTCCTGATACCGAACTGCAGTTGCGCCCGGCAGATTTAAACGGTGAAGTCATTAGCGGAGATGCAATGAATAATGCTTATGTTTTAAATGGCCGGCGTTATGCCGCCGGTATCGATATCAATGCCAAAGGCATTCGCCTGGTGGTCATGAGCCGGCGGCTGATGGGGCCGCCCGAACTGTGTGTCGAACATATCGGTATTGCACCTTTGTCCGATGAGGCGATGGCCGGCCCTGAACTGATCGACCCCGCCTCGGCGTCGTGTTCCATCGTGAGCGCTTTGGGTACTTTCTATTCGCCCCGGGTGGCGGCCTCTTTGCGTGTCGCGATGGCTATCGCACCTTCGGCGACGCTGATTGCCTCGGTCCCACGCGCGCAGTTGGACACGGCGCCGGGCAATTTCGGGCCGGCTGCATCGAGAGTTTCCGCCGGCCGCAGCACCGGCCGTGCGCGATCTCGCGCCCGCTTGCATGACCTGGCGCTCGACGACCTCGAACCGGCCGTCCGCGCCCATGTCGAGGCACGTTTGGGGATTGAGCGCAGCGCGCTGGCGGTCGATTGGTTTGCCGGCCGCGGGCCGCTATCGACCCCCGATCACCTGACGATTGCCGCGGCGGCGCGTGAGCATATCGACGCGCGCATTGATGCGGCAGCCGGCGCCGGTTTGCAATTGATCGCCATCGATGCCGAGCCGGTGGCGGCATTGCGCGCTTGCCGCTATGACGCCACCCGGGAGGTCGATCCCGACGAAATCTACGCGGTGCTTTGGCTCGGTGACGACAGCACCCATCTGTGGGCCATCCATCAAGGCCGGCCGATACGCGAGCTGCGCGTGCTGGTGCAACGCAATATCCCGACCAGCCTGCTGGCCTCGCTGGCGGTATTTGCCAAATCGATCACCAGCGAGAGTACGCCGGATGCACGCAACATGCCGTTCGCCGCTGAGCCGGTGGTGCTCGACTGCGCTTTTGTTGCCGGTGACCTCGACAGCCTGATCGATGCGG
>JAMFSV010000083.1 GCA_026225455.1 Burkholderiales bacterium | reverse complement strand
GGTGCCTCGAAGAAATAGCGTACGCCCAATTCATGCAGTATGGCCATCGACTCATACCAGCGCACCGTATGCGCGACATTGGTAGCCAGGTCACGCCTGATATCCTGCGAATTGCGCAATGCTCGTGCTCGCACATTGCCAATATAGGGAATGCGCGGTTCGGCCATGACGACACGCGCCACCGCATCGCTTAGTTTGGCGGCGACACCATCCATTAGCGCACAGTGAGATGGGACGCTGACAGCCATTTTCTGTGCTTTTCTGGCACCGGCCTGTTTCGCGGCCTCGATCGCGACAGCGAGAGCCTGGTCGCTGCCCGCCAATACAATTTGCCGCTCGGCGTTGAGGTTGGCGATATAAAGCGGCTGTGCTTCGCTGTGCAGTTGCTGGACCAGTCGCGCCACCTGGGCTTCGTCCAAGCCGACCAGCGCGGCCAGGCCGAAACCGTGGGGATAGGCGCTCTCCATCAACTGGGCGCGTAGCTTGAGCAACGGCAAGGCATTGGCGAAGTCCAGTGCGCCACACGCTACCGCGGCGGTGTACGCCCCGCTCGACAAGCCGGCGACGGCGTCCGCCTCGACTCCTTCGGCATTCAATGCCCGCATCACCGCCACACCCGAGATCAATCCCGATAGTTGCACCGCCACGGTTGAGGTTAACGCGACCTCGGTGTCGAGTGCGCGCGCGTCGAGGCCGAGAATCGCACTCGCTTCGTCCAGCGTGGCGGCTACGGCAGGATGCGCGGGCAAACGCTGCAGAAACCCCACTGTTTGCGCACCCTGGCCGGGAAAGAGAAAAGCGATTTCCATGATGGGGGACTCCTGTCGTTTGCGGCGCCGCGAGAGGGGCGCCCGGTATTGCAAACCCGCTTCGAAGCCCGGATGGGCGCACCGGCCTATCGTGTTATTTGGGTGCCAGCAGCCAGATCGCTATCGACAAGGTCACCACGCTTGAAATCGAGGAGATAATCAAAGTGGCACCCGCGACGGGCGGTTTGACGCCGTTACTCGCGCCGAAGACCAAGCCGAAGAAACCGGCGGGAATCGCGGTCAGCAATGCCGCTTGGCCGGCAATCAAGGGGGGCAAGTGCAGCAGCCGAGCCAGGCCAAATACCAGCAGTGGCTGCAGAATATTCTTGACCAGCGTGCCGAAGACGACGTTGGTATCTACCTTGATGCGCTGCGCGGAAAGCATCAGGCCAGTCAGGAACAAACCGATCCCGGCTGTGGCGGCAATCATCGGCCCCAAGGCGGTCACCAGCAGCGGTGGCATATGCAGGCCCACGAGTGCCACCGCCAGCCCCAACATGGGTCCGACGAAGATAGGTTTGCGTACCGAGTGCCCGAGTGCTACCAGAAATTGGCGAGTAGCGGAAACGGCTTGGCCCTTATCCGCTTTACGGGCTTTATCCAATTCCAGCATCGCCAGTGTCAGCGGCGAGATCGTGACCGAGCCGACGGCGATAGCAATCGCTACCGATAGCGCGGCCTGCGGCCCAAAAATCGGCAGCGCCAGCGGCAGGCCGATTGAGGCGAAGTTGGGAAAAGAAATGGTCAGGGTTTGGACCGCCGTGTCACCCAAAGACAGGCCGAATACCTTGCTCTGCAGCCATCCGATCAACACGTAGGTGATCACCAGGCCGAGTGCCAGCACCAAAGCCAGCGGGCCGTTTGCGAAAATAACGGCTTGTGGGGTCTTTGCGATAGAGATAAACAAGGTGAGCGGCAAAGCAAATTGCATCAGCAAGACATTCAGGCTCGATACATTCTGGTTATCGATCAGTTTGCGGCGACCGGCAAAGTAGCCCAGTACCAGCACCAAAAATACGGGCAGCAGCGCCGTGGCAATAAGATTGAACATGCTTGGGCTCTCTTGGTTTAGTGGAACGGATGTGGGCGATATCAGCCAGGCAGACGGTGCGATGCGTCTATTATGTGCCGTTGCGTATCATGCATTCGCTCGAAGCAACTGTGCCCTGGCCCACTGCGGCATGCGGCCCGGGCAATCTACGCAACCTGCCGCGGCAGGTTGCGAGCTATCTCAGCCGGTTGCCGATGCGTTTGCCGTGTTTCACCATTGCTCGGCGAGCCGCTTGCGTACCTGGATTGAAGCGGCCCGCGTGGTGTGGGCTTGTTGCGAGGCATAGCGTGACGACAGGTCGCGCCGGCCATCCTGACGTATCGATGCGAGTGCGTCGGCCAGCACCTGCAACACGCGCTCCACTGCGGTGCCGTCCGGCGCATCGGCATCAACGCCTTCGATCAGGTTTTCGAGCAAACCCAGCTTGGCATAGTCGCGTACGTTGTATGACATCGGCGGGATGCGGCTGCCGAGTTCAGCCAACTGCTCGACCGTACGGCGCGTAATGCGCGCGGCTGCGGCTTGTCCCATGGCGTGGATCAGTACCTCGGGGGCATCGAGCGCAACGATGCGATTCGCTTGATAGCCATGCGCGAGAAAAGCGCCCGACATGGCGTGCCCAACGATCAAGGCAATCACCGGATGCCCGGCCAGGCGCGCATCCGCGTAAGCATTCACGGCCGCGGCACAGGCCAAGTGTATTCCCATCAATTCCTCACGGCGGCCATAGGCTTGGCCTGCCACATCGACAATCGCTACGATGGGGCGCAGCGGGCCGCCATCGCCGGCCTGCTCGTCGATGGTCCGGCGCAGCAGTCCGGCCAGCGACCAGCCCTGCTCCAGGCCCACTTCGCCGTGCCGCGCGCGGGGAAAGCGGTTGGCCAGATCCGGCACCACCGCGATGAAACGTGCTTGCGTGTCGCCGAGCGGCGCATCGGCGAACATCACGGAAGTGCTCTGGCTCACATACTGCCCGGCTTGCCCCGTGAGGGCGTGCAGCCAGGTGCGGCCGCGGCTGGCAGATTGGTTGTCCGATTTTGTCATGGCATCGCTCATTGAGAATCTCCCTTGCCCCAAAGCGCGGCAAGCTGCACTCCAGTGAGTTGTTGACTGGTATCGATAGAGGCGATACGCGCCACGTAGGTGGCCAGGTCCGCCGCACGATGTACGGCGGGCACGCCGCGGGTGAACATGGCGCGGACCTGCTCGGCAATGGACACGGCGTCATCTTCGACCAGTACGTCGACCATCCCGACGCGGGAGCGCTGCTCGCCGCCGATCAGGCTCCAGATCAGCGCTTTATCGGATGAATCGATTTCCGCGATGCCTGCTTCCTGCTCAATCACTTCCGGACCGTTCATCCCAAGCCGCGCCTGACGCGTGACGATCAGGTAGCTGCACAAGGTGGCGGCCAACGACATGCCGCCGAAACAACCCACCATGCCGCCGATCACACCCACTACCGGAACATGCCGCCGCAAGGCGATGATTGCGGCATGAATCTCGGCGATCGCGGCCAGGCCCAGATTGGCCTCCTGCAGGCGCACACCGCCGGTTTCAAGCGATAACACCGCACGAGTGGGTATGCCCTTCTCGTTATCGCGCAAAGCGCATTCCAGCGCCCCGGCAATTTTGGCGCCCGATACTTCGCCCATGCTGCCGCCCTGGTAGGCGCTTTCGATTGCCGCCACTACCGCCGACTGACCATCGATGGTGCCGCGCGCGATCACCACCCCGTCGTCGGCTTGCGCGACGATACCCTGCATCGGCAGCCATGGCGATTTCAGGCGATCGAACGGCCCGACGATTTCCCTGAAAGAGCCTGCATCGAGAATCGTCTTGGTGCGCTCACGCGCGTCAAGTTCGATAAAACTCTTGCGCGCCAGAAATTTTCTCCAATCGGTCGGTGCATTCATTGTCCTATCTCCTCGGCGGCCTGTTCGAGGCGCAATAAAACCACGCCAGGCGTCGCGCCGAAATCGTTGATTTCAATGGCCACGCAACCGTCGAAATGGGTGAAGAAGCGGTCGACCACGGTTTTCCATACTTGTCCGAATCCATCGACGCTGGTGTTGATCACGACCTTTGCGATGCCGCCCTCGATGGGCTCGATCAGTACCTCAAGGTCGCCCGAACCCACCACGCCGACATGGGCGCGGCGCTTGACCGGCTTGGCAGCCGCATATTCATACTTGATGGTTTCCATTACTTCTCCATTCCGTTGACTGAAGGGATCGACCAGGTGTCGTCCCATTCGATGCGATCGAGAAACAGTGCGGCGGCAAGCAAGTCGGCGGCGCCCCCTGGCGACGCGTTGCGCGCGAGTAGTGCGCTATCCAGCGCCATCAGTTCATCCATTCCGGCAGTGACCCCACTGCCCCCCGCCGCCAGCACTGCGCCGGCACCGCGCTTGGCCAGCTCCAGCGCCTCGGTGCCGCCTCGATGCAGCACGCAGGTGTCGTCAAGCGATGCCATGATGGCCAGTAGCGCATCGACGCGTGCCACTTTCTCGCTTTTCCCGTGCCGCCGGGCCTGGCGCAACATCGGCAGGGCAATGGAAACCACGTGCGGGAAGCCATCTTCGGCTTCGCCGCGCGCACCGCGCACGCCGTATTGCTGCCGGACCCGCTCGCCGTTCGACACGCACTTCGGCACAAAGCGGTCGCGATGACGCGCTATCTCGGCCGCGGTTGCGGCAATCCGGTACGTATCTCGATTGCCCACTTGAGCCGTGGCGGCCACCAACAGGCCCATTACCCAGATAGCACCGCGGTGCGTATTGGCCGCGTTGGTAACGGCCAGCATGGTGCGTTCGGTGTCGCGTCCGATGCGGCCCAGTGTTTCGCGCAAGGATTGAAACTGGTCGGGTACCGTCGAATGTGCGGCGCGCGCCATGGCGACGAAACCTGGACGCAATGCATGAGCCGAGCGCCGCATCAGCGGCAAATCCAGATCGCGATGCGCGCCGCGCCCTCG
>JAMFSV010000012.1 GCA_026225455.1 Burkholderiales bacterium | reverse complement strand
GTGTGCGCAGACTTTCGTGACGGGCAAACAGTATCGCCAACGCCACCCGCAGTGCATTCTGATCCAGCATGCCGCCGAGCTTGACCGCACCCGCGAGGTTGTACGCCGGACTATGCGGGTTGAGGCGATAGAAAAACCACAATCTTTCCTGGGCCGGCGAGAGCGGCACCATCTGCATACCATCAGGGCGGCAGGCGATCACATTTTCAGAAGCGATCAAGCTCGTTGTGGCACGTTGAGCATCGATCGCCTGCGCCAGATCGGCCAACAGCGGATAAGCGAACACTTGTTGCAAGGGCAGTTCGACCGTCAAATGCGCCCGCAAGGCAGCCACCAGGCGTAGCGCGATCAGCGATTGCCCGCCCAGCGCAAAAAAATCGTCCGACGCGCCGACCCGTGCGACGCCAAGCAGATCGCTCCAGATCGATGCCAGGGTCTGCTCGGTGTGAGTACGCGGTGCGAGGTAGCGCGCCTCATCGCGCTGCGATGAGGGTAACGGCAGCGCGTCGCGATCGAGCTTGCCGTTGGGGGTAAGCGGCAAGCCCGCGAGCAGCACAATATGGTGCGGCACCATATATGAGGGTAACTGTGCCAGCAACGGTTTGCGCAAGGCATCCGCATCCCTCTCGCCGGCTTCTGTTTCTAGCACCGCATAAGCGACAATCGATGCCTGGCCGCCGATCTCCTTGACCACCACGACCGCGTCCCTGACACGGTGGTCATTACACAAAGCCGCCTCGATCTCCCCGGGTTCAATACGAAACCCGCGCACCTTGACCTGATGATCGATACGTCCCACATACTCCAGTTCGCCGGTGCGGTTCCAACGTACCAGGTCGCCGGTACGATACAGCCTGCCGCCGCCGGCGTCGAAGGGGTTGGGTACAAACCGTTCGGCGCTGAGCCCGGGCCGATTCAAATAGCCCCGTGCCAGCAGATCGCCGCCGATGGCCAGCTCCCCAACTACGCCGGCCGGCGCCAGGGACATATCTTGCGTCAAGACATATAAATTACGGGCCGCCAGTGGAGTGCCGATCGGCACCAGTGCCGGTAGATCCTGTAAATGCCGCATCGCGCTGCACGCGTAGACGGATGCCGTCACCGTCGCCTCGGTCGGACCATAGGTATTGAGAAGCTGTATCCGCGCCCAAGCCGGCGTCTCATGCCACTTACGCAAAGCCGTCAACGACATCGCTTCTCCGCCGGCGTGAATCCGTCGCAAAGTGCCGAAATTGCTCAGGCCGAGCCGGGAAAAATCCTGGACCAGCAGTTGCCAATAGGCCGTAGTCAAATCGGCGACGGTGATCCGATGGTGCAATACCTGCTGCTGGAAGGTGGTGCTATCCCATAGCGCGGGGCCGCGCAGGATTACCGTTGCGCCGACGCAGAGCGCAGGAAATAACTGTTCGACAAAACCATCGAAATTGAATGTTGAAAATTGCAGCACCCGGTCCGTTTCATCCAAACCGAAAAAGTCGATCGATACTTGTATATGCTGGGCCAAGGCGTGGTGACTAATGCCGACGCCTTTGGGCTGGCCGGTCGACCCCGAGGTATAAATCACATAAGCCAGCTGGTCGTCATAAAACCCGGCTGACGGGTTCTCGGCAGGTGCGGGCGACAGCGCCAGTGTATCCAGCTCCAGGCAGGTCAATCCAGCCCGCAGCGGCAAACGTCCTCGCAGGTCCGCTTGAGTCAGCAACAATTCAATACCGCTGTCCGCCAGCATATAAGCCAGGCGTTCGGCCGGGTATTGCGGGTCCAGCGGCACATAGGCGCCCCCGGCCTTCAATACCGCGAGCAGTGCCACCACCATTTCCAGCGAACGTTCAAGAGCAATCCCAACCCGCACCTCCGCACCGACTCCATGACGGATCAAGCGATGTGCCAGCCGATTCGCTCGTAAATCCAGTTCGGCATAACTCAATGACGTTCCGTCCAGCACCAGCGCAATTTTATCCGGCCGTTGCAGCGCCTGGCGTTCGATCAGCCGATGTACCGCTTCGGTAGGCGGACAAACGGCGGCGTTGCGGCCCCAAGCCAGAAGTTGCGTTTGTTCCTGCAGATCCAGTAAACGCAGGGAACGCGTATCCGGTTGCTGTGCCACTTGCTCCAGCACCGCAACATAGCTGTCGAGCAAACGTATCGCCGTGTGCTGTTCAAATATGTCCGTGGCGTAGTTCAGCGCCACTTTCAAGCTGTCGCCATCGACGGCGATGTCGAGCGACAAATCGAATTGCGCTGTACCGCTTTCCCCGCTCAGCGCACGCACCTCAATCCCAGGCAGGTCGATCGGTTTGCGGCTCTGCCCGTTATAGTTGAACATCACCTGGAATAAAGGTGTGTGGCTGATGCTGCGCTGCGGTTGCAAACGCTCCACCAGTTTCGCAAACGGTAGCTGCGCATGCGCCTGGGCTCCAGCCATCCGTTCGCGTACTTCCGCCAGCAAGGTACTGAAGGGTTGACCCGGGCGAGGGCTCATGCGGATCACCAGCGTATTCAGGAAACAGCCGATCAGCGGCTCGGTTTCCAGCCGATCGCGTCCGGCCACCGGCACCCCGATGCGAATATCGTGCTGGTTGCTATAACCTTGCAGCATGGCGCCGAAAGCCGCGAGCAAGAGCATAAAACGGGTTGCACCATGCTCCTGCGAACGTTGCTCAAGCATGCGCGCCACAGAAGCATCGAGCCGACGCCCGACCGTTGCTCCGGCACTACTGCGAGCACCGTGATGTATGCGGTCGACCGGTAAAGTCAGCAGCGGTTGAGCGCCGCCCAGTTCGTGCTGCCAATATGCGTATTGGTCTTCGAGGGCAGCATCGTCCTGCTGCCGTTGTTGCCACACTGCGTAATCGGCATATTGAATCGGCAGCGGCGGCAGTTGCTCCGTTTGGGTCTGAGTGGCCGTGCGATACAGATGCGAGAATTCGCGTAACAGAATTTCCTGGGACCAGGCATCCGAGACAATATGCGGCATCGCAAAATGCAATACATTTTCTGTGTCGGCATAAGTCAACAGGGCCACGCGCAGCATGGGACCATCTTCCAAGTCGAAAGGCTCACGGCTTAATGCCGGCAACCGCGTGGCAAGCTCGGCGCGATCAAGCAGTCGTTCCTGACGCCAGGCGTAACGCACCTCCTGGTCGACGATCTGCCATGCCTGCCCATCTTGTTCGACAAAACGTGTACGCAGGCTTTCATGCCGCATCAGCAACTGCTCCAATGCGCAGCGCACGGCGCTTACATCCAGCACGCCGCTTAAGCTGACTGCACCGGCAATCGTGTAAGCGGCGCTGTGCGGTTCCAGCTTCCACAGAAACCACAAGCGCTCCTGCATATGCGTCAGGGGAATGCGGCTCTCCGGTTGGCGCGGCAAAATGGCCTCGACCACCGTTATTTCGCGTGCTTCCAACTGCGCCGCAAGGCTTGCCAGCACCGGGTGCAAAAATAGCGTTTGCAGCGATACTTCACGGCCCAGTTGCTGGCGGATTCGTGAGGCAACCCGCATCATCAGCAGGGAATGCCCGCCCACCTCAAAAAAATTGTCGCTCACGCTCAAGTCGTCGCGGCCCAATACTGACTGCCAGATCGCCAACAAACCTGCTTCCAGCGTGGTTTTGGGCGCCACCTGCAGACGTTGCGCGTCGACTTCCGGCAGCGGCAATGCGGCACGATCCACCTTGCCGCTTTGCATCAAGGGCAAACTTTGCAGCACCATCAACCTCGACGGCACCATATAAGCCGGTAAGCGGTTTGCCAACACACCCAGGGCCGCAGCTTCAACGATATCGCCCACCACATAGGCGGTCAAACGCTGCGCCTCGCCCGCGCCATGCAGCATAGCGACTGCCGCTTGCACGCCCGGCACCTCGCGCAACACGGCTTCGATCTCACCCAGTTCAATGCGAAAGCCGCGCAGTTTTACCTGCTGATCCAAGCGCCCGAGAAAATCCATGCTGCCGTCCACGCGCTGCCGGCACAAGTCGCCGGTGCGATATAAACGGCTGCCGGCCGGACCGTGCGGATCAGGAATAAAGCGCTCCGCGGTCAGCGCCGGCCGCCCGAGATAACCGCGCGCCAAAGTGTGGCCGCCAATGCACAACTCACCCGGCACGCCAAGCGGGACCTGATTGCCGTCAGCCGCCAGGACATAAACCGAGCGTGATGGATAAGGGCTGCCGATCGACACCACGGTTTGCTCCTGATCGTGAGTGCAGGTCTGGCGATACATGCAGGCGATAGTGGTTTCGGTCGGGCCATACAGATTGTCGAGCCGGATCTGCGCCAGCGGCCCTTGACGCCACTGCCGCAAAGCATCGCCGGGCAAACCTTCGCCGCCCACAGTGATCTGCCGTAATGCTGCCAACGATGCTGCCGGGGGCGGCTCACGCAGCCACTGCTGCCAATACGCGGTGGGTAAGCGGGCAAACGTCACTTGCTCGTCGCTCAAGTGCCGGCTGGTGGTTTCAAGATCCCATAACTGCGGCCCACGCATTTCGACTTGGCCGCCGCATAACAAGGCCGGCAATAATTCATGCAAAGCCACATCGAAATTGATGGTTGACGACTGCAACACTTTGTCCGCCGCGGTAATGCGGTAAGTCGCGATGAAATCGTCGAGATGCTGGCTTAAAGCGCCATGGCTGATCGCCACCCCTTTGGGTCGCCCGGTCGAACCCGAGGTATAGATGACATAAGCGAGTTGTTGCGCATCGATGGCGGAAAAACCCGGCGCGGCGGCGGTTACCGGTTCTTCCGGCATATCGCCGTCCGCCACCGGAATCGCGATCCTGCCATGCAGCAGATCGCCCAAGCGCTCAAGGCCGGCTCCGTCGACCAGGACTCGCGTTATGCCCGCGTCGGTCAGCATCGCAGCCAACCGTTCCAGCGGATAGGCCGGATCGAGCGGCACAAAAGCCGCGCCCGATTTTAATGTACCCAGCACACCGGCGACCAGCGCCGCCGAACGTTCCACGCACAAACCGATACATTCATCGGCTCGTGCGCCGAATCGGTTCAAGCGGTGGGCCAGACGATTGCTCCAACCTTCCAGTTTGGCGTAGGAAAGCCGTGTTCCTTCGCAATGCAACGCGGCATCCAGCGGATGCAAAACCGCTTGCTCGCTGAAACGTGCGCCGACCGGTTTAAACGCGGTACGCGCGACGCTCGGGTGCACAGCTTGATTCCGGCTTAGTACGATCTGCGCCAAAGGCCGGTGCGCCAGTGTGTCGAGCTGTTGCAGAATCTCAAGATAATGACCCAACATCTGCCGCATTACCGCTTCATCGAATAGATCCGCCGCATAGTTGAACCCGACTCGCAGTTCGTCGTC
Organism: Burkholderiales bacterium; assembly: GCA_026225455.1. Lineage (GTDB taxonomy): Bacteria > Pseudomonadota > Gammaproteobacteria > Burkholderiales > Burkholderiaceae > LMUX01. The sequence goes on along the minus strand of JAMFSV010000012.1, from coordinate 7,128 downwards.
GCGTTCGACGAGATTTAATACCAGATCGAAGCGCGCGGTCGGAATCTCCTGTGGCAGTTCCGATACACGCAGTCCGGCCAGCTCCAAGTCTTGGTTTTCGGCGTGGGTGTAATTAAACATTACCTGAAACAATGGCGTCTGCCCGGCGTTACGTTCGGGTTGAAGTGCCTCGACCAGCTCGACGAAGGGCAAAGCGTCGTGACCATGCGCTTCCAGGACGCGTTGATGAAGTTGAGTCAGCACCATCTCGAACGATGCGGCGCTGGATAGTTCGGCACGCAGCACCAGCGTATTGATGAAGAACCCGATCAGGCGCTCGGTTTCCAGTCGACCGCGCCCCGCCACGGGCAGGCCGATACGCAGATCCTGCTGACCGCTATAACGTGCCAGCAGTACCGCGTAAGCAGACAACAAAACCGTGGACAGGCTGGTTTGATGTTGTGCCGCCAGTCGTTTTAAAGCCTTTACCTGCTCGGCATCCAAGGTGCGGCCAGCACGCGCGCCGCGTACTGCGCGAGCATTCAGGCGTTTTTTGACCGTCGGCAGTTCGAGCACCGGGTGGGTGCGACCCAGTTGCTCGACCCAATACGCCAGATGCGGATGGTGCTCTGCGTCGCCCGACCACTCTTTATGCCAGGCGGCATAATCGCCGTATTGCACCGGCAAAGGCTCGGCTACCGGAGAAACGCCCGCGCGCAGAGCCTGGTAAGCCGCGATAAATTCGTCGAACAATACTTTGATCGAGGCATGATCGGCAACGATATGATGCATCGATACATGGAGCACATGCTCTGCGGGCGTACCGCTCTCTCCTTGCGGCGCAAGCAGACGCAGCAGCGCAACGCGCAAGAGCGGCCCCCGGGTCAAATCGAATGGTGCCAAGGCCAGTGTCTGCAGCTTCGCTTCGAGCGCAGCACCAGCGTTTATTTCGCTTTCGCTCCAACCGTAATCCGCCCGGTCTGCGATTTCGCTCACCACCTGCCATGCCTGTCCCTCATCTTCCACAAAATGCGTGCGCAGTATTTCGTGCCGGCCGACCACATAAGCCAATGCCGCATGCAAGCATTCGAGCGACAAATGGCCTTCCAGTTTTAGTGCGCCCGACGTGTTATAACTGACGTCCGCGGGATCGAGCTGCCACAGAAACCAGAGGCGTTCCTGCGCTGCCGCCAGGGGAAAACGTCGTGTACGGCCTGCCAGCGCGACCATCGGCAAGCGCTCGCCGTCTATGCCGCGCTGACGCAGCTGGTGGCGGAACGCGGCGCGTTTGTCCGGTGGCAAAGCGGCGTATTTTTGGGCTACCGCTTGCACACTATTTTTTGCAGCAGGAGATGTAACCGCAGCCGCTCGCGCCGGCAACGAGGCAGCTACGTTCGACGGCATACTCTGCGCTACCGCCTTTTGCGCCGAGGCCTGCCTGGCTTGCCGCTTGAGGAAGGGGCAGCGATCTTGCGCCGCCACGTTTTCGTCACCGAGAAAATACTGCTTCCATTCGAGATTTCCCGGATCGCCATAAAAACCCAGATCCGGATGCGGACCGGTGTCATCCCAGGTCATCAAACGCTTGCGCACCTGATTACGCGCTTCGCGACCGATCACTTTGTTGGTGATGGTGTCGACGAATACGGCACGAGGCTGGAACAACAACACCATCCCCGGGCCCAGGTTGCGACTGTGGCGTATCTTGAATGAAGGGCACGCGCACACCACAAACATCTGCAGCCCGGCATAGGAAAACTCCCAGTCTTCATGCGACGGGTCATGCTGCTGATCTGCTGCCGGGTCAGGGTCGACGTTATGCAGAAATTGCAAGGTGTCCCAGAACAGGTCTTGGTAAGCCTGGTGTTCGCGAGCTTGCGCCTCGGGCTCAAAAAACACCGCAATGTTGTATTTACGATATTGCGGCAAGTTCGCCAGTTCGGCGAATTTCGCCATGGTTTCGGCCAAAGGTCGCGTATCTTGACCCTGCACATAGGCATAAAACATTTCACCGCGCTTTTCCGCCATGGTGCCGAAAAAACAAGGGTATTCCGGGTGAATCACCTGCTCGCGCAAGGTTTCGTAAGATGCTGTCAGCCATGCGGGCGGGTTCGCCGTCTCGCCCAGCGCAGCCCCAGCGATAATCCGGCTTTTCCAATTTTCGACGTCGAACACCGGCTCCAATACCGACTCATCAGCCGCATGAGACAACTCGGATCCTGGCTCGGTGATTGCCGCCTCTTGATTCTGTTGCCATAGGGCGTTGTCGCTGCTTTGCATTACTCGCTCCGTCGTCTTCATCCGTCCAGCACGTCATTGCCGGCGCATACAGCAGGCGCGTGCAGACGCAACGACACCCGCCTGAGGCGGCATGCCGGTTTTAAATGGGTCATGGGAAGTGCCGCACGTGACGCGAGTGCCTGGCGGGTGCCTGATGTAAGCGGCAGCTCGCGCGCATCCCTACGCCGGATGCCTGTGCGGCTCAGCGCCGCGTTATGAGTTGGCTGACATCTCGGCTTGTATCTCCGTTTCCATCGCCATGGCCGCATGAGCGGTGGTATTCCCGGCCGCACCACCCGCGGCGCTCAAAGCGGCGATCCAGTCGTCCGGAATGATCGGCTGGTGGTAGGTGCATTCATCGGATACCACGGTCGAGCCATGCAAACGCCCATCGGGGATCAACACCATATCGCCTGGGTTCATCTTCAATTGCATGCCCAGGTTGCCCCAGAAAATCATCTCGCCGCTTTCGATCACCACCAGACGATGATCGTTGTGCACATGCGTGGTCGAGCACATTTCCCGCGGTTCAATAAAGGTTTCGCGATCGATGTCGGGACATTCGAGCGCAACCCGCAATGCGATCTGTTTGGCGAATTGGCAATATTGCTCGATACGGGACAACCAGCGCAGTTGTTCGCCCAAATCCCAGCGCGCCCGTGCCGCCAGTTTTTCGCCGGCACCCCAGCCTTGGCCGAATTGACCCAACGCACTTACACCGTAATGCGTCTCGATCTGAGCCAGGGCTCGCTGGAAACGTCCGCTCAACTCACGCGGAGCATCATGCCAAACCAACGCAGCCGCTTCCGTTTTACCCAGTAAATGCGGGCAGGCTTCCACCAGCGCGCTATTAAAAGCCAACGCTTCGGCTTCCGCCGCATAAGCCGCACCGAATAATGCAAAAGCCCGGTTGGGACGGGCCGACAAAGCATAGAGCAGATTGCATTTTGCCAAGCTGGTGGGCAAATAGAATTGCCAGTAAGAATGGGCTTGTTTGGCGACCCCGGCAAATTGTGCCGCACGCGCCAGCAGCGTATCGTGAGGCGAGGTCACGGCAAATCCGGTACTCAAACCGGTGGCCAAACGCGGTTGGTCGCCAGGCGCCACCGCATCGAAAAATCCGGAGGCAGCGGCCCGGGCCACTGCAACTCGACGCGAAGGCGCCAGGCACCAGCGCTGAATTAAAATAAAACGCAATCCTTCCAACAGATAATCGTTGCGTTGCAAGAGCTCGAATAATTCGGCCCAAAAAACTTTTTCGTCGGCGATCAAGTTGACCAGCCGCTTGCCGTAAGCGTCTACCGTGATACCGCTTACCGCTTCATGCCCGGCAAAGTCGAATGCATAATTTTCCAGGAAAGGACGAATACGCGCGCCCAGAACTTGGTTGCGTTCGCCGTAGTAAGCGTCGAAGTGGGCAAAAGCCTCACCACCGCCATCGCGCGGCAAACGCGCCACAGCGACTTCGTTCAAACTCAGCAACAAGCGCTGCGATGCCAGCGACGGCAAACGGCTGACGGTTTCGGCACGCACCGGCTTCTTGAATTGCAAAAAGGCCAAATCTTCCGGACGTAAGGGTCTGCGGTAAAAATCTTCATCGAGCTCCAGCTCTTCCACCTGCGCGCTCCGAAATGCATCGTGTGCTGCGAACTGGCGTATCAGGTCCAAGGTTTCTTCGCGTGCGCCGACATACGGCGAAAAATCAAACAGCGGGATTAAATGTTCCACTGGGCAAACCTCCGTGAAAACTGCACGTGATTAGAAATATAGTTACGCCGCGACAGCAGTGAGCCGCCGGCGCGGTGCCGTGACCGCCTGTTTCAGGCTGGCCACCAGCAACTCGATCAACGTATCGCGATGGGTATTGATAAAAAAATGACCGGCATCCAACGTTTCTTGTACAAATGGCCCGCTGGTTTCCAGCGACCAGGCAGATAAATTCGTGGGATCGAGACTGACGTCATCCGAGTTCGAACCGAGTGCAAGCACAGTACAGGCAAGCGGCGGACGCTGCCGATAGGCATAACTGCCGCATAGATGAAAATCAGCGCGCATGAACGGCAGTACCAGATTCATCAGATCGCGGCTTAACAAGAGCTCTTCAGGCGTGCCGTTCAAGCTGCGCATCTGCTCCAATACGGCACTTTCCGGGCAAGTCAGCCAGTCGCCGCCGGGCTCGCGCCGGGCGGGTGCGGCGCAAGCCGAAGCGCCGAACCAGAGAGGACTCAGGCCATAGCGTCGACGGATCGCATGGGCCAGTTCGAGGCCCACCAACGCACCCATGCTATGGCCGAAGATCGCGAAAGGTTGATCGAGATCGGGCCGCATATCCTCAAGCAGGAGATCGAGAAGTTCAGGCCAGCGATGCATCGGGGCCAGTTGCTGACGCACGCCACGACCCGGCATATGCAGCGGGATCAGCTTGATCCAGCGCGGCAAATGGGCCGGCCATTCGCGATAGATCGTCGCGCTCCCGCCGGCATAAGGCAGGCAAAAAAGATTCAGCGTCGAATGCACCGCACCCTCCTGCGACAAGCCAATCGTCATTGCGGGCTCACCGTCGATGCAGACGGCAATGACGGCGGCGGCGCAACCCCATCCCGTTCCATCGCCTGCCGTAGACTCAAGGGTCGCATATCGGTCCAGCACAGTTCGATGTGCGCCAGGCATTCCGCTTTCTTGCCCCGTTTACCGACCGTATGCCAACCATCAGGGATGGGTTTATAACCTGGCCATATCGAGTACTGCTCTTCATGATTGATCACTACCTCGAATTCCGTATTGTCATCGTCCCAACTCATGATCCATTCCTTTCAAAGTGTAATGTTTTGCAAGCCTGGGGCCGACGCGGATACCGGCCCTATCGATGCACTCCGGGATAAGCTTATCGCATTTGTTTGAATGCGAATCATTCTCATTCAAAGACGAAAATTAGGCTTCGTAACACGTCTTGTCAAGTTAATTTGAGAGGGTGCTTTCGTCCGAATCCCGCGGATCGTTGCCCAGCCGGCAGCAACGTGGGTAGACAGAAATGTCAGTTATCAGACGTCGCTATAAGCGATACAGCCAAGGTATTCGGGGATATCCGTCAGCCAATGAAAATGCAATGCGGCAGCACCTGAAACGGCCGATGCCGCCTCTATCGCCGGCTGTTGCCGGCCTTCTCCGTCGAGCTTCACGGTGAGTGCAAGCAGGCCGTCGGTAATGCCCACACCAAGGGCTTTCAGCAAAGCTTCTTTGGCAGTCCAGCAGCGGAAAAAATAGGTCGCTTGCAATGACGGCGCAGCCGCGTCAAGCATGTCTTGTTCGCTCTCGGTGCAGATTAATTTCGTTAGCGAACGCCAGTCCAGCGAGCGGTCCACGCCTTCAATATCGATGCCGACCAAACGTTGGCCGGATAGAGTAATGAGCGCGTGGGACCCCGCATGCGAGAGATTAAACAACAGGTCCGGATAATCTGCCAACGCCGGACGGCCATATGCGCCCGTGACAAACGTCAGCGCAGCGGGCGCCATACCCAAGCGTTGCCCCAGCAGTCGGCGCAAAGCCGAACGCGCGGCGACAAAACGCACCCGGTCTGCCGTTAAACGATAACGCATGGCGCGATCGCGCTCCGCGGCATTCAAGTCCTCCATCTGATCGGGTATAACATCGGCCGCCGAAACTTCGACATGCCAGATTTCAAGGTCCACCGGCCAGCGGTGGTTGCTCTGCAACTGCGTTATTGTCATGCAGGTTCCCTGTGAAAATAATCCGACACCCTTCAGCTACCAAAGCATATGGCTTAAGAGCATACTTGACTTGATACTACCAACGATCACGGTGGCATCAATTATGCGTCGAGAGCGCTGAGACATTGATGCATTGAACGATTGGCCCATTCGACTTACCTATTTGTCAAAACGGGCCGAGCATGCGCTCACGGCCCCTCGCCATAGGCGTTCAACAACTTGAGCGTGACACCATTGGTCCAACCGAAGCCATCTTGCAGCGGATACTCCCCGCCGCTGCCCTCGCCCTCCCCGTCAACCACATATTTTTCCGCCAACTTGTGGTCGCTGGAATAAACATGATTTACATTGGCCAAAAACCGCGTGCCGATATTTTTCGCCAACGCAGTCTCGCCATAACGCTTGAGGCCTTCGACAGCGATCCATTGCAGCGGCGCCCAACCATTGGGGGCATCCCACTGCTGAGTGGTCGCGAAAATGGTGGTGGCGAGTCCGCCTTGCTTAAGCAGCAAAGTTTGAACTTGCTGGGCCGTCAGATGCGCCCGCTGAGGAGACGCAACCCCGGTAAATAGCGGATACAGCATCGCAGCCGAAGGATTGTTGCGCAAGCGACCCAGTTGCCAGTCATAGTCGCCGTAATAACCGCTCTTGTTCCACAAGTAGGTATTGATCGCTGCGGCACGGTGCGCTGCCAGACCGATGTATTGATTGACACAGGCGGAATCCTGCGCTTCGCTGCAACCGCGCGCGATGGTGGTCTCAAGGTGGTACATCAAACTATTCAAGTCGACCGGCACAATCGAGGTAGTACGGATGCTTGCGAGACTGTGGTTGTCGCCCAGCCAGCGCGAGCTGAAATCCCAGCCGCTTTCGGCCGCGGCGCGCAGATCGCGATAGACCTGGGGAGCCGGACGGTCCGGCGCCTGTTGCGCGGTTTTTACGTCTTCCAGATAAGATTCGTCGCGAGGTGTGTCGCGCGCATCCCAGTAGCGGTTGAGCACCGTCCGGTCAGGCAACATCACGACATGCTGCAGCGCCTCGCCGGGCTTCACCGCATCCGCGCCCCGCATCCAGTATTGGTACTCGCGGCGTAATTGCGGCAGGTATTTGCGGTACACACCGGCCCCTTCCTTGCTGG
>JAMFSV010000082.1 GCA_026225455.1 Burkholderiales bacterium | reverse complement strand
ATACGCGCCGCTCGCTTTGAGTTGCTAGACCGAAAATTCATACTGCGCGATCCTGTGAGCCGGCAACTGCTCAAAAATCTCGGGGTAGAGATCACGGGCCCGGTCAATAGGTGCCGTGAAGCTCGGAATAGCATCCCCCTCGTAGGTGAAGGTCATTTCATCCGCCGTATAGCCGATATAGGCGATCGGCCGCCCTTTGTACACAATGTTGTCGCTCATGATCTACTCCTAATAAAAATCGTCGTTCGCCGCAGCTTTCATCTCGAACCGCCTCAATTGCCAGCCTCGAATCTGAACGAGTGCCTGAGCCCACTGCCGCGGAGTCAACACCCGCCAATCCGCCTCCGGCTTCGGCCAAAGGCGCCGCACCCGGAAGCTCTCGATATCGAACCAGTTTGGATTCGTTGGATTGGCTTCCGGTGCCGGCGTATAGAGCGCCACATATGCAGGAACATCGGCAAGCTGCGCCAGCCTCTGCATGACGCCCGCCGGCTTCTCCTGGCCGATATCCTGAGCCACCTCGACCAGAGCGAGCGGCACCTTGCCGCCGTGGTCGTATTCCGTGAAAACGACTGAATCGAGGTCGACCATGGTTAATGACTCGGCCTGGTCTACCTCAAGAAAGCGCCGGATCGACGGCGCCCGGTGCCATATCCCGTAAGCTCGATCCCGGGTTTCGTAGCGCTCAATTCGCATGGCGCTGCTCCTAAAAAGCGCAATCGCGGATTACGCGATCACAAAATGATTCGGTTCGTGTTGTAGTGAAGTGAATACGCGGTCTCTCAACCTGCTCGTTCGTGCCTTCGGGCAATATCTGCGATGGCATCCTTACGGGCATTACGGTCAAAATTTGCAGACGCTTGTAAAATCACCCTTCGCAATTTATCCAACTGAGTCAGAATCGCTCCGCGGCTGCCATCGTCAAGGAAATAACCTCCTTCGCTTTCACACGAACGCGCTCCAATCATATCGGCGCAAAGGCAGTTGATTTTTGAAAACCTCTCCAAATATTGAGTCTGCGATTTAGGCAGTTGGCCAACCTCTTGTATTACTTTGGCTTTTGCTTGAGTTAGGCCATGAGCACGACTGTTATCGACTTCCTCACCTTCCTCGGTAGTCAAGCCGATCCGTAAGTCATACTTGGCGCCGACACGCATAAGTCGTATTCGTCGCTGACAACCAAGCAGGTCGACCATATGCGCATTGGGACTCGACCCATGTCGTCCAGTACGAACCCACTCCATTTTTGCGAGTCCGGTCCAAAGAAGTGCATCCAGGCATCCTCTAAAACTTGGGTAAGAGGAAAGCTCCACGATGATCTTCCCCGCCGGCGTGGCGACCGTTCCTTTTATCGAGTCTGAGCCGCATCTTCCCCATCGGATATTTGAAATATCTATATGACCATCAAAATGCTCAATGAGGCGGGACATAAACAAGTTACCGCGCCACCTCCCGAGAATGTCGACTTCGTTGTTCTCGTGCACCCAAGGAGCAACGTGAGCCAAAACTGTCTCATCGTTCAGTCGGCCATCAAATTGAAGGACGGCATTTTGACGTTCATCGGAAGAAATCTTTGCGTTGCCAGGATGATCAATCGATGCAATCGCAGTCTGACGGATTGCACGATAGGATTCAAGGCTCGGGACCGGTGGAAGAGATATTCGTTTTGATTTGAGTGCGGTTGGCTTAACCATGGCGTGCCCTCGATCCGCCGGATGCAGCGCGTCCTATGTCGGCATTTTGGTAAAATTCTAAAAATCGCTCGTCAAAAGCACCCTGAATTTCCTCATCGTGTATTTCATAGGCCATTTCATTAAGGCCCGCGATTGTCACGCCCGCGTCATGGAGACGTTCTATCTCAAATTTGTCAGCCTTTTCTGGCTTGAAATTCATCGCCACTTCAGATAGCTGATCGATGGTACGCAAGAGCAACGCTAGTCGGCAAAAAATGGGCTCCAATTGCCTGAACATATTGCTTAGTTCAGCATAGGCAGCAGCGTTAATCGACGGATCGTCGCAATTGGGTTTTAGAGCAAAATTTTTCTTATCCATGACGCACCTCCGGTTTAATGAGGTCGAAACGCTGACGGTAAGTAATTAGCCAGCTATGTACGGCCTCGAAGGCCCGCTGGCAATCCTCCGCATCAACCGCGTTATATAGTTTAAGAAAAGCGCCGTCGGTTCTGCGGTCGGTTCCGTGATAAGTAATCCAGAACGGATCAATCATAGATCGGCCTAAGGTGCCAGGGCGCGGCAAATTTTTCAGCGTGTCTATGCCGATCAATGCGATATGGTCACGTTCGCTTTCAGACATGAGCAGCCTCCTCGCGAATAATTCTTACTGACTCAACGGGCGGCTGGCGATCTGTTTCAAGTAAAGCCTCTGCAAACCGAGCTGCCTTGGCATGACTCGTAAAAGTGCCGTAGTCAACGCCCGCATCGTCAAGCAGTCTCCAACGGGTCTGCGGGGAATAGTCCGTCCCGGAAATCTCATCTTGATCACTCATGGCCCACCTCCGCTTTAGCAAGGTCAGCCAGGCGGGCCAGCGCCACACCGGTCACATCCAGCGCGTCGTTCGCGGTCGGTGCGAGTGCAGCAGCGCGCAACGCCGTCCGAATGATTTCCGAAATATAAGAAGGCCCCGCATGGGGCGGGGTAAAATCGACATCAGCCATGATTCAAGCTCCTTTTCCAGCTTGGTTTGCGGTCAGGCGGGTTTGATGCTCTAACATCTCTCCCGCCGATTCGCCTGATTCCGTCAGGCAACGGTAAAGCCATCTTTCGTTGCGTCGTGGCGGCGCGGCTCCCTAAGCAGAATAGTCAGACCCGAGAAGATAACCAAGTAATCGGTTCGCTTCGTTAAGCTCAGCCACTGCACACTCCAGGTTGTGCGAGCCGCGATTCTGGCTACGGACCTGATGCAGATGGAAAAGTGCCAGCAGCAGCTTGCTTTGTATGGTCTCGGCGTAGTGTTCGTTCATCGTGGTCTTATGCCGCCGGTGCGGAGAACGAAAACACTTTCGCCCCGGCCTTCAATTCGTCCAGGTAGTCGGCCCATAGCTGCATCATCGCGCGCCGCTCCTTGATGAACTTGGTCCGGTTATACGCCGCACCAAGGTTGTCCGGTACCGCGTGCGCGAGCTGGTGCTCGATCACCTCCGGCTTCTGCTCCAATTCCTCGTGCAGGATCGTCCGCGCCATTGCCCGAAAACCATGGCCGGTTATCTCCGTCCGGGTGTCATATCCCAGGCGCTTGAGCGCTCCATTTACCGCGGCCTCGCTCATTGGCCGCAATGCAGTGCGGGCACCGGGAAACACGTACCGCCCTTGGCCTGTCAAGGCGTGTAGCTCGCGGAGCAACGCCACCGCCTGGATTGCCAGCGGTACGAGGTGCTCTGTTTTGGTTTTTGAGACGTGATAACGCCATTCGGCGCGGTCGAGGTCGATATCTGCCCATTCGGCTTTTCGCAATTCGCCCGGGCGGACGAACACCATGGGGGCCAGTTTAAGGGCGCACAGGACCGAAAAGGTGCCGGAGAAACCGTCGAAAGCACGGAGCATCTCCGCAACCTTGGACGGTTCGGTAATGGCTGCAAAGTGGGTTTCGACGGGCGGCGGGATCGCGCCGATCAGATCCTTGGCCGGATCGTTGGTGGCCTTCCCCTCTTTGATGGCATAGCGGAAAACCCGGCTGATCTCGCTGCGCACTCTATGCGCCGAGTACCGGGCACCGCGGGCGTCAATCCTTTTGAGTACCGTCAGGATCTCCGGCGCGTCAATTTGGGTAATCGGGCGTTTGCCAAGCCAGGGGAAAACGTCTTTTTCCAGGCGGGCCAGGGTTTTGATGTGCTGCCCGATCTCGACGACAGTCTTGCGCTCTTCCAGCCACTCGCGGGCGACCACCTCAAACGAGTTATCGGCATTCAGCTTGGCAACGCGTTTTTCGACCTTTTTGATCTCGCCCGGATCGATGCCGGCCGCCAATTTTTCCCGGGCAACATCGCGCTTCTTCCGCGCCGCCGCGAGCCCCACCTCTGGGTAGACGCCGATCGCCAGCAGCTTCTCTTTACCTGCAATGCGGTATTTGAGTCGCCACCATTTGTTGCCGGCCGGCGTGACGAGCAGGAACAGGCCGCCGCCGTCGAACAGCTTGAGGGGTTTTGCGCCGGGCTTGGTGTTCTTGATCGCGGTATCAGTGAGCGGCATTTGGGGGTACCTACCTGCTTAAATAGTGCATTTTTCAGCACATACCCCTAAAACTACCCCCTGTTACCCCCGGATGTCAATGGATCACATTAGACGACCTAGGATGAAAAAAGCCCCGGAGAGCTTTAATCTACGGGGCTATTCAGACTACCTGAGACTTCTTAAGATGCATTCTTGGTGCCGGGGACCGGACTTGAACCGGCAAGCCGTTTAAAGCGGCGGATTTTCGTCACACTACGTCTTTGGACGCCAGCGGTTTGCGGAGGAGTGCTCCGCTGATCTCGCCGTTCGTGCGCTGGACTATGCCTTCACCATTGCGCCAAGCGCGGCAGGTGCCCCCCGTCTAGTCTCTACACCTTCCCGGCCCAGCTTGATTGGCCGTATTTGGCCTGCAAATGCTGTATCGGGCTTGGCTCGGTGTTGCCTCGGCGCTATGTGCACCAGGGGTTTCGCCGAATTTGAGGGGTTCTACACCGACCGTTTCCGATCGGGCACTCAATTTTTTAAGTCCGCTATGTTTACCAATTTCATCACCCCGGCAGGGCGGACGAGATTCTACCACTGCTCGGCGTTGGTAGCTAGATGAGGATTCCCGGCCGATGCCACAGCCTCGTCCTTGATGAGTGCGCGATGCGTCACGGCAGCGTCATTTTTCATGCCGATAATGTAAGCTGATGAAAACGTTTCCAAATGGTGTGAAACATGGCTGCCACGATCAAGGATGTCGCTTCTTACGCGGGGTTTTCGATTGCGACGGTGTCGCGAGCGATCAATGCGCCCCACACGGTCAGCCCCATCGCCCTGGAAAAAGTCCGGGCGGCAATTGAGGTGTTGCAGTTCCGGCCCAATGCGCTGGGGCGGCAGCTCAGGACCGAACGTACCGGGCTGATCGGCGTGATTTTGCCGACTTTGGCCAACCCGGTATTTGCCGAGTCGCTGCAAGGTATCGACGACGAAGCCAGCGAAGCGGGTTATCGCCTGGTGCTGATGACCACCCAGTACGACGCCGTGCGTGAACGGCGGGCTATCGAAACTTTGCGCGAACAGCGTGTCGACGGCGTGATTATGACCGTCACCGACGGCAATTCAAATCCCTTGCTCGATGAGCTGGAAGCCGACAGCATGCCTTATGTGCTGGCGCATAACGATACCGCCTGCCGCCCTTCCATTTCGGTGAATAATCGCCGTGCCGCGCGTGATGGCGTGCGGCTGTTGATCAGTCAGGGACACCGCAATATCTTGATGCTGGCGGGTTCGCTGGCGGCCTCCGACCGCGCCCGCCAGCGCCATCTGGGTTATTGCGATGCCATGCTGGAAGCCAATCTCGAACCGCGCGCCGCGATCGAGGTCGATTTCAACACCGATAGGCTCGCTACCGATACGCTGGAACGCCTGACGGTAGGTCCCGACCATCCGACCGCGCTGTTCTGCAGCAATGACTTGCTGGCGATGATGGTAATGCGCGGCTTGCGCGCGGCGCATTTCGAGGTGCCGCGCGATATGTCCATTCTCGGTTTCGACGGCTTGCCCATGGGCGAACTGCTGTCGCCGACGCTGGCCAGTATCTGCGCGCCGAATCGAGCCATCGGCGCTCAGGCATGGCAGCATTTGCTGGCGCAGATCGAAGCCCATCTGCCGACTGCCGAAAATACCGGCACCGACCTGTTTAAATATCCGCGACGTGGCTTGACGTTGCAACATGTGATTCGCATCGGCGCCACCATCGCGCCGTTGCAGCGCACACGCGATGCCGCCGCCGATATGACGGATCAATCCGAGCCGCTGAAGATTTCACCGCGTGGGCGTTGACACGTCCAAGCTGAATCGCGGATACAGGTTTAATGTGCTGCCGCTTTAGTTCGATAACCGCTTGGTTTATTCAATCTGCTTTTTGTGCTGGGACCATCATGACTCGTTACGTGACATCGTTGCGCGCTGTTTTCTTACCCGTCTTGCGTGGTTTGAGCATCACCCTGGTGGCCGGTCTCGCCTGTCTGGCGGCACCGGCCGCCCACGCAGACAGCACCGCGATCTGCTACAACTGCCCGCCCGAATGGGCCGACTGGGCGGCGCAAATCGAGGCCATCCATAAGGCGACCGGTATCCGCGTCCCGTTCGACGACAAGAATTCCGGTCAAGCGATCGCGCAGATGATGGCCGAGCAAAAGAGCCCGGTGGCCGACGTGGTCTACCTGGGTATCTCATCGGTATTCCAGGCCGAGGACAAAGGCTTGGTCGAGCCTTATAAACCAGTCCATTGGGACGATATCCCAGCCACTTTAAAAGACCCGCAAGGCAATTGGTTTGCGATTCATTCGGGCACCCTGGGGTTTTTTGTCAACAAGGATGCGCTCGAAGGACGACCGGTGCCGCGCACTTGGGCCGACCTGCTCAAGCCTGAATATAAAGGCATGATCGGCTATCTCGATCCGTCGTCGGCCTTTGTCGGTTATGCCGGTGCGGTGGCGGTCAATCTTGCCTTGGGCGGCAGCTTGAATAATTTTCAGCCGGGGCTCAACTGGTTCAAAGCCCTGAAAGCCAACGCCCCCATCGTGCCCAAGCAAACTGCCTATGCTCGCGTATTGTCCGGCGAGATTCCGATTTTGCTCGATTATGATTTTGATGCGTACCGCGCCAAATATAAAGATCTCGCCAATGTCGAGTTTGTGATTCCGCAAGAAGGCACGATTACGGTGCCGTACGTGATGGCGCTGGTAAAAGGCGCGCCGCACCCGGAGAACGGCAAGCAGGTGCTCGATTTTGTCTTGTCCGATGCGGGCCAGTTGCTGTGGGCGCAGGCCTATTTACGCCCGGTGCGCAAGGTGCCGCTGCCGCCGCAGGTCGCCGTCAAATTTCTGCCGGCAAGCGACTACGCACGCGTGAAACCGCTCGACTTTAATGCCATGGCCAAAGCCCAGCATGAGTTTGCCGAGCAGTATCTGGCGATTATGAAATGAAACAGACTTAGTACAACGGGGCAGGAGAAACAACCCGCTGCGCCCCCGCCTCAATACCGTACCCGAGACACTATGCATGACCTGACTTTTCCCTTGCGCTGGCGAGCGCTGTTGCTGGCCCCCGCGCTGGCCTTTTTTGCCTGCTTCTGGCTATTGCCGATTGCCCGCCTGATCCAGTTAAGCGGCGGGGCTCACCCGTTCGCCACTTATTACGCGATCCTGACCAATAGCCGGTATCTGGCAAGCTTGCTGGCCACCGTCGCACTGTCGGGTTTGGTAACGCTGACGACCTTGCTGTTATCCGTGATCGTCGGTTTGTTTCTGGTGCGCCATGATTTTCCGGCACGCCGCTTACTGCTGGCGCTGCTGACTTTTCCATTGGCGTTTCCGGGGGTGGTAGTCGGCTTTATGGTGATCATGCTGGCGGGGCGGCAAGGCTTGATCGGCGCCATGACGCTGGCGCTGACCGGCAGCAAATGGGTGTTCGCCTATTCAATGACCGGCTTGTTTGCCGGTTATTTATATTTTTCGATTCCACGGGTCATCCTCACTGTCATGGCCGCAGCCGGCAAACTCGATGGCGCCTTGGAAGAGGCCGCACGTTCATTGGGGGCCTCGCCCTGGCAAATCATGCGCGATATTATTTTGCCGGCACTGGCGCCGGCCCTGACCGCCGCAGCCGCAGTGTGTTTTGCGACTTCGATGGGCGCTTTTGGTACGGCGTTTACGCTGTCGACCGATATCGACGTGCTACCCATGACGATCTATACCGAGTTCACCTTGAACGCCGACATGGTGACGGCCGCGGTGTTAAGCCTGGTGCTCGGCGCCGTCACCTGGGCCGTGCTGGCTGTCGCACGCAATCTGACCGGTCAAGCCGCAGCGGCAGCGGCTTAAAACGCGAAATCGTGCCCTTATGAGCGCCCCCACCTCCACCGCCGCCCTGGCCGCCAAAAACAGCAGGCCGATCCGCCTGCACCAGCCGCTGCGCTTTTGGCTCACCGTGCTGCAAGCCCTGCTTACCTGCCTGTTGTGCGCTTTTCTGATTGTGCCGATGGTGATGTCGATACTCGCCGGCCTGACAGTGAATTATTTTCGTGGCCTGTCGAGCGGCTTGACGTTGCATTGGATCGAGACGGTGCTCACCACTTATGGCGATTCGGTGCTCGCCTCGCTGTATGTCGCCGCGGCCACGCTGGCGATTGTGTTGCTCACAGGCGTGCCGGCAGGTTATGCCTTGGCGCGTTCGCAAACGCGGCTAGCGCGGCTGATCGAAGAAATGCTGGTGTTGCCGATCGCCCTGCCGGGCTTGGCTTCGGCCCTCGCGATTCTGGCCATCTACGGCGGTTTTAGGGGCTTTCGCAATAGCCTCTGGTTTATCGTGGTCGGCCATGTCGTATTCACCCTGCCGTTTATGGTGCGCTCGGTCGCGGCGATTTGCGCCAGCATCGATTTGCGTACTTTGGAAGAAGGCGCCGCCAGCCTGGGCGCCAGTTTTCGTCAGCGCTGCTTCACCATCGTGTTGCCCAACGCCTGGCCGGGCGTGCTCGCGGGCGCACTGACCGTGGTTACCCTGTCGCTAGGCGAATTTAATTTGACCTGGATGCTCCATACGCCCGACACCAAAACTTTGCCGGTCGGTCTGGCCGATGCCTATGCATCGATGCGGATTGAAATCGGCAGCGCTTATACGATTATTTTCTTCGCCATCACCATGCCTTTATTGATCGCCATGCAGCTTTTGGGGGCGCGCTCGCGTACCCCAACCGGTCCCGGCAACAGCACCACGGCGCAGGAGCACGCACCATGAAACTCGATGCGATCCCGATCACCTTGAAGCAATGCGCCAAGAGCTATCGCGGCCAGCGCGTATTGGACCCGCTCGAACTTGCCATCGGTGCCGGTGAAACGCTGGTACTACTGGGACCGTCAGGCTGCGGCAAAACCACCACGCTGCGGCTGATCGCCGGACTGGAAACCCCGGACGCCGGCGGCACGGTGCATTTTGGTGAGGACGACGTCACCGCACAACCGATCGAGCGGCGCCAGGTAGGCATGGTGTTTCAAAGTTATGCGCTGTTTCCCAATCTGAATGTGCGCGGCAATATCGCTTACGGCCTGCGCATCAAACAGGTGGACCCGCGCACGGTGCGGCAACGGGTGGGGGAATTACTCGAACTGATGCAATTAACCGCTCATGCGGAAAAACCGATCGGCGAACTGTCGGGCGGTCAGCGGCAACGGGTGGCGCTGGCGCGGGCACTGGCTCCCAGGCCACGGGTGCTATTGCTCGACGAGCCGCTCACCGCATTGGACGCGAAGCTACGCGATACCTTGCGCGCTGAAATGAATACGCTGCTGCGTGGCCTGGGCGTGACCACCGTGTATGTGACCCATGACCAGGCGGAAGCGATGGCATTGGGCGACAGGATTGTGGTGATGAGCGCCGGGCGCATCGAGCAAATCGGCACCCCGCGCGAAATCTACTATCGGCCGGGCAACCGCACCGTCGCCCAATTTATCGGCACGCTCAACCGTCTGGACGGCGAAATTCATCACGGCGCACTGCGTACGCTGGGCGGCGTTGTGCCGCTCAGCGCCGCGGCCCGCGCCCAGTACCCGGATAGCGCGCCGGGCGGGAGCGTTGCGCGCCCGGCGGAATTATTTTTCCGGCCCGAGGATGCAAGCCTGGCGCCGCCCGAACATGCTCAGTTGCGCGGCGTGATCGAGAGCGCGCAGTTTCTCGGCGAACGCACGCGGTTGCGGATCCAGGATGCCGCGCCCGACATCTTGACCATCGATGTCGCCGGCCACCTCGAACTGAGCCGCGGCATGCCGGTGGGCCTGAATCTACGCCCGGACGCCTTGCTCGCCTTTGCCTGAAACCGTATTCGCCGCCGCAACCGTATTAACTGCCTGCAATCGTAT
>JAMFSV010000081.1 GCA_026225455.1 Burkholderiales bacterium | reverse complement strand
TGCTGGGTGCCGAGCCGCTGCTGGAAAACACCGCGGCCGACTATGCGCCACGCCCGGCCTATCGCCCGGTGACCAAGTTCGAGCGGCGCGGCTTGCGGCTCGGGCACGGGGTGTGGTATTTGTTGTTCAAGCGGCGCAGCGCTTAAGCTTGAATTCAAGCGTTAAGCCCTGCGCCGGTTCCCGCCTCAGTGTTTTTCCACCACCTGAACCCGGATGCCGTCGTTCTGCACGCGGATTTCCCCGGGTTCATACGCCACTCCGGAAAACGATAGCTGATCGGGTTTAAACACATAAACCGGGTAATGATCGAGCAATTGAGTGGCCAGCAACGAGGCCGCCGCGTTGAGTTGTTTCGGATCGACCCCGGGCAACTCACCCAAGTCGATTTTTTCCAGGGTCGGCTGTTTCAACACGACTGCCTGACGCGTCGCGTCGTAGGCCAGTTGACTGTTGATGGCAAAACCGCCCGTCACCGGCTGGTCCAATAGCGGACTGCTGAAATCGGCGTTCAAGGCAATCGACACGCTGTTGTTCTCGGGATGCAGCACCAGCACCGGGTGACTCAAATTGATCGCGATCAGTTGCCCATACTGCTTGTGGAACGGGAATTTGCGCTCCAGCGCGGTTTGCGCTGCCTGCCGGGTGAAAGTGTAATGATCGGGCATAAACGGGAACACCTGGCATGCACCCAAGCTCAGGGTCATGATCAAGCCAAGGAATACCCCGGCCTGGGCCAGTTTGCGTCGAATCGGGAAAAACCGCAGCATGGTTGATGGCTCCTGCCTGAATAAAAAAATAAGTATAAAAAAATCATCGGCATCGGGCACCGGTGCCGGGCAAACCGCAGCCGCAAGCACGGCCATTCGACCAGCCCCGTGCCCGCATAGTTTCCTTGGCGGCGACGCAGCTTGCCTGCCTGTACCGTCGCGCGCCTAGCTTATGGCACCGGAGGTTCCGGCTGGGTAAGCGTCTCCAGCGTGGTCAGCCAGAGCAAGGCGTGTTGCCGGTTGTCGCCGCACATTTCGGCTGCAGGCTGCAAGCCGCCGCAGCACGCCGGCCGTTGCGGATCGCCGAAAATCGCACATTGCAGGTCCTGATCCAGTTGCACGCAGCGCACCCCTGCCGGTTTGCCACTCGGCATCCCGGGAATCGGGCTGGATATCGAAGGCGCGATGCAGCAGGCAGCACAACCGGGCCGGCAGGCGTGCGGCTGGGCTGAAGGCGGGGCGACGCGGATGGCGGCGAGTGAGTCCTGCATCACGGTTTCCGAGGTGGTTTTATCGCGGGTGGGGCGCTATTTTCCCACGTTCGAGCCGTTTTTCCGCCCCTGGGTGCCGGTTTTTCACCGGCAGCGCGCCAAAATCCATTAAAAAACCGCGGCAAAGCCGCCCCGCGCACCGAATAGGCTGCGGCGCACTCTGCCAGTTTGGTACAATTGCGGTGATTAAATTCGTCATTTCTTGAGTGATCCGGACCGACCCTTACCATGAATATTGAGCAAGCTCGTTTCAACATGATCGAACAGCAGATCCGCCCCTGGGACGTGCTGGACCAGGAAGTGCTCGGCCTGCTGGCGATCGTCAAGCGCGAAAAGTTCGTGCCCGCCGCCTATGCCTCGCTCGCCTTCGCCGACTTTGAAATTCCGCTGCCGGCCGGCCAGCAAATGCTGTCGCCGAAAATCGAAGCGCGCATCTTGCAGGAATTGAACGTGCGCAAACACGAATCCGTGCTCGAAATCGGCGCCGGCTCAGGTTATATGGCCGCCCTGCTGGCACACCGTGCGCGCCATGTGCTGACGGTCGATATCGATCCGGCGCTGGTCGCCCTGGCCCAGGAAAACCTGGGCGCCAACGGCATCAGCAATGTTGAAGTTGCGCTCGGCGATGCCGCATTGGGCTGGCCGACGCACGCCCCCTACGACGTGATCTGCGTCTCGGGCGGCTTGCCGGTGCTGCCGCGCGAATTACTCGATCAACTGAAAATCGGCGGCCGCTTGGCGGCTTTTGTCGGCGGCCTGCCGGTGATGCGGGCGCAAATCGTGACGCGAGTCGGCGAAGCCGAATTCCGCGTCAGCGAAGTGTTCGACACCTATGTTGCGCCGCTGACCAACGCCGTCGAGCCGTCGCGCTTCCGCTTCTAAGCTCGCGCTTGCAGGCCTGTGCTTGCGAGTCTGCTCCAGGCTTGTTTTTTAAGCAACGCGGCCGATGACTGAGCCTGCCTGACACGTTGCTTGCCAGGCAGGTTTAGACTAGCTTACGCGCCCGTCTTGATTAGCTTGAGCTTGAGCTTGATCAAGCAGCACGGCCGCCTTTGATCAAGCCTGTGCTGCATGCTGCAAATGGACGGTCGCGACGCAAAGCTGCCGGTGCAGCGCGGTCCGCACGACGTGCGCCGCGCGGCCCAGTCCACAATCGTTGTTACTGAATTCCGAAGGCCCCCAATGCAAAACCTGCGTGCTCCAGATCTCGCCGAATGGCTCTCCGATGCCTCCCGCCCCAAGCCTATCCTGCTCGATGTGCGTGAACCGTGGGAAGTGCAAACCGCGCAAATCCCAGGTGCTGTGAATATTCCCCTGCAGCAGATTCCGGCGCGCAGCGACGAGTTCGACCAGGACGCGGAAATCGTCTGTATCTGCCATCACGGCGCGCGCAGCGCGCAGGCGGGGATGTTCCTCGAAGCGCACGGTTTTACCAAGATCCACAATCTGCAAGGCGGGATTGACGCCTGGTCGCGACAAGTCGACGCGACGGTCGCACTGTATTAAGCCCCTGGCCGGGCGCCCCTGGCCAGGCTATTGCCCCTATTTGCTGTTTTTGCCCATTTCCTGTTTCCAGCGGACTGCGATGACTTCCCAACTGCATAAAAAAGGTGAGGCCTGGTCGGCCCGTTTCAACGAGCCGATGTCGGACCTGGTCAAGCGTTATACCTCCTCGGTATTTTTCGACAAACGCCTGGGCTTGCTCGACATCCAAGGCTCACTCGCGCACGCCGCCATGCTGGCCGCGCAAGAGATCATCAGCCAGGACGACCTGGCCGCCATCCGTGGCGGCATGGCGCAGATTCGCGGCGAAATCGAACGCGGCGAGCTCGAATGGAAGCTGGACCTGGAAGACGTGCATTTGAACATCGAAGCGCGCCTGACCGCGCTGATCGGCGATGCGGGCAAACGCCTGCATACCGGCCGTTCGCGCAACGACCAGGTGGCCACCGATATCCGTCTTTGGCTGCGCGCCGAGATCGACGGCATTGTTCTGCTGCTGGCGACCTTGCGCCGCGCCATGCTCGATCTCGCCGAGCAGCATGCGGCGACCATCATGCCCGGCTTTACCCATTTGCAAGTGGCGCAACCGGTCACCTTCGGCCACCATTTGCTGGCTTATGTCGAGATGTTCACGCGCGACACCGGCCGCATGCAGGATTGCCGCAAGCGGATGAATTACCTGCCGCTCGGGGCGGCCGCCCTGGCCGGCACCAGTTATCCGATCGACCGGCATTTTGTGGCGAAAGAACTCGGTTTCGACGGCATCTGCGCCAATTCGCTGGACGCGGTTTCGGACCGCGACTTCGCCATCGAATTCACCGCCGCCGCGGCGCTGGTGATGACGCATGTGTCGCGCCTGTCCGAAGAACTGGTGCTGTGGATGAGCCCGCGGGTCGGCTTTATCGATATCGCCGATCGTTTTTGCACCGGCTCGTCGATCATGCCGCAAAAGAAAAACCCCGATGTGCCTGAGCTGGCGCGCGGCAAGACCGGGCGCGTGTACGGTCATTTGATGGGTTTGCTGACGCTGATGAAAGGCCAGCCGCTGGCCTACAACAAAGACAATCAGGAAGATAAAGAACCGTTGTTCGACAGCGTCGATACGGTGGTCGATACGCTGCGCATCTTCGCCGAAATGGTCGCCGGCATCAGCGTCAAACCGGACGCCATGCGCGCCGCCGCCCTGCAAGGTTTCGCCACCGCCACCGATCTGGCCGACTATCTGGTCAAGCGCGGCCTTGCATTTCGCGATGCGCACGAAGCGGTGGCCCACGCGGTGCGGATTTGCGTCGATCGCGGCTGCGACCTGGCCGACCTGTCGCTGGAACAAATGCGCGCCGACCTGCCCAACGTTGCCGCGCTGATCGGCGACGATGTGTTCGACTACCTGACGCTGGAAGGCTCGATCGCCAGCCGCAATCATCCGGGCGGCACGGCGCCGGAGCAGGTGCGTAAGGCGATTGCCGCAGCGCGTGCGGGGTTGGCTTGATTTGATCCAGGCGCAGGCCGGGGTAGGCATCGTGGGCCCGGCATGCCTGCAATCAAATCGCTGCTCGACGCCTTAAAGGTGCGCCCAAGCTGACCGGCCGCTACCGTTTGGCCTTCGCTGAAGGCTTTGGCTGCGACACGGGTTCAGGTTCTGCTACGGCCGCAGGTTCGGCATTGTTGAAGATCCATTCGCGCAATGCATTCGATCTCAGGATGCCGTAGTGGACACGCAGGCGTCCCTCGGTGTCCGTTTCCGCTGCCAAATTCGGGCGTTTGGCATAGGTATTGGTCTGCCCCCGCTGGCTTGGCATTTTCAGATGCATGACACAGCAGTTTTGCCGCTCGGCTGCGACCTCATCGTAATGGGCATGCGCGTAACTCCACAGCTTGCCGCCAAGGTAAAGCGCGTATTCATCCAAATACCCCCGCCCCGTTTGTAGCGCATGCTGCTTCAGCTTTGCTCCAGAATGCGTCTGGCCGGTTTCGATGGGCTGCCGTCCTAGCGGGATACGTTTCTTATTCACCTTCTTGGCGTCAACCACACCAAACTCGATTAAAGTACGCAGCGCCTCAGCCGTCGGCGCTTGTTTTTCCGCGATGCGGATCGCGGCGTCCAGGCCGGTGCGTTGAACGATGCGCTCCTGTTCCCGCAGCTGCTTGGCCATATCGGCTGCCTTCCCCGCCAATGGGGAGGCCGCCTCCGAATCGGATGACAGCGCAGCTCGCTCAAGCCGATCAATCGCTTTAGCCAGCTTGTCGCTTCTTCTTTCAAGCTTCGACAGATACTGCGACAGGTAGCGTTCAACGCAGTTAGGACTTGGCGCATGGTCAACCATCTGCTCTACATATTTCGCCACGCCCATCCACTTTGGACTCTCGTCCAAAGCATTTTGAGCGAGGGCAATCAACCTGCCAAGGTACTTTTCCTGACGCTCGGTCGCCCCCGTGCGGCTCGCTTCTTGAATAGGCACAGCTTCGCCGCTCTCGACTTCAAGTGCATCGAGTTCCTCATCCGCGCGGCGCGCGACCCAAACGTCTTCGCCCAGCACCCGCGTGGTGCGCCGCTCATAACTCGCGATCACCGTCTTCCCTTCGAGAAACTCCGCTACGGTGCCCCTGCCTTCGCCAAGGATACGGCCCTTGGCAGCCAGAAACCCGTCTTGAGTCCTAATCCTGATCGGCTCGTCGGCATCAGCTGCGCCACTGGGTGACGGCTGTTTGGGTTTTACCGCGGTGCTAACGGACGGGGATGCAACCGCAACCGCGCTTGCCGGGGCCGATGCCCCGGCAACGGGCGGATCAGGCGGCGCTTCCTCGAGCAACAATCGGGCGAGCGTGTCGTCAGCGCATTGACGCAAGTGATCGAGCGCTTTGGACAACCGTTCGAAATCATCCTTAACGATTTTTCTTGGAAGTTGTGGATGCCTTTCGCGGGTTGCCTTATAGTCGTTATGTAAATCGACAAGTTTCTGCTTGAGCTTCTCGGTCTGGCTGTTGACCCCCTGGAGCACCTCAATTCGCTCCGACACTCCGGTCGGCTTGCCCGCGCGCTCCCGCAAGAAAGGTATGACGTCGCTCTCGGCGGGAGTGGCACGGCCAAAAAATTCAGGATCGCGCGCCCACATAAACGATTGGTGCAGCAGGAAAAAATCTTCCAGGCATTTTTTAGCCACAGTCTCCTGTTCGGCGCAGGCCGGACGGTGGCTCATCATCTGAAATACAATCCGGTGGATCAACAGCGAAGGCAAGGTGGCTTTAGCGCCATGATTGCGCCACTGAGTGTGCTTCGCGAGTATCTGCCTCTTCTCATCGTCGAGATATGGGCTGGTTTTGACCGTATGCGCGTGAGTCTCGGTGAACTCAGCCAAGGCCGTGCTGTATGAGCAGCACTGTTCAATTTTTTTCTCGAATTCATCCTTGAGTTTTCTGCTTTCCTTCGTCTCACCCGGCCCGCCACTACTGTCGTCCAAGCTATCCCGATACTCCCTAAGCATCTGCGATTCACCGCCCGGCATGGTCACGATGCCGCGATTCCATATGGCTTCGATCAATTCGCCGCCGATGCCGATTTTCTGCTTGTTGTACGCGGATAAGCATTCTTCGTCAGACGGCCTCAACAGCGAAATAAGCTGCTGGAGATTTTCTTGGCCGGCTTGCAATGCTTGAATCTCCGCGTCCCAAAACGGCTGAATCTCCACACAACGGCGCTTTAATTGTTCGCGAGATGCCGCCAGAGTCTGAGGAGGCGCCCCCGTCGCGGTCAAGTGCAGATGCGCTTCGATCCGTTCCCTCCACTGTTTGGAAAATTGGCTCTTGGTCTCATTGCGTCCCGCCTGCTCCAGATTTCGTTGGCGGGCCCATGCCACATGCCGGTCGTAAAACGGCTGGCGCAACTCATCCGTCTTCTCAGACTCCGCCCGCACGGTCCGGACCGTCCTCCTGGATCCTTCAACTTTGGGCATAAATACCTCTATCTAATTTCATCAATCGCTCGTGCGACACCGTATGCCGCCCCCAACTTAAGTACTTCATTTGACGGATGAAACACCCTGCGTGATCAGCTTTGCCGCTGTTTTTGCAGCTCCGCCTGCGTAAGTATCCATTTGACGACCTTGCTCTCGAGTTTCGCGTAATAGACCTCGGCGCGGCGCCCGGCCGACACCTGGGCCAGCGGCCCTGGGCGGTTGGTCTCGCGTTCCTGCGCCACGGTTTTCAGATGCGCGGCGCGGCAGTCGGTGTCTTCCGCGGCAGGATTATCGTAGTGGAAATGGGCGACACACAGGGGCGTCTCGTCGCCCCGGATGGTCAGGCGACATGCCGTCAGATAATCCGCGGAGCGCGGCGACTCACGCGTCTGCTTTAACCGCGCGCCGGTGGTTTTCTCGCCCGCTTGAATCGAAGTCCCACCCAGTTTGTGACGCGGCGCCGTGATTTTGACGTCGATAGGCACCTGCTGTTCGATGAGAAACTCCAGCCCTCTCGAAGTCGGCGCTTGCTTTTTAAAGATACGTATCCCGGCATCCCGCCCGAATCGGCGCAAGGCATCGGCGGTTTCCTGCAGCCCGGCGATATGCTTTTTCGCTTCCCCGTATAGCATCTGGGCTGACTCGGATTTCAGCGCCGGCGTCGCAGCATCCAGTTGAAGGCAGTATTTGTCGAGCGCTCCCCGCATTTCATCGAGCGAGGCAACATAAGGTCCAAGATAAGCGGCAACGTCGCCCGGCGTGACTCGATAGCTCACTTCACGTTCCAGCATTCGGGCGCACATCTCTTTTGCCGGCCTGTCATGCAAAAACTCATTAGCACGGTCGAACACCCGCTGCAAACGACGTTCGTGCCGTTCGGTCGAGCGCGTTTTATCCACAGCGAGATTGGCCGGCGCTTCGCTCTCGTCGATGCCGTCCTGCTCGATTTCTGCCAGAACCCGGTCTTTCGGATACAGTTTCTCCCACACGGTCCGGTTCAAGACCTCGGTCTTGCGCCGCTTATATCGGGTCGTCTGACCTGAGAACCCGGAGGAGAACTCGACCACCTCGCCACCCTCGTGATCCGCGGTGACCTTTCCGTGTACCAGCAGGGCTCCATCCGGTGTATCGAACTTGAGCATCGGTCCGCCGGGCGTGTCGAACTTAAGCACCGGCTCCCCAGCCGGCTGACTTTCCGGCAGGACCTGTGGAGCTAGCGAAGCGGAGGCTGCCGCCCTTGGCTGCGGCTGACTCGCGGTTTTCCGGGGTTTACGTCTCCCCGCAGCGCCGGAGGATGCTGCTGTGGCCGCCAGTGACAGCGGCGCCTGATCAGTTTGCAACGCCTCATCCGCTCGCGGCGCTTCAAGCAGCAGCCGCTCCAGCGTTTCATCCGCGCTGGTTTGCAGCTTGCCGATTGCCTCTGACATGTCCCGCACATCGTCCAGGACTTTTTTCGGCAACCCGCTTGGCGTATCTGCTATGAAATCCACACATGTCTTGTGCAACTCGCTCAATTTGAGCTTGAGGCTCTGGTAGCGGCTGTTCAATCCATGCAGCACGTCGATACGATGCAACACGCCGGCCGGTTTGGCGGCAAGTTCGGTCAGCGATACACCGGCACCTTTCACCCGAGCGACCTGATACCCAAATCTTGCGGGATCGCAGGCCCATAGGAATGACTTATTCAAATCGATAGTGTTGTCCAGGCATTCGAATGCCTTGACCTCCATTTTGTGGCAGCCCGGTCTGCGGTCCAGTTGGAGCACGAGCGGCTCCAACGAGTAAAGGGACAGCTGCGTTTCGGCGCAACGCCTGATCCAGCGATTGAATCCGTCGTGCTCCAGCTTGATTTCAGGGTCGAGATATCGGCTTGACGCTTCCAGATCCAGGGCTTGAATCTCCGCCGTCTCGATCAAGACTTGTGTCGTTTTTTTCGCTGTACGCATCTTTACCTCGGCCTCTATGGCGAAGGATCGCGCAGCATCCGACGTACGGTCGGAATAAGTTCGATAGATACCAAGCAAGTCGGGCTCACCTCCATGGCCTGGAATTTTCGTGCGGGCTCTCAGCATCATTAATAATTCTGCGCGTAGCTGGATCCGCTCCAGCGGCATTTCGCGCAGGTGCTCGCGTTTGTCGGCGGACTTAATCGGTGCCGTGTCAATCAGAGGGATTGCCCTATCCAACAGGGCAATTCCCTCTCTCAGATCGGCGATCTCTTGTTCCTGGTATTGCCTGATCTGCTTATCGAGCTGGTCTATTTTTGTTTGAACCTCAGTCTTCCTGCTACTGACTGGCGCAGGCAAATTCAAGGTGGGCGCCGAATCGAGCTGTTCCCGCGTCTGCTGCAAATCCTGGATCGCAGCGAGGCGCGCTTGGCGGTTACGATCCCGGCTGATATCCCATTTATTATAGTTCGCGGCGGCCAGCATATAGTCCGGGCTTGTTGGCGCAACTTCCCCCGCGGGGGAAGCGCGTGCGATGGCGGGAAATCTAGGCATGGAAGGAATCTCCAACGAGGGATCATTTCAACATGGCCGTCGCACGCTCGGCAAAACCGGCCGTGATTCAGCATTGCATTGACACCTCACTTCAGGTCTGTCTGTTTTGACCAAGCAGATGTCGTTGCAGGTGCATCAATGGCAGCGAGGCAGCTGAGCGGGAAATCGGCCTCAATGAGTGACACGTCAGGGCGTCCGAGTTCCGGCCAGGCAATTGCGACCGCACTGCGCCACGCTCATGACACATTGCGCCCGCGTGCCGGCCGAGCGAACGCAAGTGTCTCGCCGCAGTGCGAAGCTGCAGGATCGTCAGAGATCAGATTTGGGGAAATCGCCAACGCAGGTCGGCATCGATGGGGCCCGCAAGGCGGGGCGAGGCGGCGTCATCAAGCAACGCGCACCTCATGCAGCGCTCAGTCCAGGACTCGGCGCGACGAGCCTGGACTGTCCGACTAAAACCTAAGCCCGCACGCAATCCACAAAATACTCCACCTGCCCGTTGATCTTCTCCGCCACCAAACCGTGGATATCGGTATTGAAGCCTGGGAAGCGCGCATTGAATTCACGCGCGAACTGCAGGTAACGCAAGATGATGCGGTTAAATCGCTCGCCCGGAATCAACAGCGGGATGCCCGGCGGATACGGCGTCAACAAGATGCTGGTGATGCGTCCTTCGAGTTCGTCGATCGGGACCCGGTCGATCTCGCGATGCACCAGCTTGGCATAAGCGTCGGTCGGCTTCATCGCCGGTTCCATGTCCGACAGATACATTTCGGTGGTCACGCGGGCAATGTCATTGGCCTTGTAAACACTATGGATCTGGTCGCACAACTCGCGCAGGCCGGTGCGTTCGTAGTCGGGATACTTGGCCACAAATTCCGGCAGCACGCGCCACAGCGGCTGGTTGTTGTCGTAGTCGTCCTTGAATTGCTGCAACTCGGTCACCATGCTGTTCCACCGGCCTTTGGTAATGCCGATGGTGAACATGATGAAGAACGAATACAGCCCGGTCTTCTCGACAATAATGCCATGCTCGGCCAGATACTTGGTGACGATTGCGGCAGGAATGCCCGATTCGCCGAATTCACCGTCGACATTCAGCCCCGGCGTGATGATGGTGGCCTTGATCGGGTCCAGCATGTTGAAGCCTTCGGCCAGATCGCCGAAGCCATGCCAACGCTCGCCCGGTTTCAGCATCCAGTCTTCGCGCGAACCGATGCCTTCGTCGGCCAGTTCTTCGGGACCCCATACGGTGAACCACCAGTCGTCGCCGTATTCGGCATCGACCTTGCGCATGGCGCGGCGGAAATCCAGCGCCTCGGCGATCGATTCTTCCACCAGCGCGGTGCCGGCCGGCGCTTCCATCATTGCCGCCGCCACGTCGCACGAGGCGATAATCGCGTACTGGGGACTGGTCGAGGTGTGCATCAAATAGGCTTCGTTAAAGCGATGTTTATCGAAGCTGCTGCTCTCGGAATCCTGCACCAGAATCTGCGAGGCTTGCGAAATGCCGGCCAGCAATTTATGCGTGGAGTGGGTGGCAAACACCAGTGCCCCGGTGCGTGGACGGCCTGAGCCGATCGCATGCATGTCCTGGTAAAACTCGTGAAACTCGGCATGCGGCAACCAGGCTTCGTCGAAATGCAGGGTGTCGAGCATATCGCCCAGCAGGTCCTTGATCATTTCGACGTTGTACACCACCCCGTCGTAGGTACTTTGCGTGATGGTCAGGATGCGCGGTTTGGCATTGGGATTTTTGGCCAAGGCTTCGCGGGCAAACGGATTGGCTTCGATTTTTTTGCGGATGTTTTCCGGCTTGAATTCATCGCGCGGAATCGGCCCGATCAAGCCGAAGTGATTACGCGTCGGCGTGAGAAACACGGGGATCGACCCGGTCATGGTGATCGCGTGCAAAATCGATTTATGGCAATTGCGGTCGACCAGCACGATATCGCCCGGCGCCACGGTGGCGTGCCAGACGATTTTGTTCGAGGTCGAGGTGCCGTTGGTCACAAAAAACAAATGGTCGGCGCTGAAGATGCGCGCGGCATTGCGTTCCGATGCGGCGACCGGGCCGGTATGGTCGAGCAACTGACCGAGTTCGTCGACCGCGTTGCACACGTCGGCGCGCAGCATGTTTTCACCGAAGAACTGGTGGAACATCTGCCCCAGCGGGTTCTTCAGGAACGCCACGCCGCCCGAATGACCCGGGCAATGCCATGAATACGAACCGTCGGCCGCGTAATGCGTCAGCGCGCGGAAAAACGGCGGCGCCAGTGAATCGAGGTAATTTTTCGCTTCGCGAATGATGTGGCGCGCGACAAATTCCGGAGTGTCTTCGAACATATGAATGAAACCGTGCAACTCGCGCAGGATGTCATTCGGAATATGGCGTGAGGTGCGGGTTTCGCCATATAGAAAAATCGGCAGGTCGGCATTGCGGCGGCGCACTTCCGCGACAAACGCGCGCAGTGCGACGATGGCAAACGCCAGTTCGCCGTTTTCTTCGACGCCGCTTTTGTGGATGCCGAACTCGTCGTCATCGATCGACAAGATAAAACATGAGGCACGGCTGGCCTGTTGCGCAAACGACGTCAGGTCGCCATAACTGGTCAGACCGAGTACTTCCATTCCCTCGCCTTCGATCGCCTCGGCCAGTGCACGGATGCCGGAACCTGAAATATTTTCAGAGCGAAAATCTTCGTCGATGATGACGACAGGAAAACGAAACTTCATGGAACGACTCTCCAAAAAACCACCGCCGCATGGTTGCGGCGGTTTGACGTCGCGGTACACACCGCAATCTTTGACCCGCTTTCGGCCGCGCTTGCGGCCGCGCTTTTGACAGCGCTTTTAGCAGCGCTTTTGGCGCCTTAAGCCTTGGGCAGGGTCACTCCGCGCTGGCCTTGATACTTGCCGCCGCGGTCCTTGTACGACACTTCGCAAACTTCGTCGCTTTCGAAAAACAGCACTTGCGCGACCCCCTCGTTGGCGTAAATCTTGGCCGGCAGCGTGGTGGTGTTGGAAAACTCCAGCGTCACGTACCCTTCCCATTCGGGCTCGAATGGCGTCACGTTGACGATGATGCCGCAGCGGGCGTAAGTCGATTTACCCAGGCACACGGTCAACACACTGCGCGGAATCTTGAAGTATTCGATGGTGCGCGCCAGGGCAAACGAATTGGGCGGAATAATACACACATCGCCCTTGAAATCGACAAACGATTTTTCGTCGAAATTCTTGGGATCGACAATGGTCGAATTGATGTTGGTGAAAATCTTGAATTCGTCGGCGCACCGGATGTCGTAACCGTAGCTCGAGGTGCCGTAGCTGACGATCTTGCGCCCGTCTTCGCTGACCCGGACCTGCTGGGGAGCGAAAGGCTCGATCATATTGTGCTGCTCGGCCATGCGCCGAATCCATGCGTCAGATTTGATAGTCATATGCGCGCAACCAGAACCGGTTAAAAAGGACTAAAGGAATATTCAGGGCCAGGGTGCCAGGCCAAAGGAAGCCTGTTTCCCCGCCGCCCTTTCCCGGGCGATCAGTCAGGCAAAATCCGTCGGGCAAAACCGGCTTGAATCGACTTAGGCCGCTATTCTACTTGAACTGTATGTCACCACGGCAATTCAAGCATTGGGGCATAAATCGGGGCCGAAGCGGGTGAATTTGCCGGGTGAGGCCGCGGGGGCCGGCCGGGCCGCCGCGGCCTCGCCGCACGGGCGAAAACCACGGCTAAATCCGGGCAAACGGGCTCAGAAGGCGTGCAACACGCCGCACGCCAGCGCGGGTCCCGCGCCCTGGTCAGCCGCGGCGTCGTCCAGGTCTTCGTCGCGATGCACAATGACAGCCCGGCCAGCGACCGAATTGATCCCGTCCAGCGTCACATTGCGCGCCACCAGAAAGCCCGTCGCCACACCGTTGACGTCGGCGCGCACGGTGCCCAGATCGCCGTCAGGACGGGCGCCACGCTTCAGGCGCTGCCCATCGGGGTTAAACAAAGGTCCGGCGCTGCCGGCGTCGGGCGCGTTGCAATCGCCCCGTTCGTGAATATGCAAGGCATGGCTGGTGCCGGGCGGCAGGCCGCTCAAACTATAGGTGACTTGCACGCCGTCGGCGCGCTCTACCAGACTCACCGTACCCCGTGCGTTGCCGCGGTGATAAGGCAACAGCACGGCATCGGCGCTAAGCTGCAGCGCCCCCACCGAGGTGCAGGCACCCAGCAGCGAGCCCGCCACCACCACCACCAAGCCCTCCGCCGCACGTCGGTGCCACTGTTGTCTCATAACCGCCTCGCTGCACTAAAAATCAGGTATTTTGCACTACAATCACCGGGAATTTCGATGCCATGTCGCGCGATTGCTGGGCAATCCGCACCGCCACCTGCCGCGCAATGGCGCGATACAATTCGGCCGGTTTGCCGTCCGGGTCCGCCACCACCGACGGATTGCCGGCGTCGGCTTGTTCGCGGATGCGAATATCCAGCGGCAAGCTGCCGAGGAAATCGACCCCATATTCCGCACACATCGCCTCGCCGCCGCCCGCACCAAAAATCGATTCGGCGTGACCGCAGTTGGAGCAGATATGCACGCTCATATTTTCGACGATGCCCAAAATCGGAATGCCGACCTTCTCGAACATCTTCAGGCCTTTTTTCGCATCGAGCAAGGCAATATCCTGCGGCGTCGTCACAATCACAGCGCCCGTGACCGGCACCCGCTGCGATAAGGTCAACTGGATATCGCCGGTTCCCGGGGGCATATCGACCACCAGATAATCCAGATCGCGCCAATTGGTCTGGCGCAGCAACTGGTCGAGCGCCGAAGTGACCATCGGACCGCGCCACACCATGGGGCTGTCGGCATCGACCAGGAAACCGATCGAGTTGGCTTGAATCCCGTGACCGACCATGGGTTCCATGGTCTTGCCGTCGGCCGACTCGGGGCGGCCGGTGATGCCCAGCATGGTCGGTTGCGAAGGGCCGTAGATGTCGGCGTCCAAAATGCCCACTTGCGCGCCTTCTGCCGCCAGCGCCAGGGCCAGATTGACGGCGGTGGTGCTCTTGCCGACACCGCCTTTGCCGGAAGCGACCGCAATAATATTTTTAACATTGTCCAACAGCTTCACGCCACGCTGCACCGAGTGCGCGACGATGTGCTGCGATACCGCCACCTCAACCTTGTCCACCCCGGGCAAAGCGCCCACCGCCGCGTCGACCAGCCTGCGGATGGTTTCAAACTGGCTATGCGCGGGGTAACCGAGCACCACGGCCACCATCACCTCGGTGCCGGAAATCGTTACATCGCGAATATTTTTCGCGCTCAGCAGATCGATGCCGGTATTGGGGTCGACGACTGTCGCGAGTACCGCGTCAACCTGTTTTCTATCAAGACTCATGTTTCGCCTGCTGATGGTTATGGGCCCACTCAATGGATGAGCCGCCCTCTCGGTCGCAGCGGCCGGCCGGGGTTCGCTCCGGCCGACGCTCAGGGACACTATTGTAGAGCCTGGGGCCTGTTCACGCTAATAATGGGCTGGCAACCCGTGGAACAATTTTAAAATCAGGGGGAGCGGCCCTGGTCCAGGGCTGTGCCGCTGGTGAGCCCACGAGCGCTTTTTTCGGCGAAGATGGGCCTATCCGGGCAGGTCGTTGGGGCGCGCCGATACGACTGCATTATGACCGCAA
Source organism: Burkholderiales bacterium (assembly GCA_026225455.1). Classification (GTDB taxonomy): domain Bacteria; phylum Pseudomonadota; class Gammaproteobacteria; order Burkholderiales; family Burkholderiaceae; genus LMUX01. The sequence goes on along the minus strand of JAMFSV010000081.1, from coordinate 182 downwards.
TACAGCCGCATTTTTACAGCACGTAATAGAAGAAACAGAATGCGTTTGAAAATAATTCGAACTTTCCCTAGCTGCGGCGGGTCAGTATCTATGATGGGTGGTCACATTCCCTGCCGCCTCATCATCTCCTCTTGTCGTTGTTCTTACGGGGCTCTCCAGCCCCGTTTTTTTTCGTCTGGGTT